>JAYKJG010000150.1:0-2616 GCA_035286285.1 Prochlorothrix sp.
CAGAGCGGGGATCCCAAAAAGGACCGAAGCGTCCGTTGGATACCCAGTGGGGTAGGGGAGAGGCTCCCCTCGCGGGCAGGGTGCCCGCACTGAGACAAGGGGGGGACGGTTCGCCATGCTGTGCTAGCCCGATTTAGCTCCAAAGTGGCCCTGGCTAGAGATCGAGGGGGGACTGGACGATCAGGGCTTGGCCCGCTGCCATTTGGACCGCAAAGGTTTGGGTTGCGTTGTCATCGTGGTAGCGATCGGCCCAGTCCCGCAACAGAACATCCAGTTCCGCCAGGGCTTCTTCAATGCGATCGGTGGGAATATCCAACTCTTCTAAAATGCGTAGCGTTTGGGGTTGCTTCTCCGCCCAGCCCCGCATCAAGCGGAAATACCGCGCCGTATCTTCCACCACCACATAATTCCGCTCCTCTGTCCCCGCTGGAGAATAGGTCGCCCGTTGCAGGGCATAGAAAGGAGTTCCCCAGGAGGATTCCACACTGAGGACGGTGCCGGAGTAGAGCACGCGGCGGCGAATATGTTCCGCCATGGACTCACTGAGGGGAACGCGGCGATCGGGGGGCAAATTTTCCTGGGACCGGGCATGGAGGACTTCGATTAGCTCCATAAGCTGGAACAGGTTAATGACTTGGGCTGGGGGGATATCGGTGGGGAGGTGGGCCTCAATTTGTTGGCACTCGGAGGGGGTGAGGCTGGTGCCACCAAACCGAGACTGCCCCGGTTGCCAGGGGTAGCGCTGCTGCCAGAGGTGGGGCAGTTGGATTAAATAGTGGGGTTCCTGGGAACCGAGCATTTTCAGCAGTTTGCCCTGGGTGAGGGCTTGTTCTATTTCTTGGACGATCGCCTTCACCCGCTTGGGTTCAACGTGGTGGAGTTGTCCCGTGACGCGGAGATTTTGTCCCTGTTCTTGGTAGGTGGTGTAAACGGCGCATTTGGCTGCGGTTGCAGCGGCATCTAAGAAAGCTCCGTGGCGATGGCCTCCGGTCCGCAGAGCCGAGAAGGCCAAATAGAGCAGAATCTGATCCATTGCGCTGGGGTTAAGCTGCTCAATGAGATCGAGTTCGGATAAAGAGTAAGTCATAACAACTCCGTTGCTTAAAAAAACCAGGTTTGGTTTGGAGGTCTCAGTGGGTGGTGCCTAGGCCAAGCTGGGCAACCAACCCAAACTGAAGGGAGAAAGGCGAGGTCTCTCTCGTGGTGACGGATTGACCGACTGGGTAGGGGCCAGGGTCCCTGACCCGTTGCCGAGATCCCCTGACCCTGGGCGCGGCGATCGCGTCCCTACTAAAGAGAGTCTGCCCATATGGGAGGCTCCTAGACGAAGAGTGTGTCCACCCAGAATCCCTGGGACACCCTGAAGGCACCGCTGAAGACCCAGAGAAGGATCAAGGCTCTTGTCATCTCTGGGGTGCGAAGTGGACTAGAACAGACTCAGATGCCAAACCTAGCTACAGACAGTTGAAGGACAGAGACAGAACCGGAAGAAGACTGTGACGATCTGGCCCATGCAGACCAGCGGGAGGAAGGGGACATCTCCGATCGGGCTAATCCGGTGGGGGCTAATGCTGCTGGTGCTGCCGATCGTGATGGACCTGTGATAAACCCACAATAGCCCCGCGATAGACCCGCAATAGCCCCGCGATCGCCCTGTGATAAACCCACGATAGCCCCGCAATAGATCCCGTGGACCCTGATTAGCCAATGCTCACCCTTCCATCCCTTGCAAAAAGCAGTGACAATCTTACGAGAAAGCCAGTTTTGAATTGGTTTATCACAAACACGATCGTCCCTGCTGCCTTGGTGCCGCCCTCAGCCGCTGCTAAGAGCGCTGTGATCGGCAAACGCTCCAATGTGCTGTTTGTAGGGGTTACAGCCTGATTGGAACTGACCTCAGCCTTCGGGTTATGGGCATTTGGGTGATAAGCATTCGTGTTATGAGCATCGGTGTTACAGACATGGGAATGGCGGGTATCAGGGTGATCAGATCTGGTTTTGCGTTGCACCCTGGCTTTGCGTTGCACCCTGGTCTTGCGTTGCACCCTGGTCTTGCGTTGCACCCTGATAGATTACAGGTGCGACCCTAGGGCTACCCTATCCCAGTGAGGCCGGGATAGGCCATAACTCCAGGGACAATCCGCTGACGGGTGACCAATGGGCAATCGCTCACCGGGGTGGTGCCTACGGACAGCAGCCCTTGTTCCTTGCCTCTTGGAAGAGAGGGTTGGGGGGTGAGGACTATGGTGAGATGGCCCTGGGCTGGGTGCCGATCGTGGGGGGTCACCCAGCGGTGAGCCGTAAGTGAGCCAAACTGTAGGGTGCCCCCCGATCGCTGTCAACGGGCTGAAACCTCAGAGGGGTCTTATGGTTAGGGGGTACAACCCCCCTTTTGTATAATCCGATACTTTTTTGGGATGGTTGGCCCGTTTATTCCCGCAGCTTGTTCCCGCAGCTTGTTCCCGCAGCTTGTTCCCGCAGCTTGTTCCCGCAGCTTATTCCCAGACAGATTTGCAAGCCGCCCCTCCCGATCGGCTAGGGGCTGTTCTCCAGTTTGCCCCAAATCGCGCCGGTTACGGGGCCAGTTACGGTGTGGTGGTGTATTGGCTGACTAAG
>JAYKJG010000151.1:0-8914 GCA_035286285.1 Prochlorothrix sp.
CCCCGCAAAGGTCTCCCCCCCCGCACTGCGGCCCAACCGCAACATCTCCCAACCCAGCCAGGTCGCCCCTTCCCCCAACTCCACCCGCACCGTTTGACAATGCCGCGCCCCCCCATAGGCGATCGTCTCCAGCGGCAGCCACTCCCCATGGCAGCCCGCCCCCAACTGCCAGCGAATCTGTTGGCAGCTAGGCGCGATCGGCCCAGACCCAGCCGCCCCCCCGCGCCGCCCCCCCGCCTCCAGCCCGATCGGCCCCAGCCCCTGGGTTAAACGCCCCGGACCATAGATCTTCGTCGCCGCCACCGTCGTCAGCAGCGCCTCAGCCCCCGGCTCCAAAATCGCGTGCAGATCCAGCCGATCGCCCCCCACCAGCCCCCCCGCCGTATGCAACACCACCCCATGACAGCGGTGCTTCCCCTCCGGATAAAACGGGCGTTGCAGCTTAAAAGGTGCTTGCACCTCCGTCAAACGCTGGCAGGTTTGACCCTGATAGCGGGAGTAACACACCCCCAAACGACCCTGCCACGACGATTCAGCCATAGAAAACTCAGAAAAAGAGCCAAAGATTAGTTAAAAAAGCGACAGGAAGGGGATAAAGCGGTCTTCTTCCCCTAAACCGGCAATTTACACCCGTACTAAACTGCCACCCCCCCCACGCCAGGAATCAACCGCCCTTCCCCCCTGACCCAAGGGGATGCAGGGGGATTCGGGGGAATGCGGGGGGATTCGGGGAGATTGGGTTAAATAGCCTCTGAAGTCGGCGCGTCAGCGCTCTCTACGGTCCCTTCCCCACTGGCAACCGCACTGGGGGCCGTATCCTGAACCACCTCAGGCGTAGAAACGGCCTCCTCCCCAGGGTGAGACCCCAGCGCCGCAGACCCCTGAACTTCAGCGGGCGCAGGACTAGACAGCACCACCTGATCCACTGTGGGATCATCCACCCGCAGCGGAACGCCCTCACCGGGGGTTTGAATCGTCTTGGTTGGGGTAGGCTTGGAAAACTCGCCCCCACCGGACTCAATCTTGCGTTTAGGCTTTTTCTTAATGGTTTTCTCCGTCTTCGGTGCCCGCATCCGCTTCGGTGCTTCGTCCAAAGTTAGGATCACATCCTTCATAAAAAAGCGGGGAAAGCGCCGATCGAGGGTCGCAGTACAGGCCACAAACATCGGGCTACCCTGATCCTCCTTCTCACCACGGGGATTAAAGCGCCAAGGCCGGGGCGAATCATCCCCTTTCCAGACAAAGGGCAAGTAACAGGACTTGAGCCGATCGCCCTCCCAATGCTTTTCGTTGCGGTGAATCGCCAGCACCGGGCGACGCAACTGGGGAATAAACTGCCACAGCCCCGCTAACTTCCACTCATCCTCTTCATTTTGAAACTCACTCCAAGCCAAAATCTGAAACTTTAGCGTCTCTGCTTTGAGATCAAAACGGGGGTAAACCAGGAAGCGAAAAGGCTTGTTTTCAATCGTATCAAGATGCCACTTGGCCTTGCGAATCCCCACAGCGGGGTAACTGCCTTGGCGAATATGCAGGGCCTTGTCGGAATAAATTCCGCGAACAAGGCCAACAGCTTGGTAGTGGGCGGTGTCTGGTGTCATGGTTAACCTGGGTAGGGAATAGAGGCAAATAGACTTCTAGAAAGAAAAGGGAGGGTGCTGCCGGGGGGGTAAAGTACCGCCTTGAAGTCACCGTTCCCAGAGTCAGAGGTCTAGTCCATTCCGATCTCGTTGGTTCAGAATTGCGCTGAAAGCAGCGTGAGATGCGTGCAGGATATTTAACGTCTCAGCATTATAGTAGACTGCTCCGGAATTCTCAGGCTTTGGGGTCAAGGAGGGCCGGGGCCGAGGGAGCAGACCCGTGGGGAAAGCGGAAGCAAAAGGCCGTTCCGGGGGAGGCGGGGCGATCGGGGCTAGGGCGATCGCCCCTGGGCCGATCGGGGGGCAACCCCTCGGATTCTGCCCCATCGGGACCCCCGCGATCGCCGCCCTGGCCCGCAGCCAACACCCACGGCGACCAGCAACCCGCCGGACTCACCACCATCAACTCCCCCCCCATCTGCTCCACCAACTCCTTCACCACCGCCAAACCAATGCCCGTCCCCGGAATCTCCCCCTGGGCCTGGACCCCCCGATAATGCCGCTCAAACAAACGCGATCGATCGCACTCCGGCACCCCCGGCCCCGTATCGCTCACCATAATCTCGGTCCATCCCCCCGCCCAAACCCCTGCCTCTGCCCCCGGCCACGCTAGCCGCCCTGAAGCCGCCAACCCCGCCCCCTGCTGCACAATCACCGCAATCTCGCCGCCCTCCGGCGTGTATTTGAGGGCATTGTCCACCACATTGCTCAACACCTCCCCCAAGGCCAGGGCATGGGCCGCCAAGGGCAGCCAGGGATCCGGAGGGAAATGGGTCTGAATCACCAGGTTTTGCTCCTCAGCCCGTGCCCAAGCCATGGCCAAAATAGGCGCAAGCACAGCCCGCAAATCACAGGCTTCGATCGTCAACTGGGAAGTTAACAGAGACAGGCTCGCAGGCGGCAGAGCCGGAGGGGGGCTAGGGGCCACGGGGTCAGCCCGACGATCGTCGCTGGGGGCCAGTTGCGCAGCCAGCACCGGAGGCGAACTGGGGATATCCTGCCAACTGCCGCCCTGCCAATGCTCAGCTTGCCAGTTGCCCGACTGCCAATGCTCGGTCTGCTGGTTCAGTTGCTGGAGCAACAGACTGAGGCGATCGCTCTCCCGCACCATATTTTCCGCCACCCCCCGGTTGGGATCCTCCGCCTGGAGCCGCCGCAGCAACAGCTTGCCAAAGGTCCGCAGCGCCGTCAGGGGATTGCGAATTTGGTGCAACAGTGTATCCAAAATATCCTGCTGCTGCTCCTGAATCACCTCCTGCTCCCGATAGCGCTGCTGCATCCAGTGGCAACGCCGCTCTAACACACAGGCCAAGGTCAAACCATGGGCGACCTGATCGAGGTGATGGTGATCCTGGGCTGTCCAACCGGGGCCATCGCGCTCCACCACCAAAAAGCCCAAGACAAAATTGCCCTGCTGAAGCGGCATGACCATCTGGTGTTGGCTGGGGTGTTGGCTGGGGTGCTGGCTGGGATATTGGCTGGAATATTGGCTGGGGCGTTGCAGGGGATCTAAGACCACGGAGGCCACCCGATCGACCGCCCCCAGCCCCCGATCGTCCCAAGCTGGCGCAGGTACCGCCGCCACCGCCTGCGATCGCTCAGCAGACAGATCCGCCCCCTGTTGCGGGGCAGCGGGGCGATCGCACTCCCCCGGAGCCTGGGGCAAAGCTGCCTCCAGCGGCGCACCGTCCTGGGCCACTTCTTCGTTCAATTCCGCGCCCTGGTCCACTTCCGCCCGCGATGGGTAGACCAGCACCCTAGAACCGGGGGAACCCCCCTGAGGAGCAGGATCCAGGGACACCGATCGCTCTTCCGGCAAAGCTTGGGGGGGCAACATCCCGGCAGAATCGAGGGGATCACAGCCCCCCCCATCGGGATAGGTAGCCACGGCAATGGGAGCCGTCTGGGGACGATCGGCCCAGTCACCCGTTAAGTAGACTACACCGAGGGAAATGCCCAGGGATTGGGCCAGCAATTGCAGTTGGGTCTGGCAAAGGTTAATAAATTCAGGGCTGGCAGGCGGAGACATGGGGGCAAGGAGAGAGGAGACAACGGTCTCGTAACGTCTACAGCAGGGCAGGGGTCAAGCTGATTCGATCGGGGAGACACGGCCCGCCAAACCGGGAATGTCGTCCAAGATTCCCCAAATTCACAGGCCAAAGCCCTTGAACAAATCCATGAAAATTGTTAAGATTAGTAGTCATCATAGCAATGTATGGAGGCTGTACGCAGAGGCCTTGCTACACCGAGAACAGCAGAATGACTGCCTGAGGCAAAGTTCTTGCTGCTGGAGGGGAGTAAACCGGGCGAAAAGAATAGCTAGCCGTCCCAGCTAAGCCCTTCGTTTCTGCCAACCGTACAGCGGGTTCAGTCAGCGCCAAGACGAGGGTTTATCGAGAAACCATTTGGGGTTTTAGGATTCGAGGAACTGGGTTCTAGGCGATGCACTTCAACCCTAGAAATCGGAGAGTTCAGTCTCGATTCTACCTAATTTTGGGGTTTCATACCCGCAGGGTATTTATACCCAGACTGAGACTCTAAATCCCTAGATTCTTCAAGGATTTCTTTAAAGTTTCAAAGCCAGAGTTGGGATTACCTGGGTTCTCCGTCTCCAGAGCCGTTCAACAGGATATAACACAGGGCTGGCTCCCTGTCTCCGAATCGCACCGCTGCGAAACTGCTATAGCGATCCGCCGTCAAATCTGAATCCTCTTGCTCCCCTCTTCCCCCCTGGGAGAGGGGTTGGGGGTGAGGGGACTTCAGATCCCAAAGGGGATCACTATTTCCCAACGCTCTAGGTAGATGGAGGGGAAGGCTAGCAGACTTTGTTCGCTGGGAAACCGCTACTGTAGGCGGCCAAGGACGATCGACTTATTTAACCCGATCGTCGATCGGGGTAGCTCTCGGTCATCCCACCGTTTCCCCGTCATTCCACCCAACTGCAAACCGTTTTTCCGCTGACAGTGCTGAGGCTACCGCTCCCGTAACCCATGCCGGATCTGAAGGGCACCTTGGGGCACTGCCCCGACTCCGCCCCCCACCAGAGACGCGCAATACCATCTCGGAGCCGCTCAGTTTGTATCGATAGCTTAAAGAAAGTTGAAAATTCTGTTGAGAATCGATATACTTTCCACGGTTCTGTAGCTATGACTACAACCCAACAGCACCTTCGTCAACTACAGCAATGCTGAGGTTTACCGGCGTTAGGCTGGTGCGACGGCTTCGTTTTGGGTTGTGTTCCAGAGTCCGTATCCCTTGCTGCTAGGGCCGGTGCCTGGAAAAAGGCTGTTGTGGGGTTTCTAAGAGTCCCATGGTCTCAGCCCTATCATGCTTTGTAATTTTTAGTATTCAATAACGTAGGAGGTAAGGAGGTTGGCTAGACGACGCAAGCGCAAGAGCCGCCGCCGCTTAGAAGGGCGCAGAATCTTGGAAAATGTCCCTCAGTACAGCATCGAGTGCGGTGAAGACAAGCCCGTGACCGCTGCTCGTAAATTCATCCATGCTGAGGGGATTATGCCTCCTGCCCTGCTGCTCGTGAAGCGAAACGAGCATACCACTGATCGGTACTTCTGGGCTGAGAAGGGGTTGTTTGGTGCCCAATATGTGGAAGAGAACCATTTTCTGTTCCCCAGCCTTCGCTGTCCCGAAGGGGAAGAGGAGCCGTTGGCCCTGGCCTCTGCTCGCTAAGGGTTGACTTGGGTCTGACTTGGGTCCGACTTCGGTCTGATTTCAGTCCGACTGGGGTCTAACTTCAGCTTTCGATCGACTGCATGGTGTGGGGTTCGCCCCTAGGCTTGCGGCCTAGTTTGGGCTGTTCGGTCTACGCCATAGGGTCGATCGGCCCAGGAGTCCAAACGTTTAACGTCGCTCCAGCGTTGGCGCTCTGCGTGCCGACCTGGGGAACCGTCATTCGGTCGCTGTTTTGAACCCTAGGGGGGAGAGACAGCGGCTTGGTTTGGGCGGGGCCATGTACGACAGCAAAGGCGCGGGGCCAGAAACACAAAAGCAAAGGCGCAAGCAAGCCAAGGAATAAGGTCAAAACCCCAAGGGCAAATGCACAAGATCCGAGGCAAAGGAGACCCTAGGCCAGGGATTATACAGGGCAAAGTGATCTCAATGCAGAGATATTATGGGGCGATCGGGGGGCCTTGAGGCAAACGACACGGGGGGCTATAAACAAGGGTGGCCGTAGCTCAGGAACCCCGCAAAAAACAGGGCGGTTAAATAGGTTTTGTTTTAAGGTGGGATGGGTTTTTGATGCTTCCCTTAGCTTTATTTGACCGAGAAGTCTGGTTTGTGTCTGTGATATTAGCTACACTGTGAAACTTTTTGAGATGGGAGTATCCCACTTTAGCGATTTAACCGATCGGGTCGGGGCAATCCCCCCGTGGTTGTCCCGGTTTTGGGCCGAAGAGGGTCGGCACGGGGGCACGACCCCTACCAAGATATCTTCAAAGTGGGATGAACCCTTTGAGATCTTCTAGCGGGGGGAATAAACCCCAGAGGGCGCAGAGCGCCCCCAAAAACGGCAAAAAAGGTGAAACCCCTATTGCCCATCGTCTAAATTTTGCTCCACCTGGGCGGGAACCTTCGCCGCCTCTTGGCTCACCTCCACCCGTTCCAGTTCTGCCTGTTGTAACGCCGCCGGTAGGGGCTGAAGGGCCGGTTCTAGCATTGGCTCTAAAACTTGGGGTTCCTGAACCGCTGTGGGAATAGCTAACGCCTGTGGGGGGGCCAGAGGTTCTAGCTCCGGTTCAGCCTCCACCCCTGGCTCCGGCAGGACTGCCGCCACCGGTTCTAGTACAAGCTCGGCGATCGGCTCCGGCACAACTGCCGCCACTGGCTCCGGCGCTGTCTCGACGGTCTCCTCGGCGGGCGCGGGAACTGCAACACTGGTCAATTCAGGCATCCATAACGCCTCTCCTCTGGCCCGTTTGCGCTTTTTCCAGGCCGCGACCCGTTCCTTAGATTTGGGATGGAGCGCATCCGCCAGGTAGGCCGTGGTCAAAGTTGCGACACCCAACGCCGCCACGAGATCAAAAACACCAGAAAGGACCGCTTGTGTTGCGTAGTAATCCATGGAAAAATTGCTCCCGTTTCGCGTCTATAGGGATCTTGTTAAAAAATGCTGCTTTCAGATTGATTTTAGATTTGAGGGCGGTTTAGCACAATGCTTTTGTGACAACGGGTTTACGTTGGGGGAGCAAGGTCGGAGGCCGATCGCAGGCGCAATCGCAGGCGCAAGGGGTGGAGGAAGCGGGGGTTAGGTGGTGAAGGCTTGGGTCAGGTCACGATCGGGGGCGGGGGGCGTGGCGTGGCTCAGGGCGGCGAGGGCGATCGCCTGGGCGGCGGGCATTTGGCCATAGGTAAAGACAGCGGGGACGGTTTCGGGTAATAACGGTTGCCACTGTTCCCAGATGTAGGGACTGCCGTAGATGACCAAGCCCCGTAGGCAGTCCTGGGCTAGAAGGGTTTTGAGCCATTGTTCGATCGCGCCTTGGTTGGCCCCAGCGGACCCCAGGAAGGGATTGCCCCGCAGAAAAACCTGGAGCAAGGTCGGGTGATGCAGATCGCTGAAAGGCAGGGCGGGACTGTTGCGATCGCACCAGCGGGTTTGGTAACCCCAGGACTGGGGCAGGGCGATCGCGGGGGTATGCATCCCCAAAAAGGGAGCCAACAGCAGGTTATCCACCCAAATCAAATTCAGGGCATCGGCAGGAACGTGGTGGTGGATGCCCCTCACCCTAGCCCTCTCCCTAGGGGAGAGGGAACCAGAGGCAGGCAAAGCATCCCAACTCCCCTCGCCCACTGGGAGAGGGGCCGGGGGTGAGGGCCACACCCCCATCGACTGTTGCAAAATCCCTTGGCACAACTCCGCCGCCTCCGGCGGGGCCACGGTCTCCAACTGCAACGAGGGCGTAGCTTCCCAGTCCCAACTGTGACAAGCGCTAGTTCCCTCCACAGGGGAGCAAACCGAGAGCTTGGCTCGCCAGAGCCGTTCTAGGGACTGGTGGATGTGGTCCTCTGGAATGCGGCCCTGTTCCACGGCCTCGACAATCGCCGCGATCGCCCTGGGCGGATCCACCGGCATCAAGACCACATCAGCCCCCGCTTCCAAGGCCAAAATGGGCGCTTCCAGTGCGCCGTAGTTCTGGGTAATGGCCTGCATCATCAGGGCATCGGTCACAATCACCCCCTCGAAGCCCCACTGTTGCCGCAGAATCCCCGTCAAGACGGGGTAGGAGAGGGTGGCGGGGCGATCGAGATCGAGGCTGGGGACTTGGAGGTGGGCGGTCATAATGCTGGAAACCCCAGCGGCGATCGCCCGCCGAAAGGGCACCCATTCCAGGGCTTGCAGACGATCGCGGCTGTGGGGCAGTTCCGGCAGTTCCAGGTGGGAGTCGATCGCCGTGTCGCCATGGCCCGGAAAATGCTTGGCCGTGGTCAAAACCCCCTGACCCTGGCAACCCTCAATGAAGGCGGCAACCAAGTCCGCCACAATCTCCGGCGTTTCCCCAAAGGCCCGCACATTAATGACCGGGTTCTGGGGATTGTTATTGACATCGGTGACGGGGGCCAGCACCCAGTTCAGACCCAGGGCGACGGCTTCCTGGGCCGTGAGCCGACCGAAGCGGCGGGCGTAGTCCTGGGCAAGGGCCAAATCCCGGCGGGCGATCGCCCCCAAGGCCAAGGGCGGCGGCATCCAACTGGCCCCCGCAAAGCGCTGTCCCACCCCCTCTTCAATATCAGCGGCCAGCAACAGCGGAATTTCGGCCCACTCCTGCAACTGCTGGGTTCGCAACGCCAATTCTGGCCCACTGCCCCCCAACAAAATCACCCCCCCAACGCCCAAATCGGCAATCCAGTGGCGCAGGGTCGCGGCGGGGGGTTCCCATTGGGGATAGCGAATTTGGGAGTCGAACCAATGGCCAGAGGCCCGCACCACCACCAATTGCGCCACCTGTTGGGCAAGGCTGAGGTGGCTCCAGTCGGGCAAAATCGGTTTCCAAACCATCGGTGTTGCAGGCTCCATGAGATAGAACAGCATTGTAAGGGGGCGACGTGCAACCCTGGGTCACCTGATGCCTAATTTTCATGGGGTCTAGCTCATGGTGCCGCTGATTAACGGGATGATGGGGGTAGGGGCCGGGTTTTCCGGCTGATTAACGGGATGATGGGGGTAGGGGCCGGGTTTTCCGGCTGATTAACGGGATGATGGGGGTAGGGGCCGGGTTTTCCGGCTGATTAACGGGATGATGGGGGTAGGGGCCGGG
>JAYKJG010000152.1:0-18905 GCA_035286285.1 Prochlorothrix sp.
CACCACCAAATCCGGAGCCGCCGTCAAATGCCCCGCCTCATCCACGATCGCCCCCAACCGCTCCCGCTGCACCCAAACCACATCGGGAATCACATTATCCGCCTCCGAAAAAATCACCCCCGGCCCCGTCGCCACGCGCCCCAACCCTGTCCCACGGGACCACACCCGCAACACCTCCGCCACATTGTCACAAACTTCTTGGTGTCGCCAATGGGGAGCATGGATCATGTGGAGGTCTCCGGCAATGATTTCGTAGTGTCGATCGGGGTTGAGGTGGTCGAGGTCGGCGATCGTCCAGCGATCGGGATGGGCAAGTTTAGGGTGGGTGAGGTTAGCAGTCATGGGGGCGATCGGGGGTGGGAGGGGGCAGAAGGGCAGAAACCGTTGCAAGAACTGTTTCCAGGATAGCGGCTAGATGAGGAGATTCAGTTGCGAGGTGGGCCTGTCGTCCGCCGGATGGAGTTGGGGTTAGGGTCAGCGTGATGGCTGATGGCGGCAGGATTTGGAGCCGATCGGGCCATTCGATCGCCACCAGTCCCGGTTCTCTCTCTAAACTATCGGGATCCCAGTAAAAATCAAGACCGAGGCGATCGAGATCCCCCGCCTCAGCTTGGTCTGGTAAGCGGTACAGATCAAAGTGATAGAGCGGGATTCGACCTTCGAGGTATTCCACCACCAAGGTAAAAGTGGGGCTAACGATCAAGTCAGAAATGCCTAAGCCTTGGCCAATCCCTTGAACAAGGCTGGTTTTGCCACTACCGAGGTCACCCCGCAGGAGCAGCACGGTTCCGGCGGGAAGGGTTCGGCCCAACTGTTGGCCTAGGGCCAGGGTTGCGGCGGGATCGGGGAGGGAAATGCAGTAGGACACGGGCGAGGGAATATACATCAGCTACCACTACCGGGAGTAATCCATCGATTTTGCAAGGCAATGATGACAGCCTGAGTACGATCGCGCACACCCAGCTTATGTAAAATTGCATGAACATGTACCCGAACAGTGCCAGGAGTGATATACAAAGCCTGAGCAATTTCTGAGTTACTTTTGCCCGTTGCGATTAAAGCCAGCACCTCTTGTTCCCGTTGGGTTAGCCCACGAGCCTCATTCAGTGACTCCGACTCTGACAAAGCAACTTGTTTTAGTCCAGATTGAATCGTTTGGGTTGCGGGCGCATCCCACCAAGAAGCCCCCGCCGCCACTGATTGCAATGCGAGAATCAGCGTTTCTGCCGCAATCCCCTTGACACAATAGCCTTGGGCACCGGCTGCGATCAGGCGAGCAATCAGTGCAGGCTGGAAGTGAGAGGTCAAAACCAAGACGGGAATTTGGGGATAGCGTTGCTGGAGTTGGCAACAGGTTTCAATACCGCCGATGCCGGGGAGTCCTACATCTAGTAATACAACATCAATGGCGCAAGCCTCAACCAGTTCGATCGCCGTTTCACCATCATTGGCCTCCGCCACAATTTCCAAACCAGCCTCTTGTTGCAAGCGTACACGCAAGCCCAGACGAAAGAGTTCATCGTCTTCAACCAGAAGGATTTTAAGTGGTTTTGAGGTCATGCAGCACGGTTGATGGGTAATTTGAAACCAAACAGGGCACCTGTAGGTCTCCGATTCTCTGCCCAAATTGTACCGCCGTGGGCTGCAATGATTTGTCGAGATAGATAAAGTCCTAACCCTGTCCCCGTGGCTTGGCGATCGCTTTGCCCCTGGTAAAATTGCTCAAACAGATGAGGCAACTCGTCAGAGCGGATGCCTGACCCCGTATCTAAGATTTTGACCACTTGATAGGAGACTTGAGATTCTAGCAAAATCTCCACTCGATCGCCCCGTCGAGAGTGGTTAATTGCATTGATCAGGAGATTCATGAAGACCCGTTGCAGTTGCAGTCGATCGCCCTTGATCGGGAGCGATCGCCGAATTTGGGACTCTCCATGGTTGAATGATAGATGAACGCGACGGCTAGCAGCTAAATCTAACAGAGTATTCGCTGTTTCTTCCGCTAAACTGGTTAAGTCTACAGAAGCCAGGTTTAAGTTCAATCCCTCTGTGTCATTGCGGTAGATATCCAGAAGAGTTTCGAGCAATTGCAAGCTCATTTGATGACTGCGGGTCATGGTTTGGATGACCTGGCTCTGTGTCGGTGAAACAAAGCCAAATTGCTGATCTTGAAAGGCTTTGAGAGTTTCGATCGCACCCAAGAGCGGCGTTTTTAGGTCGTGGGTCAACGTGGCATTAAAGTCCTCTCGCAGTCGGATTAGTTTTTCACTGGCTTGTATCTGCACCTGTTGATGAGTGACAGCTTCCTGGTAGTAACGGTTACGATCAATCAAAACCCCAGTGACCAGTAAGGCCATGGATGCAATCAGACGATTGACCACTGTAGCTAGTGTGACCTCTCCAGGATTGGGAATCCAGAGGTTAAGCAAGGTGAGGACGATCGCAATTCCTGTGATTTGGATGATCCTACATCGCTGTAACCGCACACTGGCAAATAGAAGTGGCGCAGTATAGAGGTAGCCAAAAATAAGCTGGGATGGAGTGAAAAACTCAAAGATAAAGATGGTCATCATCAGTCCCAGGGTTATCCAGAACTCAGTCATCCAAAGCTGGTTGGGTGAAGTCTGGCGAAGCTGAGAGCGGGCGAGGCAATAGGGCTTCATGATGAGCAATTGAGCAACGGATCGGGTTGGCTAATGTGTATTTAGGATAACAAGATTATTCGGTTTATCGGAGCGTTTAGAGCTTGTTTATATCCTCTGATATAGACACTTTATATCCATCTATACCTTGCACGCCTAGCCCTGTTGGCACATCATAGTAAAAGTTCAGATTTCTAAAGATTGAGTTTCACCTATGTTACAAGGCTGGATTCAAATAGCTTTGACCTTGCTAATTGTGCTGGTTGTGACACCGATTTTAGGTGGATACATGGCTCGTATTTTTTTAGGGGAGCAAACTTACTTCGATCGCATTTTAGTACCAGTCGAACGGATGATCTATCGACTGACTGGAGTGCATTTCCAAGTTGAGATGACGGGCTGGCAATATATTCGGGCTGTGCTGATCAGCAACTTGGTCATGGCAGTCTTTGTGTTCATAATTTTTATGTCTCAGGCTGTATTACCCCTCAATCCTACTGGGCTAAGCGCACCCACCTGGGATACAGCACTTCACACGGCAATTTCGTTTACTACCAACACAAACCAGCAGCATTATTCCGGCGAAGTCACCTTCAGCTACTTCAGTCAAATAGGAGCACTGGGATTTTTATTTTTCACCTCAGCAGCAACAGGGATTGCCGTCGCAATCGCCTTTATCCGAGGGCTAACGGGAAGACCACTGGGGAACTTCTATGTTGATTTAACACTTGCTATTACTCGGATCCTCTTGCCCATTAGCTTCGTCGGAGCCATTGTTCTGCTTGCCCTTGGAGTTCCAGAAACACTCTCGGCTCCCGTGATGATACCCACACTAGAAGATCCCGCAACACAGCAGGCGATCGCTCTCGGTCCCATTGCCCATTTTGAAATCATCAAGGAATTGGGTGAAAACGGTGGTGGTTTCTTTGGCAGCAATTCCGCCCATCCCTTTGAAAACCCCAACGGACTGACCAATCTTATTCAAATTGTGGCAATGATCTCGATTCCCACTGCACTGATTTATACCTATGGTATTTTTGCTAAAAACCGCAAGCAAGCCTGGTTAGTCTATGGCATGGTTTTTGTGATTTATCTAGTATTCATTGGCGTAGCAGCGATCGTAGAGTACCAAGGCAATCCAGCCGTAAATGCGCTCTTGGGCACTCAGCAACCAAATTTAGAAGGTAAAGAAGTACGCTTTGGCTGGGCACAGTCCGTGCTGTATGCCATCACCACCACCGGCACTATGTGCGGATCTGTCAACAGTATGCACGATTCCTTCATGCCGCTAAGTGGTGCGGTGATGTTAGCCAATATGTTTCTACAAGTTATCTGGGGTGGACAAGGTATTGGTACTGCATACCTATTTTCTTACTTAATTTTGGCCGTGTTTGTGACAGGATTGATGGTCGGACGCACACCTGAATTTCTGGGGCGCAAGATTGAGAAGCGAGAGGTTGTCCTCACCAGTTTGTTGATCCTGCTGGTACATCCCATTTTTATTTTAATTCCCGGTGCAATTACCTTAGCATTTCCTGATCAGTTAGCGGGAATCAGTAATCCAGGATTTCACGGCTTATCCCAAGTGATTTATGAATATGCTTCTGCTGCTGCCAATAATGGGTCAGGATTTGAAGGTTTAGGGGATGCAACCCTCTGGTGGAATTTAAGTACATCTGTCAGTTTGCTGGCAGGGCGTTATATCCCAATTACCGCATTAATTCTGTTGGCAGATGGTATGGCACGCAAGCCCGTTGTGCCGATGACGACGGGTACTCTGCGGACGGATACCGGTCTATTTACGGGAGTGACCGCCGGGGTAATTTTGATTATGGGCGCGTTGACCTTTTTCCCCGTCTTAGCGCTGGGGGCGATCGCGGAAGCTTTCCAAATTGCAGGAGGAATCTAGTTTATGCAGATACAAACACAGCGCCGCAGCGATCGCAGACATACGCCCAAAGCAAAAATGGCAGGACTATACAAACGGGCTATCCGAGATGCTTTTCGTAAGCTCGATCCCCGCCTTGCCGTTCGTAATCCCGTCATATTTCTAGTTTGGGCAGGAACCCTGGTCACTGCTTGCGTCACCCTTGATCCCAACTTGTTTGGTTCAGTCCAAGCCGACCCGAACCAACAGCGATTACTCAATGGGTCAATTACCCTGATTTTGTTTCTTACCGTTCTCTTTGCTAACTTTGCCGAAGCCGTAGCAGAAGGGCGAGGCAAAGCACAAGCTGATTCATTGCGAGCAACGCGATCGGACACCATGGCACGCAAAGTCCTACCCGATGGCTCTGTCCAAATGATTTCTTCCACGGCACTGCGTCGCAATGAGCAAGTCAAGGTGATTGCTGGGGAAATGATTCCAGCCGATGGTGAAGTTGTTGCTGGGATCGCCTCGGTGGACGAATCTGCAATTACAGGTGAATCTGCCCCGGTCCTTAAACAACCCGGTACAGATATTGCGAGTTCAGTGACAGGGGGGACGCGAGTCATTTCTGATGAACTGTTGATTCAGATTACCGCCGATCCAGGGCAGGGGTTTATCGATCGCATGATTGCCTTGGTTGAAGGGGCAGAGCGCAATAAAACACCCAATGAAATTGCTCTGACTGTCTTACTCACCGTGTTGACGCAAGTCTTTCTAATTGTCGTGGCAACCCTGTCACCCCTAGCAAACTATGTCAGTGCATCCACAACGATCGCCATTCTAATTTCGCTCTTAGTTGCCCTAATTCCCACAACAATTGGCGGGTTGCTGAGTGCGATCGGGATTGCTGGGATGGATCGCGTTGCCCAGTTCAACGTAATTGCTACCTCTGGGCGGGCGGTCGAAGTCTGCGGCGATGTCAATACCCTCATCCTCGATAAAACTGGAACGATTACCCTAGGCAACCGCCTTGCTAATCAATTTATTCCGGTCAATGAGCATTCGGTGCATCAGTTAGCTAAGGTGGCTTTAGCAGCCAGTTTGTTTGATGAGACACCAGAGGGGCGATCGATCGTGCAACTGGCAGAACAACTAGGAGCAACGGTTGACTTTCAGCCTGAAACAGCAGAAGGGATTGAATTTTCTGCCCGCACTCGCATGAGTGGCACAAATTTAGTTGATGGGCAACAAATTCGCAAAGGAGCCGTGGATGCGATCAAAGGCTTTGTCCGTTCTCGCAATGGTCACATTACACCCGAACTTGATGCCGCCTATGAACGAGTCTCTAAGCTCGGTGGAACACCACTAGCCGTTTGTCAAGATGGTGAAATGTATGGTGTAATTTACCTTAAAGATATTGTTAAACCAGGTATCAAAGAACGCTTTGATCAACTGCGGCGTATGGGTATTCGCACAGTAATGCTGACGGGGGATAACCGGATTACCGCTGCGGTGATCGCCCAAGAAGCAGGCGTGGATGATTTCATTGCTGAAGCCACTCCAGAAGACAAGATTGAGGTGATTCGTCAAGAACAGTCTCAAGGTAAATTGGTGGCGATGACCGGAGATGGCACAAACGATGCTCCAGCGCTAGCCCAAGCAAATGTGGGGCTAGCAATGAACTCTGGCACCCAAGCCGCAAAAGAAGCCGCTAACATGGTAGACTTAGACTCTGATCCCACTAAGTTAATTGATCTCGTAACCATCGGTAAACAATTGTTAATTACCCGTGGAGCACTAACAACATTTTCAATCGCCAACGATATCGCCAAATACTTTGCCATCATCCCCACTATCTTTTCAGCAGCGGGCATTGGAGCGCTCAATGTCATGGGACTGAAAAGTCCCCAATCTGCGATTCTATCTGCCCTGATCTACAATGCCTTGATCATCCCGGCGCTAATTCCCCTGGCACTCAAAGGGGTAGAGTTTCAACCCCTGACCGCCGATCAGCTTCTCCGCCGCAATATCTTGATTTACGGCTTAGGTGGTGTAATTACACCCTTTATCGCCATCAAGTTAATCGATTTTCTCATTCCCTTGGTCTAGTCTAGCAGGGCAAAAATTTCTGCCCCTAGTTGTGCGGGCCTCTGGTCTGCACCGAGAGCGAAGCACTCACCCTGAAGGGATGCCAGAGATATACCTCAGTCTACTCGTTCCAATTTATTATCCTCCTTTTCTTCATCACCATGAAAAAGTTAAAGTCCCTTAACAGGACATCGTTCCAGCTTGAAGAGGTTCAGAAAATCTGGAGTCAGATTTACCGCAGGCCAATGCCTCGTTATCTCTTCTTTGTTCTCTGCATTAATCTGATCCTTGCACCCGCAGTCCAAGCAGCGACAGGTAACGAGGTCTCACGTACCCAAGCTTATGCACTGGGGATTTTAGGGCTGGTTACCATTACATTCTCAATCTATCTCTTTGTTGTCATGTTTCAACCGGAGCGCTTCTAATGAGTCTTGTTTACGACGTTATCAGAGCCGTGCGCGTAACCTTAGTTCTCTGGGTTTTAGTGGCGGTTATTTACCCCATCTTGATTCTAGCTGTGGGACAAGTGGCTTTTCCTGAGCAAGCCAATGGGAGTTTGATTACAAACGATCAGGGACGAGTGATTGGCTCTACATTGATTGGGCAGCCTTTTAGCAGCGATCGCTACTTCAACAGTCGCCCCAGCACCACCAACTACAGCAGTGCTAATCCCCACAATGACACTGCTGAAATTTTAAAAACTGGAATATCGGGTGCTAGCAATCTTGCACCCAGTAACCCAGCCCTATTGGATCGAATTCAAGGAAATGCAACGGCTAATCCAGCGATCGTCGGTGATCTAGCTAAATTGCAGCAAGCTGGAATCCAGCCCACCGCCGATTTAATCTATACCTCTGGTTCTAGTCTTGATCCTCACATCACCCCAGAAGCTGCCAGAGCACAAATTACCCGGATTGCGCAGGCCAGAAAACTCCAGCCAGAGCGATTGGAAGATTTAATTCGGCAAAATATTAAAGGTCGTAGCTGGGGTATTTTCGGTGAACCCAGTGTGAATGTACTACAGCTTAACCTATCTCTCGATAATATCAGTCCTTAGCGTTATGTATAATCCTACCCACCCTTCCCCTGATCATTCTCACATTCACTCATTTCGTCGGGGTAAGCATAAAATCTTTATTGGCATGGCTCCTGGGGTTGGCAAAACCTACAAGATGCTAGAAGAGGCCCACCAATTGAAACAGGAAGGACTTGATGTAGTCGTGGGCCTATTAGAAACCCATGGACGCAAAGAAACTTTGGATAAAGCGGTTGGGCTAGAGGTTATTCCCAGGCAGGCGATCGCCAACGATGGGTTAATGCTACAAGAAATGGATACCGAGGCAATCCTGGCACGATCGCCGCAACTGGTCTTAGTCGATGAACTCGCTCACACCAATATTCCTGGTTCACCCAGAGAGAAACGCTATCAAGACGTTGAAGTTTTGCTCGAATCGGGGATGGATGTTTACTCCACCGTCAATATTCAACATCTGGAAAGCTTGAATGACTTAGTGGCGCGAATCACAGGGGTTGTTGTGCGCGAACGCATCCCCGATCGCATTCTGGAAGCAGCGGATCAAGTGGTTGTAGTTGATATTACTCCGGAAACCTTAGAAGAGCGCTTGCTAGACGGCAAAATCTATGCACCTGAGAAAATTCAACAATCCTTAAAAAACTTTTTCCAACGGCGTAATCTGATTGCTTTGCGAGAACTGGCACTGCGAGAGGTTGCTGATACAGTTGAGGAAGAAGCTAGTGAGCTAACCTTATCCGGGCAAATCTGTGCTATTCACGAGCGAGTCCTAGTCTGCATTTCTACTTACCCCAATGCAGTTCAGTTGATCCGCCGAGGTGCTCGTATTGCCAACTATATGAGTGCTCCATTTTACGTTATCTTTATAGATGCGCCTGATCGATTTCTGACGAAGACAGAAACATTGCATATTGAAACCTGTGAAAAGCTTTGCCAGGAGTTTGAGGGGCAATTTTTGCGGGTACGACATTCTAACGTGGCACGGGCGATCGCTGAGGTTGCAGAACAACAGCGCATTACTCAAATTGTCATCGGTGAAACCCAACAAGCCCGTTGGAGACAACTGCTTAAAGGCTCATTCACCCAACGTCTTATGCAATTAATCCGACATAGACATATTGATTTACACATTATTGCTACTGACAAATAATATCCCAGCCGCTTTCAAATGGGCGATCGGGGGGTAGACAGGGGGATTAAAGGGAGGGGGAGAGATGGAGGGTGGTTTGCCAGTGTTGGTAGCGATCGACGAAAGCCTCGATCGTCGCCAGTAAATCAGCTTGGGTTGCAGAATGGGCCAAAGTGGCCGCGATCGCACTGCCTCCCGCTGCAACCCCCTCTTTCACAAAGCCTTGCTCGTAAAGCCGCAGTTGGGGAAAACGGGACGAGGCAAAGCTAAGCTGGGTAGCCATCAGGCAGGGAGTGAGGGCCGTACCCCAGCGATCGCCGATCGCCGCTGCCAAACCGGGGGTGTCCCCCGTGGGATCTTCCGCAACCCAGCGCGTTGTCCCGACAATAATCCGCTCTGGACTCCACGCTAGCCCCTCTGCCTCTGCTAGGGCGATCGCTAGGGCATAAACCGCCAACATTTGGGTTCCACCGGCTAAAATAACCCCCCCGTGCCGACTTGCACTCAGTGCCATCCCCGCCACGACGACTTGCATGGGGTCGCCCACGGCTGCCACTAGATCCAAGGGATGGGGTTGGGACGGCTGGACTGGCCCTGGGTACAATCCGCGTTTTCCCTGGAAATTAGGCCATTGCACAGCCTGGAGACCTTGGCTAACAACTTTCGCCTTCTGGTCATGGTTACAGGCCGCATGGCTACTGTTCACTCGCCCCATGGCTGCTACTCCCAAACCAGTGAGGAGAGCCAGGGCGGTAGTCGTTCCCCCCACCACACACTCGCCTATGATGCTATAGCCTCCCGGCACGGCAGCGGCTAGGGTGTGGCCCCAGGTCTGTCCCGCCCGCCAAAGCCGATCGACCACGGCCCGATCCAGCGCCTGCCCCGTCCTCAAACACCGGGCGGCTTGTCCCTCTAAATCCAGCAAAGGTACCGAGGGAGCGAGGGGCAAACCGGCATTAAACAGAAAGCAGGGCCAGGGGTCGCGCTCCCAGAGGGCGCGGGTGATCAGGGTGGGGGAAATGCCGCCCTGGAGAGGGGGCAGGGGATAGCGGGGAGGCCGATCGGCCAAGCCCTGGGCTAGAAATTCGGCATCGGCAAGGGCGGTATAGCGGCGATCGGTGGGGGTGGCCCCTGCCGCAGAAATGCCCGGTAGCAGCCCTGTTTCCGTAAAGCCAAAAACGCAGGCTAAAAGGGCGGGTTTGCCGATAAACTCATCGATCCAAGCTTCCCCTTGCTGCTGCTGGCTGTAGATGGCGATCGGAAGATGAGGCTTGGGTTGGACTGGCATTCAGGCTGACTAACGATCGGGGGGGCTAAAGGCTTGGGCCGCTGTAATCCGAATGCCCTCCGGCGTAACATAGGCCACCTCTGGATAAAGCTCCGCCGTTGGTGCTTCAGGTAGGCGGGCCACCACCCCACCAATGCGCACATGGGGCGGCTCCATTCGCAGGGCCATAATCAAGCAGCGATCGTTGCCCCCCGCCCCCGCATGGGCCAGCCCCCGCAAGCGACCCCAAACCAAAATATCGCCATCGGCCACGATCGAACTGCCCGGATTGACATCCCCCAACACCACCACCGTACCGGGATGGCGAATTTCCACCCCCGATCGCAAAGTCGTTTGTAAATACAGCGGCTCTGCAAGGCGCTTGCTCTTGCCGGAAGCCGAGGTTTTTGCACCCTTTAGCTCTTTGGTGGCTGGATCTGCGCTGTCTGGGCTTAAAAGGGTGGGCAGTTCCTGCTGTTCCACGGAATAGCCCGCTGTTACAGCCGCAATGGCAGTGCGGCGACGATTGGTGTAGACCCGCTGGATCACGAGGTGATACTCTTTGAGGCGATCGGCCAACTCCTGCAACTGCCGCTCATCCAAGAGCCGACTTTGGGCCACTAAATCCACCGTCTCTTCTTCTTGGCCAAACCGCTCTCCCCCCTTCAGCCGCTGCTGCAACGGTTGCCACATCTGTTCCCAAATCACCTCTGGCGGCAAGCTGTCTTCCCCCAGATCGCGATCGGGCGGCAAAATGACCTGAAGCCGATCGCCCTGCCAGCGCAACTGAACCTGTTGATCGGAGGGCAGATCGATCGCCTCTAGCTCCAGTTCCAACTCCAACTCAGCTTCGGGATCCATCTTTTTAGGATCTATCTTTTTGGGATCTATCTTTTTGGGATCTGCCTTGGGGGTCTCTGCCTTGGGGGCTTCGGCCTGGGGGGGCGAGGGGGCGGAGGAGGGCGGGGATGGTGTGCTGGTTCCGGTTGAAGCCACGGTTGGAGTCACCGGTTGATCAGCCCTTGCCGTACTGGCCCCAGCTTCACGGGCCGTCGGTTCGCTGACAGGGGTTGAACTGGGATCTGTCTGACCTGAAGTTACCGGGTTAGAGGTTGCTTGATTGACGTTTGCTTTGCTCACAGCGGTGGGACTCACAGCAGTTGGACTTGCAGTAGTTGGACTCACGGCAACTGAATGGGTAACAGTTGAACTCACGGCAACGGGATGGGTCGCAATGGGACTCGCAGTTATCTTACTCGGATCTAGCAGGTCTGGATCTAGCAGGTCTGGATTCTGCCGATCGAGGCGCGGTAGGGGCCGATGGAGAGGATCTGTCTCAGGATCGATCGCCGCATCCAGGAGGGAAGGGGCCGCAAAGTTAGGTACAGGTTGGGAGATTGACGGAGCCGACTGCTTGGCGGGATCGAGGATCCGATCGGGAGCCAGATCGATCGCCCCAGGGGGGTTGGCCCGATCGATCGCTGGATCGATCAAGAAGTGGGTGACGGGATCAGTCATTGGATCGATCGCTGGATCGATCGGGACGTGGGTGACGGGATCAGTCATTGGATCGATCGCTGGATCGATCGCTGCATCAGAATCGGGCGGAGCAAAATGAGTATCCAAGGCAGGCTGAGAACCGTAATTCAAAACGAAGGGCGTTTTTATAGAAAGCGTGGCTAGAAGGCGTTGCAACCAGTGGGGCAACCCACCTTCACCAGCTTAGGCGATCGATCCCAATTGTAGACGCTGATAAATCACCGCTAGCGCATCCTCTTCCCCCACATTGCCGGGACACAAGACCACCGGCAGTTTTGGAAACTGGGGATGATCCGCCTCCGTCTGCACCACCGAAATTCCCGGCAACACTTGCCCCAACAGTCGCACCGTCGGCAAGGCCAGCCCATCGCTGAGGACATCATTGGAGGTGATCCCCCCCTTACTCATCAAAAAACTAATCCCCTCCGGCAACCCTCGCACCACATCCATCAACAACCGAGACACCGACACCCCAAACTCCAACCGGGTTTGGACATCCGCAAAGGTGAGTTCCTGGCGACTGGTGTAGACCACAGGGGTTTGACCGGCAGCATGGGCTTGGTGGACTGCGGCAAGAACGGTTTTTAAGAGGGCCGATCGGGCTGCGGCTTCCCCGCCCTGGAGGTGGGCAACTTCGACTTCGATCGCCGCAATGCCCGGTTCCTCCAGCAAGCGATACAGTTGGCGGGTCGTCTTTTGGACATGGGAGCCAACGATGACAGCACCGGGCTGCGGGGTGCGGCGATACTGGCCCATGGCCTCAGGCGCAAGGGGTTGAGCCGGTAAAGCAGCCAAGGCCGTGAGCAAACTAGCGGCACTGCGGAAGAGGAAGCGCTTGCCCGCTGCGGCGGCCACTAAAATATCCTGGGCAAAGCGATCGAAGTCGGCCTGGTTTTCCCCATCCACCGCCACACAGCAGTTATCTGCCATGGCCTGCAATTGCCCCAAGCACCCCGATCGCACCTGCTCCAAGGTCAGCCGCTGCACCTGCTCCGCTGCAATTCGCCCTTGGGTTTTTTCCTGCACATAGTGGGGCAAATCGCTGTAGGAATAGCCAAACACCGAATCTTGGGCAAATTCGGTCTGATGGACCGGTACGGGTTCGCCATTGACCACCAAGTAATGCACACTGTCACGGGTAAAGCGGCCCCCTTCAAAAAAGGCTGGGGTTAAAAAATGGGCATCAAACGGCCCCAGTTCCGCTGCAATCACATCGGTTTCGATCGGGTAATGGCCGCGCAAAGTGGAGTCCGATCGGCTAACAACGAGAAATTCTTGGGTTTGGGTCTGGGCTAGGGCAATCTTGAGGTTTTGGCAGACCGATCGGGTCACTGCTGCCGCTTCTTCCGGGGGCAAGGCGCGGGTATTGGTGAGGATAAAGAAAATCGGCGAAGTATCTCGCAGCCCCAAGCACAGTGTTTCTGGATCCCACTGAGTTAGCAACAAACAGCTATGGACCGTCTGGGATCCGGTTGGATCATCGTCTAAAACAATGATTTTAGGGCTAATTTCGGGTCTGGGAGTCGTATTCGGGGGAATCGAAACAGTCATGGGGCGGGGGTGACTAGGGGGAGGGTGGAGAAGTTCGGGGGGTCCATTTCACCTTGGCCAAGGGACGGACTAAAGTCCGTGCTACGAGCCTTTCACTTGGGCCAAGGGACGGACTAAAGTCCGTACTACGAGCTTTTTTGGCCCGGTTTGGGTTGCTCCAAAGTGCAATGCACCCCATCCTATCAAAGGAGCTTGAAGGGTGGATGGGGAGACTGGATAGCAGGAGGATCACTGAGGGTCGCTGTTGATCACGATACCCCAAGTGGAGTCCTTGCCAGCATTGGATTGGCTAGGGACAACCCCGCCGTGGTTGCCCTGGGTTTAGTTCCGGTAGGGGCAATCCCCCCGTGGTTGCCCTGGGTTCAGTTCCGGTAGGGGCAATCCCCCCGTGGTTGCCCTGGGTTTAGTTCCGGTAGGGGCAATCCCCCCGTGGTTGCCCTGGGTTTAGTTCCGGCACGGGGGCACGACCCCTACCCTAGCCATTCCTGAATCCAGCAACCGACCCGCCCCAGCCCTTGGCCAGACTTGCCATAGAATAGCAAAGCTTTAAGATGGCAAAGGTTAACTGTGCGAGTAGGTATAACGGTTTGAAACACACAGCTTTGAAACATCCACTAGATCCCTATCTCTTTTTGCACCAGGAGGCCCAGCAGGATCCCCCTGTACTGGAGCCATTGGTACAGCAGCGGCCCCTTTTGCTGGTGGGCCACGGCAGCCGGGATGGGGATGGCCGACAGGCATTGCTCGATTTGGGAGCCAAGTACCAAGACCTCGATCGCTCCCGTCCCGTCATTCCCTGCTTTTTGGAACTGACGGACCCCACGATCCAAGATGGGGTCGATCGCTGTGTGGCAGAGGGCTATACCGACCTTTCTGTGTTGCCAATTCTGCTGTTTGCAGCCCGCCACAACAAATTTGATGTCACCAACGAACTCGATCGGGCGCGGCAACGCCATCCCCAAGTAACCTTCCACTACGGTCGCCACTTTGGCATTACCCCCAGCATTTTGGACCTCTGGCGCGATCGGCTCCAGGAATTGGATCAGCCCCAGTGGAATCCCCAGGGCATCGATCGATCGGACACCGTACTGCTCTTTGTCGGGCGGGGAGCCAGCGACCCCGATGCCAACGGCGATGTCTTTAAGCTAGCCCGCATGGTCTGGGAGGGCAGCAGCTACCACACCGTAGAAGTTTGTTTTATCGGCATTACCCACCCCCGCCTAGAAGAAGGGTTCCGGCGGGCACGGCTCTACCAGCCCAAGCGCATCATTGTCCTGCCCTACTTCCTCTTTACAGGGGTATTAGTCAAGAAAATCCTCCAAGTTGCCGCCGAGCAAAAGGCCCAATATCCCACAGCAGAGGTTGTCTGTTTGCCAGAAATGGGACTTCATCCGCGTTTATTTGAAATTCTGCGCCAGCGGGAGCTAGAAACCCAGCGGGGCGAGGTCAATATGAACTGCGAAATGTGTAAGTTCCGCCTCGCTGCTTTAGCCAATGGGGGCGGTTCTGGTCACGGTCATAGCCACGGTCACGGCCATAGTCACAGTCACGAGCCTGCTCACAGTCATAGCCACGGTCATGCTCACAGCCATAGTCACAGTCACGAGCCTGCTCACGGTCATAGTCACGGCCATGCTCACGAGCATAGCCACGGCCACGAGCCTGCTCACGGTCACGATCACAGCCACGGTCACGATCACAGCCATAGCCACAGCCACGGGCATCATCACCATGGGGAGGCCGCTGTTGATCCCTATGCAGAACCGGCGCAGTATCACGATCGGATTTGGCAAGTTCCCTAACCAAGGGGTGCAGTTTACTTTTGCTCCGGTGCGGACTAAAGTCCACACTACGAGCCTTGTTCACGATTCCTCCCTTCACTATTTCACGAGTCACTAGTTCCCACGCTCTGCGCTCTGTGTGGGAATTCCTCCCTGGGCGCTCCAGCGCCCTCTGTCTCTTGGTTTACGACCGTAACCCTTCGACGGTGCTCAGGGACCGTCATGCGGGGGAATATGTTGGGTAGGGGCCGGGTCTTCCGGCCCTCTTCAGGGATCTGCCAACGGGTACGAGTGAATGGTATGCCCAGTTCTGCCCTACTGCACTAGGCTGGGCCGATCGCCTGTCCCGACCTTGCCAAGTGTGGACTGCCATACAGTGTCCTAACCAGAGACTTGCTACAATCGAGCTAACCCCAGGCATAGGAGCCTTGCAAAATCCTAGGATCGATCGGCGAGGGAGTACCCCTACATGGCCCCACTCAGGGCCATCACGGACAAACCTTTCTCTGCATCCCGGCCTAAATGAGCAATGCCCCCAACGCCTCCAGGTTGTTCGATTTTCTTGCTTAAAATACTCAACTTTCAAATGCTGCCCCCAAGCTAACCCCTCCCACCCCTGGCACTGCTACCCTCTGGGTTAGATCACAGACAGTTGTGCCTTCCATTCCCTTCAATAACACTTGATTTCTTTTTTTCCAAAACTGTTATGGATTCCCCTGGCTTGTTGCCTGACTCTGCTGAACCTCCCTCATCCCTTAAGCCTTCTGCGTCTTCTCTGGCCCCCGATCGGCCCCTCTCAGCCCCAGTGCCCCAAAACTTGACCATGGCGGAGCTTGCTCCCAAAACCTGGAGCTTTGCCCATGTGGTGGGCATCTTTATGGCTGGCTTGACCCTGGTACTGCCTTTGCTGACAATCATGAGCTACTCTGATTCTGCTGGGCAAAGTAACCCCTCACTCCTGTTACCCGTGGACACCAGCCCCCAATAATCCAAATTTAATCCTAAGCAAGCTGCTCAAGATCGGGTGCAGTTCACTAGCAGCTCCAAAAAAGCTCGTAGTACAGACTTAGCTCGTAGTACGGACTTTAGTCCGTCCCTTGGCCAAAGTGAAATGCACCCCTAAGATCTGCTTAACCGCACTTGCGCTCCCTTTACCGCGCCTAACTTACTGAGGGACAATGACTTATGGAAAACGTGTGGCAGTCCTTGACTTTTTCCCAGGTTGTGCTGAGCGATTGGGCAAGGCGCAGTTTTCTGTACCGGGTTGTGGGCGGTCTGGAACCCTGGCGATCGGGGAGTTGGCTGCTGCAATGGTCTGATCCCTTGGGCTTAGTCTTTATCTCTCTGGTTTTTGCCTTTACCCCCTTTATCCCCAATAGTCTGATTGGGATTTTTCTGCTAGCGATCGCGGCCTTTTGGGTAATGCTGGGCCTGACGGATGCTCCAGGCCAAGGACTGACCCCCATTCATTTGCTGGTGACCCTGTATTGGGGCATTGCCACGATCGCGACCCAATTTTCCCCCGTGCGATCGGCGGCGATCGAAGGCTGGACCAAGCTCACCCTTTATTTAATCTTTTTTGGGCTAATGGCGCGGGTGCTGCGATCGGACCGGCTGCGCCAAATCCTCATCGCCGTTTACCTGCTCACCGCCCTCATCGTCAGCGCCTACGGCATTCGCCAATGGTTCCTAGGAGCCACAGCCCTCGCCACCTGGGTCGATCCAACCTCCCCCCTCGCCGACACCACCCGCGTCTATAGCTACCTCGACAACCCCAACCTCCTGGGCGGCTACCTGCTTCCGGCAGTTTTCCTCAGCGGCGTGGCAATTTTTGCCTGGGAAAGCTGGGGCTGCAAGGCGTTGGCCGTGTTTATGACGGTGATGCATTTACAATGCGTGGCCCTGACCCTCAGCCGAGGCGCTTGGATTGGCCTGGTTTTGGGCGGTTTGGTACTAACCCTGCTCTTAGTGCATTGGTGGAGCCGCCGTTGGCCCGCCTTTTGGCAAACCTGGGCAATTCCGATCGCCCTAGGGGCGTTGGTGGGGCTGGGGCTGGTGATGATCCTTACGGTGGAGCCGTTGCGGCTGCGGGTGGCGAGTATCTTTGCCGGTCGGGCAGACAGTAGCAACAACTTCCGGCTTAATGTCTGGGCTGCGGTGGTGGAAATGATCCGCGATCACCCCGTTTTGGGCATTGGTCCCGGTAATGATGCCTTTAACAAGATTTATCCCCTGTACCAGCGGCCCCGCTATACGGCGCTGAGTGCCTACTCGGTACTGCTAGAGTTGGCGGTCGAGACGGGTTTTGTGGGGCTGACGGCGTTTTTGTGGATGGTGACAACGGCCTGGACCCAGGGCTGGACGGCGATTCAACGGTTACGGCAGGCCAACGATCGCCAGGGCTATTGGCTCCTCGCGGCGATCGCCACCAGTGTGGGAATGTTGGGCCATGGTTTGGTGGATACAGTGTGGTATCGGCCCCAAATCAGCACCCTCTGGTGGCTCTCGATCGCCCTGATCGCTAGCTATTACAAGCCTCCCCAAGGTAGCGCTGAATCCCGCGCCCCCGCCCCCTACAGCGATCCGACCTGAACTCTAAACCCTCTTGCTCCCCTCTCCCGTCTTGGGAGAGGGGCTGGGGGTGAGGGGGCTTTGCATCCCAAACCGGGGCAACCACAGGGGGATTGCCCCTACCCTAATCCCCAAACCGGGGCAACCACAGGGGAATTGCCCCTACCCTAATCCCCAAACCGGGGCAACCACAGGGGGTTTGCCCCTACCCTAATCCCCAAACCGGGGCAACCACAGGGGGTTTGCCCCTACCTAAAATCGGTAAACCCGCCAAAGTGAAATCGACCCCCTGTGCCGATCGACTTGGACCCTAAACCCAGGGCAATCCTGGGGTCCAAGTCCGGGGCAGCGGGGCTGGATCGGGGTCCAAAATTGTCGCGAAATGTTTACCTAGCCTGATTAATTACTGCGGCAAATTTTACAAAAAGATACAATAATGGGATTGATCTTGCTGCTTGAAGGGTTTTGATTCATGACGACAGATGTAATGCTAGCGGACCTAGAGAACGGCCACAGCCCCTCCCGCGAAATCCGTGTCACCCAAATTCGCAACCTTGTGGATACCCTCCACATGGCCGATGAAATCGCTAACAAGGGCTATCTGATCAGTAGTTCTGAGTTGGCGGACCTGATGGATGTGAATGCCAGTGCGGTCACCAGTCGGGGGGATCATTGGGTGTGGCGCAACTGGGTGGTGTCCAGGGTCCGACGTGAGGGCAACCAAATTTTGTGGCAGTTGGAGCGCGTTGACTAGGCCGATCGCCCGCTGCTCCCCCCTTTCTCTCCCCAACTAACTGAGTACCCCATGGTTTTGTAGGTTTAACGGCCCCGTTTGCTGTTCCCCACTCCTCACACTTTAATTGCCGATCGCGTCCCTAGCCATTCTCCAGTTTCATCTTTTTTTCAGCCCCAGTCTTCCCTGGACGCTCTGCTACAGACCTTTTCTCCAAAACTCTTCTACAGCGCCTGACTGCACTGCCTTCCTGGGCACCGCCCCCGTCCCGCTTGGGCGAAGCTCTACCCCAGCCCGTTCTAGTCTTTTGTTCTAGTCTTTCAGTTACAGTCTGTCTGCTCCAGTTTTTGACCACAGCCTACCCTAACAACCACAGAATCCCAGCCTTGCCTTCGGTTCGCTCTAGATAGCTCTGGATAGCTCTGGATAGCTCTCAGGAGCGTTGGGTCATTTACCCCAGTTGTTTACCCCAGTTGTTTACCCCAAGCGATCGATCGCCGGAAGCAACAGCGTTACAAAGTAATAAACCAGGGGAGCCGTAAAAACATAGCTATCGGCCCGATCGAGGATGCCGCCATGGCCAGGAATTAAATCGCCGGAGTCCTTCACCCCTGCATCCCGCTTCATCATCGACTCAGTAAGATCCCCAATTAACCCAGCAATGCCGATCATCACCCCTAGGGCCAACCCCGTAAACACCG
>JAYKJG010000153.1:0-4766 GCA_035286285.1 Prochlorothrix sp.
CGGGGCAAACGTGAAATGCACCCCTTAAATCAGCGGGTCTCAAGGCGCGATCGACCCGATCGCCCGCGTCATCCTGTGCGGTAAAACGGTAAAATAATGCATATCTTTGCCGCCCAGGAGCTACAGCCATGTCCCCAAGCCAACCCAGTCCCAAGATTGCCGTGGTGGATTACGACATGGGCAACTTGCACTCCGTTTGCAAAGCCTTGGTCAACGCCGGTGCCCAAACAGAAGTGACCGATGATCCCAAGGTACTCGCCGCAGCGGCTGCCGTAGTCCTGCCAGGAGTAGGGGCCTTTGACCCCGCCATTCAACACCTACGATCGCGGGACTTAATCGCCCCCCTTCAGGACATAGCGGCCACCAACAAGCCCTTTTTTGGCATTTGCTTAGGAATGCAAATTCTGTTTGAGGGCAGCGACGAAGGCCAAGAAGCCGGACTCGGCATTATTCCGGGTTGGGTGCGCCACTTTCGATCGGAGCCAAACCTCACCATTCCCCACATGGGCTGGAACACCCTCCACTACACCCAGCCCCACTGTCCCCTCTGGGCAGACCTGCCCAACCCCGCCTGGGCCTACTTTGTTCACTCCTACTACGTCGATCCCGCCGATGTGGCAGTCCCCGCCGCCCAAGTCACCCACGGCACCCAAGCCGTAACAGCGGCGATCGCCCACCAAAATCTCCTCGCCACCCAATTCCACCCCGAAAAATCCTCAGCAACGGGCCTTAAAATCATTGACAACTTCGTTGCCCTCGTAGCCCAGGCTTAACCCATTCCACTCCTTTTTCACCGCTCCCAAAGGGAAGCAACCATGGCTCTTTTCCCAAAACCTAACGCTCAAAATCGCTACCTGGTGGATTATATCAATCTGCTGCGCCGCAGCTACACCCACTGGACAGGGCGGGAACTCATTGATCCCCAGGGCTACAGCGATCGGGATCTGGCCCAGCAAATTTTTGAAGCGCCCTTTGTGGTCGTTGCCCAAAACGCAGCCCCCGATCCGGTCTTTAACTACGTCAATCAACGGGCCATGGAACTGTTTGCGATGACCTGGGCTGAACTGACCAGTATGCCGTCGCGATTATCCGCAGGTCGGCCCCACCGGGAAGAACGGGAACAATTCTTGGCAGAAGTACGGGAAAAAGGCTTTGTTGAGGGGTATTCGGGCATTCGCATTGCCAAAACCCAGCAGCAGTTTCGGATTGAGAATGGGTTGATCTGGAATTTGTTGGACGATGCGGGGCAATACTGCGGCCAAGCCGCCACCTTCTCGCGGTGGGTCTTTCTGTAGCAGGGAGAGCGGCAGGGGGCACGATCGGGCGATCGGCCCCGATCGAGTTAAGCAGGGCAGATTAGGCAGAATTAGGCAGAATTAGGCAAGACAGGTCATGCCGGACTGGTTAGACAGAACGTAGCCAGTAACGGGGCTGGGTAAAGCAATGTAAATTTTGTATCTTTCAATACAAATTAACTTGAGAAAACCTTAAGATCAAGGTGGTTCCCCAGCCCATCCCGCTCACCTTCACCCCAAACCCGCTATGTCTACGCTCCTTGCTGATGCCAGCCGCCACCTTGATCAAGCCCTCAAACATGCTCAAGTCTCCGATGACCTGGTAACGCGCCTCCGTGCGCCCAAAGCCAGCCTCACCGTCTCCATTCCGCTGCGCCGCGATGACGGTTCCCTAGAAGTATTCCAGGGCTACCGAGTCCGCTACGACGATAGTCGGGGGCCAGCCAAGGGGGGCGTGCGGTTCCATCCGGGGGTAAATTTGGATGAAGTCCAATCCCTAGCCTTCTGGATGACCTTTAAGTGTGCCGCCTTGAATCTGCCCTTTGGTGGGGGTAAAGGCGGAATTACGGTTAATCCCAAGGATTTATCCCCTATGGAGGTGGAGCGGCTGAGCCGGGGTTATATTGACGCGATCGCCGACTTTATTGGCCCAGACACCGACATTTTGGCCCCCGATGTCTATACCAATGCACGGGTCATGAGTTGGATGATGGATCAGTACAGCATCATCCGCCGCAAACATAGTCCGGGAGTGGTGACGGGAAAACCCTTATCATTAGGCGGTAGCCAAGGTCGAGAAAGTGCAACGGCCATGGGGGCATTTTTTGTGATTCAGACCCTCATGCCCAAGTTCGATCGTCGCCCCCAAGACACAACCGTTGCCGTGCAGGGCTTTGGCAATGCGGGCAGCATTATTGCGGACCTACTGGCCAAGGCGGGCTACCGAGTCCTAGCGGTCAGTGATTCCCAGGGAGCTATCTATTGCAAGCATGGGCTAGATATTCCCAGCATCCGCCAGTATAAAGAATCTACGCGCCGAGGGGTTCAGGCGGTGTACTGCGAAGGGACCGTTTGCAATATTGTTGAACACGAGGTGATCACCAACGAGGAGTTACTCACCTTGGATGTGGATATTTTAATTCCCGCAGCCCTAGAGGGCCAAATTACCGCAAAAAATGCCGATCGGGTTCAGGCCAAGTATGTGTTTGAGGTGGCCAACGGTCCCGTAAGCTTTGAGGGCGATCAGATTCTAGAATCCCGCAATATTTATGTTATCCCCGATATTTTGGTCAACGCGGGCGGGGTAACGGTTAGTTACTTTGAGTGGGTCCAGAATCGTAACGGTCTCTATTGGAGTGCGGCGGAGGTGCAACAGCAACTGAAGCAGCGGATGGTGGAAGAGACAGAGGCGATTTGGGCGATCGCCCAGCGGGAGGGAACTTCAGTCCGATCGGCGGCCTATATCCACGCCCTCAACCGTCTTGGCGAGACCGTGGAAGCCCAAGGTACCTACCGCTACTTCCACGGCCATTAAATCCCCCTTTCTCCTCGTTTTTCTCTCCTTGCAGTATCGACGGTAGGGGCCGGGTCTTCCGGCCCTCTTGGGAGATTGACGAGAGGGAATTCCTAAGACCAGCGATCGCTCACCATGACCTCAGACAGATCCAACGGGCCAGAGCGCGGCTGAGCAGGCTTCAGAGCTTTACCGACCGTAATCATCAAGCCAATAACATGATTTTCCGGCAAATTAACGATTTCCGCAGTTTTAACCGGATCAAAGCCAATCATCGGGCAACTATCATAGCCCATCGCCTTCGCCGCCAGCATAATCGTTTGGGACGCAATGCCACAGGAGCGCATCGCCTCATCCCGCTGAAGCTGGGGATTATTGTCATAAAACTTGCCAATCATCGGCACCAGTTGCTGTTGCACCGCCTCCGGAGCATTGCGCCAGTAGCGCTGCGCGTCTTGGTCCCAAGCCATTAAATCAGCACAGACCAGAACCACGATCGAAGCATCACTGACCTGAGCTTGGTTCCAGGCCGCAGCCTTTAGCTGTTGCTTAACTTCCGCATCTTCCACCACCACAAAGCGCCAATTTTGAATATTAAACGAGGTAGGCGACAAAATTGCATGTTCCATGAGGGTTTTAATTTCCTCTGGGGACATTTTATGGTCGGGATCGTAGTGTTTGACCGATCGACGTTGTTGAATTGCTGCGAGGGTATCCATGGGGGTGAATCCTTAGGGTAAATCCGTAAATCGTGAACTGAACCAACCGGAGTATTGAGGAACGGGGTGCCCCGCTGAGAGGGACACCCAAACTAGGATATAGCAGTCCCGTCTTAAGCCAAACCGGGCAAGTCAAAAAGGAGAAACTCCGCCGTTTCAGGCGCAGGAGTAGAAGCCATTGCCCCCGCCGTTGATCCTTGGAGGGTGAGGGCAGTGGGGCGATCGATCGCAAGACCATCCCCAGCTTGGAGCGCTTGGCTGTGGTCGGGAGTAGAAACCGTCAGGGCACCCCGTGCCACTTGGAGCCACAGCGATCGGCCCGGAGCCAAATCATAGGTCAGGCTCTGGCCACGATCGAGAATCGAACCATAAAGGCTGACATCCTGGTGCAGGGTCACCGAGCCAGACCGACCCTCCTTTGAAGCCAAAAGCCGGAGCCTACCCTGTTTTTCAGCAGCAGGAACCTGAATTTCCTCATAGCTCGGCTCTAAACCCAGGGTATCGGGCAAAATCCAAATTTGGAGCAGGTGAACCGGCTCCCGATCGCTGGCATTAAACTCACTGTGGGCAATGCCGCGCCCTGCGGTCATGCGTTGTACATCGCCGGGACGAATCACAGAGCCGTTACCAAGGCTGTCTTGGTGGCGCAAGCTGCCGGACAGAACATAGGTGATAATTTCCATGTCCTGGTGGCTATGGGTGCCAAAACCTTGGCCGGGTTGGATCACATCCTCATTAATGACACGCAGGCTCGAAAAGCCAAGGTGCTGGGGGTCGTAGTAATGGCCAAAGGAAAAGCTGTGGGCACTGTGGAGCCAGTCCAGGGTAACGTGGCCGCGTTCCTGGGCAGGACGCAGGATCAAAGGACTGGGGTGGGTAGTGGGTGGAATGACGGTGAGGGATGTCATTGGGCTTCAACCTCCCAAAGGTGTTGTACAGGCTTCAATCTTTCAATTTCCATTATGGCCCGATTCCCTAAAAAGACAATCCCCCATCTTAGATACCAATTGTCTTTGTTTAAGAGACAATATCCAAGCTATCCTCCCCCGCAGAGCGTCAAAGATTGGACAGATCACACAAAATTGCTTGTCAGATCACAACCGACACAAGGGAAGATCACTCGGCCTATTCACCCCTATCACCCCCAAAGCCGCTAGATTCTGTAACAATCCAAAACAATCCAGCATAGTAAATCATTAGCAGGTCAGTTTTTTGCCTAGTCTTCACGCTTCAACAAAC
>JAYKJG010000154.1:0-7129 GCA_035286285.1 Prochlorothrix sp.
CCGCACTACGAGCCGCACTACGAGCCGTTTGAGCCAGGTCAGGGTCTGGGTTGCTCCAAAGTGAAATGTTGCTGAGTCTGAAACTGGTGCAGATCAGCCAGTGCCCGATCGCGGTAGGCTCCGTAACGCTCCCGTTTATTGCGAATCCGCTGGGGCAGTTCCGGCAAAATGCCAAAATTAGGCGGCATTGGCTGGAAAGTCTTGGGAGAAGCGCCACTGATGAAGTCAAAAAGGGCACCGGACATCAGGGTGGGCGGCAAGGTAACCGGATCTAGCCCCAGGGCCAACCGGGCCGCATTGGTGCCCGCCAACCAACCCCCAGCCACAGCAGCGCTATAGCCCTCGGTCCCCACCAACTGACCACAGGCGAGGAGGGTCGGGCGCTTGTGGAACTGAAGGGTGGCCTGGAGCAGTTCCGGGGCATTAATAAAGGTATTGCGGTGCATCACCCCCATGCGGACAAATTCGGCATTCTCCAAGCCCGGAATTAACCGAAAAATGCGCTTTTGCTCACCCCAACGCAAGTTAGTTTGGAATCCCACCATATTCCAGAGTTGACCGGCCTTATCTTCCTGGCGCAATTGCACCACGGCATAGGGCTTTTTGGCTTTATTGGCGGGATCCTTAAAGTCACCCAACCGAGCATCAAAGAGACCTACGGGCTTGAGGGGGCCGTAGCGCATGGTTTCTTCACCCCGACGGGCTAGCTCTTCGATCGGCAAACAACCCTCAAAGAATTTAGCCGTTTCCCGCTCAAAATCCTTTAATTCTGCCTGTTCCGCCTGCTTCAGTTCCTGCCAAAAGTGAAGATACTGCTCGCGATCGAAGGGGCAGTTGAAATAGGCCGCCTCGCCGCGATCGTAGCGGGAAGCCAAAAAGGCAATCTCTGGGTTAATGCTTTCCCCCACGACGATCGGGCTAGCTGCATCGAAAAAGCTACAGTATTCCTGGCCCGTAAACTGCTGTAAATCCTCAGTAAGGGCCGGACTGGTCAGCGGACCTGTGGCTAAGACCGTAATGCCTTCCCTGGGGAGGGCGGGCACCTCTTCGCGCCGGAAGTCAATGCGGGGGTGTTGTTCTAGGGCCGTGGTCAGGTCTTGGCTAAAGATCCCCCGATCGACGGCTAAGGCTCCCCCAGCGGGCACCGCATGGCGATCGGCCCGTTGGATGACGATCGATCCCAACTGGCGCAGTTCTTCGTGCAATAAACCGGCGGCGCGATCGGTGGCCATGGCCCCAAAGGAATTACTACAGACCAGTTCCGCCACCTGATCCGTATGGTGGGCCGGACTGAGCCGCTGGGGCCGCATTTCATAGAGCACCACCTCGACCCCCGCTTGGGCAATTTGCCATGCGGCTTCGGTGCCTGCAAGGCCCGCACCAATAACAGTTACAGAATGGGATGGGGATTCAGTCATGGGAGGGAGCGACCCGACAGGGGTTTACAGGTAGAACAATCAGCAGAATTCGGAGATTGGGAGAGCAGGGAAGTATCCAGTGGCGCAAGGGGGTCCGTAGTGGGGGAAATAGGTACTGGGTTGGGGCAGGGGCGGCGTAAACCGAAGCGGTGGCTAAACCAGGCCGATCGCAGCAGCAAAACCGCAAGGACCAACAGTCCTAGGGCCGCGATCGCGATCGCATTTCCCCCGCTCACCCGCAACTGCCCCAGGTAATGACTCCCCAAAAAGAGGGCATGGACCGCTGCCAACAGGAAAGCCGGAAGCCCCAACAGGTGAATTCGCCGCCAATTGGCCCCTAAACGCTGTTGGGCCTGGTCAAAACTGGTTAAAGCTGCCGGAGTCATCAGCAGAAGCGACACCGCCCCCGCCGCCATGGCCCACTGGTGTTGGGGCAAGAGAAAGGCGATCGCCTGCCAATTCCAATTCCAACTATGCTCTAACATTTGCACACTATGGGCCAGCGCCAACACAAAGCCCCCCACCCCCAAGCCCCGACGGTACTGAAGCAACCCCCGCCACCAGGGCTGGAGGGGCCGCGCCACCAAGGCCAGCGCCAGCGCCAAAATTGCACCATGGCCGCTATAGCCCATTAGCATATTCCCGGTGCGGGTCAGGGTCAGCAGGCCGATCAACAGGGTAATCCAGCCCCCCAGCCGAAACAACTGACTGCGGCGATCCTGGCCCATCAGCCCCGCCCACAGCCCCACCCCCACCATGGTGGGAGCAGTCCCCAGCCCAAAGGCCACCATGGTCAGCGCCCCCTGGACCCAGTTCCCGGTCTCCGCTGCCTTAATTTGGGCTGCATAGAGAAAGCCGCAGGGCATCAGTCCCCAGACTAAACCGAGGCTTAGGGGAGTCCAGAGGCTGGATTTTTGGGCGAGATGACCCATGATCCGGCTGAGGCGATCGTGGAGGTGCCCCTGGGCCATGGGGTTCAGCAGCGGCACCTGGGGCAGAAGGCCGGGACTGACCTGAACCAGGCCAAACCAGACCAGTAAGCCCCCGGTGAGGAACCCCAAGCCACGCCGCAGACCACTCCCCACCCCGGCCATTTGTCCCCCGGCCAGCAGCACAGAGCCAACCCAGCCGATCGCCGCCCCCACCAGGGCATAGCTCAAAATGCGCCCCAAATTCAGGAGCAACTGAAAGCGGAAGGCATCCAGGGGCGAGCTGGGGGCAGGGTCGGCGCGATCGGCCCCCAAGGGCAGGCCAGGGGAGTCGTGGGGCAGGGTAAAGGCAAGGCTGAGGGGACCGCACATCCCCACACAGTGGCCAAAACTGCCCAGGAAGCCCAGGCTGACCATTAAAAGTAGATCCAGCATTCAATCAGGATTTCACCAGTGGTGTGAAAGGGAGTTGCCAACGGTAGACCGTGAAATGCTCTCGATCCTACCATTCTCGCCCTCCCCCCATGGGGCCATTAATCGCCCTGGGGATACTCATCCCACAACCCCGTCACCTGACGCAGGCTTTGGTAATTGCCTTGGCCCAAAATCAGGTGATCCAGCAGGGGAATGGCTAGCAGTTGCGCTCCCTGGAGCAGTTGCCGGGTCAGAATAATGTCTTCGGGGCTGGGATCGACGTTGCCGGAGGGGTGGTTATGGGCCACGATCGCCCGTATTGCCCCTTGGCGAATGACTTCGCGGAAAATATCGCGGGGATGGGCTAGGGTTTCCGTTGCTGTGCCGATCGAGATCACCTTCGTGCCGAGGGGGCGATTTTTGACATCCAGCATGACCACCGCAAAGCGTTCCTGCTGCTGCCACATCAGGTCAGCGCTGAGGAGGGCGGCTCCCGCTTGGGGGCTGTCGATCGGGTCTTTGCTGGGGGGACGGGACTGAAAAACGCGCTTTCCCAGTTCGATCGCCGCCAAAATTGTGGTTGCCTTCGCCGGTCCTACGCCGTGGATCGTGGTTAGCTCAGACACCCCAATCTCGCGCAAAACAGCCATGGGATCGCGCTGATCTTCCCCTAACTGCTGCAAAATATAATGTCCGAGTCCCACAGCGGAGAGCTTGCCCGGTCCCTGCCCCGTGCCCAGCAAAATCGCCAACAGTTCCGCACTGGAAAGGTTCTTGGCACCCTGCGCCATCAAGCGTTCGCGGGGGCGCTCGGTACTCGGTAAATCGGCTATTCGGAGTTGGTAGACCATCGCTGATGTTAGGAGGAGAAAAAATCGCATGGGGGCCAGCCTTTCCCCACGATCGCGGGGAAACCAGGATTAAGGGCTGTAAGGACCCAGGGCTGTTCTGTTCCTGCTCCCTAACCCAGGGTTTGCCTTAGGCATCGTCGCCCTCTAAATCCTCTTCCAGGGCGGCAACAAAGAGCGGCTCAATTTGCTCAAACTCACCGGGATCTAACAGTTCTGGGGTGCCCTGAACCAGACGAACGGGGATGAGAAAGGGCGTAAGGGGGATATAGATGCCATACTCCTGTTCCTCGTGGTAGAAACGGGCTAAAAGCCGAAATTCTTCAATTTCTTCGTCCCCCTCTTCCAACTCACCGAGAGCATAGGACCCATTGAGGTCGTTATCATAGGTATCACCGCCCCCAACCCCGCGATCGGGGCTGTGATCCTCCGTCCCATCGGCGGAGTCTAGCTCCCACTCCAGTGCATCCAGATCGGGCAGTTCTCCCTCCACCGTCAGCGTAATGGCGCTCCACTGAAGGCTGAGGTTTTGCTCCTCTAACACCGCTTGGGCCGTTGGGAAAACCTCGGCGATTTCCGTTTCATCTTCAACCAAATCCGGATCCTCGCTCTCCTCGTCCTCCCAGGAAAACAGATCAACGGGGGTGTGAACGGGCAATAATAAGGCGTAGGAATGCCCGTTTATGTTCAAGCTATGTTCCACGGAACAGAGCAGCGATCGCCCCCGATCGTCGGTTAAGAGTACCGTCGGGGCATCCATCTCAAAGGTCATGGGGGGTGCAGCAATTAAGGGTGGTCAGGGCAGGAGGGTTATGCTCCGGGGGTGCCCCAACTAGGCCCGTGGCCTAGCCTATCTAGTCTACAGACATTTGGAGTCAGTAGATCACCCAGCCAGGGCAGGATATCGGTCCGTTTATTCTTCCCAGTAGGGATCCAAGATCGTTTCCCAGGCATAGGTTTTTTGATCAAACTCACCGGCACACTGGTCAGCGCGATCCTGGGGTAATTCCCGCGATTTGACCAAATCCTGCCAATACTGGGGATCACTGCCGTAGATCAGACAAATGACATTGTAATAGCGCTGAGCACTGAGGCCATGCTCATCCCAATAGGCATAGTCTCCGCTTGTGGTCTCCTCCCGTTCGGCTAAGGCATCGGCCTCAAACTGCTCCGCTCCGGCCCAAACCGCTTCTTCATCCTCCCACCACAGCAACAACAGGGTTGCAAACTCATCCACAACATCCTCTTCCCGCCCCGTAATGGGCAACTCCAGCACATCCACCAAGGCATGGCCTAGCTCATGGAAAAAGGTGAAGAGGGAGGCATTAATCACCGCATTGTCGTAATCTTCCCCTTCAAGATCTTCCCCATCCAGGGCCAGGTCTAGGTACTCCTCGATCAGTTCGTAGCACATCAGGATTTCCTGATCCTCCGAATAGTAGAAGGCGTTGGACTCATCACAGGTATCAAAATACACGCCGACTTCCGAAGGAATCTGGAGCATATCGCTAATATCTAGGGCAACATCGCCGTAGAAGTCCGATCGCTGCAAGGATTCATAGAGAGGCTGGTAATCTTCCTCCTCTGGCTCTTCATAGACCACCCATAGCTCATCCTCAGAACCGGAGAAGTCTTCCTCTTCCTCTGTATCGCCATCGGTTTCGTCGGTCGCTTCTTCGTCGGACTCCTCATCATACCCATCGTCGGACCCTTCACCAGAGGCATCATTGGGCAGATTCTCCTTGGATCCGGCTGCCTGGGTCGTTGTCTCGGTCTCCGTAGCCCCCTCGCCCGATCCCTCGTCCTCCCATTCCCCGCCACAGGCCCCCAGGGCCAGCAGCAGCACACAGCCCCAGGCCAGCCGCGTTACCGGACGCATCATCGGGGGCAGAACCCGGAACAGGGACCGGACGTTGAACTCAGTGAACGATCGATCGGGATTCATAGATAAAGAGAGGGGGATAGGGGAACGAGTGCATTTCACGTTGGAGCAATCCAGCCCCTAACCTGGCTTAAAAGGCTCGTAGTGCGGACTTTAGTCCGCCCATTGAACAGTGAAATGCACCCAGGGGAACTCTCACTGTGGGGGAATCTGGAGTATCCAGGCAGGGGCTGCTAAGGTGGCCCCTCTCTATAAGCCAAGCTGAGAGCGCCAGTTCCGGATATTGGCCTGGGCTTCCTCATAGGCTAGGGTTCCGGGCGGCACCTGCTCTGCAACCTCGATCGCCCCCACCAAGTCATAGCCCGATCGCTCCAAGGCAATTTGCAACAGTTGATCGCTCCAATCCTCGATCGCCTCATCCGCTTGGACCCGCTGGGGAGCTTGGTCCGGCACCCGATCGGCGGTGCGAATGGCTGCACTGAGGCTGTCGGGATTATTGACCGCACTGCTGCTCAGCCCCCGTGCCTGTTGCAGGCTCGTTTCCGCCTGGAGTTGAACACGCCAAGTCCCCATCCGATCTTGGGCTTCGCCATAGAGGGCACGCCCCGGAGAAATGCGTTGGGCCAGGGAAATGGCCTGGACATAGCGACCTGCGTCGGCGTACTGTTGGGCTTCGTCGAGGTAGGGCCGGTCCTCAATTTTTTGGATTTCCCGTTGCCAAGTGCTGACTTTGGCTTGGGCTTCATCATAACGGGCGCGGTTGGGGCCAATTTGGCCAATTTCGGCGATCGCCGCCTGGTAGGCTGAGACGGTCCCCCCTCGTGCCAGTTCCACCGCCCGATCGAGGTAGGGCTGATCCTCCAAGTTCTGGATTTCCCAGGTCCAATCGTCGATCAGGGCCTCGGCTTCGGCCCAGCGGGGGTTATCCTTGGGGATTAAAGAAACCTCGGCGATCGCCGTCGTCAAACTGGAAATGCTGCCCTCCTGCGCGGCAACACGGGCCTTTTCCAAATGGGCCACATCTTGGATTTCCTTTTGCCAACGCTGGATCAGGCGGCGGGACTCCACATAAAGGGGCCGGTTGGCCTGGATTTCCTTAGCTTGGGTAATGGCTGCTTCTAGGTCAGGAATGCGGCCACTCCAGCTTTTAGCCTGACTCCTGGCCAGAAGCTTAAAGTCCTGGACCTCCGGTTGCAGATTGGCCACGGCGGGCACCTTGTCGGCGATCGCCAGCGCCTCCGTTAAGTTGCGATCGCGCTCCAGCACCTCCTTGGCCACGTCCAAAATTTGGCGGCTAAACTGCAACACCTGGGCTTGGGCCACACTGTGCAGTTTGCTGCTGGGTTCCACGGTTTGGGCCAGTTTAATGGCCTCTAGGAGATTGGCCACGCCCCCCTTCTCCGCAAGGCGCTTGGCGCGGGCGATCGCACTATTGGTATCGCGCACCTCCTGGATTTGGGCGTTAATTTCGTTGTATTTGGTGACCTGCCAATATTGGTTTTTGATGCTCAGCAACTCCGTCGCCGTGGCCGCCGCTAAGTCCCAATCCTGATCGAGCAAAGCCCGTTCCGCCTTCTTGTAAATTTCTTCCGCCTTGTCCCAGGTCTCGCGCCACGTCTGTTCCCAGGACAGCAGTTC
>JAYKJG010000155.1:0-3975 GCA_035286285.1 Prochlorothrix sp.
TTCCTTTTCGGTTCCAGTCATGTCCCGCGCCAAAGCCCTCCAAACCTACATCCTCACCCGCCTGCTCCTCGCCCCCCTCATGCTGTGGACCATCACCACCGTGGTTTTCCTGCTCCTGCGGGCCACACCGGGCGATCCCGTCGATGCCATTTTGGGGACCAAAGCCCCCGCCGCCGCCAAGGAAGCCCTACGCCAGCAACTGGGTCTCTCTGGCTCCCTCTGGGACCAATACCTCAGCTACATGGGCAGCCTGCTGCGGTTGGACCTTGGCACCTCCCTCACCAGTCGAGGCCAAACCGTCGTTGAGATTATTCAAAACTTTTTTCCCGCCACCGCAGAGCTAGCCCTCTATAGTTTGGCGATCGCCTTCGGCCTTGGATTGCTCATCGGTAGCCTTTCCGCCACCCGCCCCAACACCCTTTGGGATTTAAGCGGCAGATTATTTGGCATTCTCACCTATGCAGTCCCCGCCTTTTGGGCTGGAATGGTGCTGCAACTCCTCTTTGCCGTCCAACTCCAATGGCTCCCCCTCGGCACCCGCTTTCCCACCACCGCCACCCCCCCCGACCCCATCACCGGCCTCTACACGATCGACAGCTTGCTATTGGGGCAATGGGGCAACTTTGCCACCGCTGTCTATTACTTAATCCTGCCCTGTTGCACCCTAGGGCTACTCCTCAGCGGCATTTTTGAACGCATCGTCCGGGTCAATTTGCGCCAAACCCTCCAAACCGATTATGTCGAAGCCGCCCGCGCCAGAGGCATCCCTGAAAGCCAAATTCTCTGGGGACACGCCCTCAAAAATGCCATGATTCCCGTCATTACAATTTTGGGTCTAACCCTCGCCGCCCTCCTCGGCGGTGCCCTCCTCACCGAAGTCACCTTTTCCTGGCCCGGTTTAGCCAATCGCCTCTATGAAGCAATTTCCCTGCGTGACTATCCCACCGTCCAAGGCATTGTCGTCTTCTTTGCCGCCATTGTTGTTTTAGCCAGCATCCTCATCGACATTTTAAGTGCCTATATCGATCCTCGGATCCGGTATTAGGAACCCGCACAAACCAAACCATCGGGTCCATCCCAGCGTGGCGGGGAAGGAAAGGCCAGATCCCTGCCCAGCCGAGGCAGAGGTCGGATTGTGGCACCAGATAATGCCCCCCAGGGGTAGCACCCCCAATCCTGCCCCAGAGGAAGGGTACCCGGACCGCAGCAGCACAGCTTGAGCCGTCCTAACAAAGCCCAGCCCCCAGACCCAGACCAAAGGCAAGAGTCCGGGATCTGCCCCTATTGCGCCTTACCTTCCCCGCCCCTTGCCCATTGCCATTCCCCTTGGCATTCCCCGCCCCATCAGGCTTAGGGCGATCGGGGTGCCAAAATCCCAGCCCAATTTTTGCCCACAATTTTTGTCCGATTTAAATTCGGGCCGCCAAAAGTTAGAGTTTTTTTACCCAAAAAGGTGACAATTCTCCAAAATATCTATACCCTAGAATTAAATTTACTAGGATCAATCGGCGGTACAGAATTATGCCGAAAGTTAAAGAAGGCAGAAGACCGGCTGTAAAAACAGTGAGTCAGGTCATTGAGGCTCCCCCTCCTGTGCTTGATGGCGTTCCCCTAACTGGGAAAGCCCTTCTCAATAGGACCAAGGAATTACCGGACCTCTCACGTCGGGAACTGGCCCGTGAATGTGGCTATTACAGCACCACAAAAAAAGGGGACGTTCGCATCAATCTAGCAGAGTTCTATGAAGCCCTGCTGGAAGCAAAAGGAGTCGTTTTGGACACAGAGTCGTCCCAAAAACGGGGACGGGAAGCGACCTACCGGGTCAGTGTTCAAAAGAATGGCCAAATCCTAATCGGTTCCGCCTATACCAAAGAAATGAATTTGGAACCGGGCGATGTGTTTGAGGTCAAGTTGGGCTACAAACACATTCACCTGATTTACCAAGGTGCCGACGAGGAAGAGGAAGAGTAACGACAACATCCCACTGTGGGAAAGTCTCGGTCGGGGTTGTGCCCCTGTGGCTCCCCCCTGGAGACCAAAATCAGGGTAACCACGGAGGGTTTGCCCCGACCCGATCGGTTTCATCCCGATCGAGAAGCCCCCACCCTACTCGTTCCCACGCTCTGCGTGGGAATTCCTTCCTAGGCGCTCCAGCGCCCTCTGCTACTGGTTCCGATGCTCCGCATGGGAATTCCTCCCTAGGCGCTCCAGCGCCCTCTCTCCCTGGGTACTCCGGGAGCCTTTCACGGGACTGGACGCAGAGCGTCTGGAAAACATTCCCCTGCTCTGCGTGAGAACGGGGAACTTACAATCGGCTTGCCGATACAATCACACAACCACGCGCCCCATAGCCTAATCGGGGAGTGCCGTGGTGCTCAAGGTTGGAAGGGCAGGGGAGACATGCACAGCAGGCGGGCGGGGCTTCAGTTGGTGCATATCGATTAAGGTGGCCAAGGTCTTTTTGAGTTGGGTGCGGGGGACGATCGCATCAACAAAACCATGGTGCTGCAAATATTCCGCCGTTTGGAAATCCTCCGGCAACTTCTCCCGCAACGTCTGCTCAATCACCCGACGGCCCGCAAAGCCAATCAGCGCCTTGGGTTCCGCCAAAATCAAATCCCCCAACATCGCAAAGCTTGCCGTAACGCCCCCCGTTGTGGGATGGGTCAGCACCGGCACATAGAGCAAGCGCTGGGCACGGTGGCGCTCTAGGGCACCGGAAATTTTCGCCATCTGCATCAGGCTGAGCATTCCCTCTTGCATCCGGGCACCGCCCGACGCACAAATAATAATCACCGGCACCCGTTCCGCCGTCGCCGTTTCAATCAGCCGGGTCAGCTTTTCCCCCACCACAGACCCCATACTGCCGCCCATAAACCGAAAGTCCATCACCCCCAGGGCAACAGGCAGGCCGTCCAGTTTGCCCAGACCCGTTTGCACCGCGTCGCTGAGGCGGGTCTTGTCCTGGGTTTCCCGCAGGCGATCGCGGTAGGACTTGCGATCGCGGAAGCCCAAGGGGTCCGTCGGTAAAATTTCCTCATAGAGCGGATACCAGGTGTCCGCATCAATTAACTGGCGAATTCGCTCCGGGCTGAAAACCCGCATGTGGTGCCCACAATCCAGGCATACCATTTGATTGGCCCGCAAATCCTTGGTGTAGGCCAAAACCCCACAGGCTTCGCACTTGGTCCACAGGCCATCGGAAATCTCCCGTTCTGGTTGTAACTGGGGGGTCGGCTCGGCTTTCTGCCGATTGGCAAACCAATCAAATAGGGACATGGGAGGGCAAGGTAACAATAAGAATGGTCTAGTTTGCGTCGTCTTCAGGGGTACTGAGGAGCAGCAAAGCGGTCCAGCGATCGGGGTACAAAACTTGAACCGCAGAGGGTCCACCTATACAGAGATAGGTCGGTGCGCCGAGATCCAGAATGCGGCTAGGGATATCCTGTGCGGCCAACATCTGTTGGATGAGTTCTGCTTCCCAACGGTTGGGGGTGGTGCGAATGGTAACCCAAGACACTTCACTCAATCCTATCATTAGAGTTGTCTGTCCAGTGGTCTGCTCACGGGCCTGCCCCGTGGCCGGTTCCAAGAGCCTGTACGGTTATCTGCCACATCAGATACCATTTTCCAAAAAAAATCCCCGCCAGGGGCGAGGATTGAGGGCGGCTGTCTTCCCACTTCAAGCCCACCAACGTGGGGCGGAAGACAGCTTTGGCCAAGAAGAAGTGCCTTAGAGGGCGTTACCGCGAGGCAGAACTTCTTCGGGGAAGATGAAGTTTTCGTGGGGCTGGTCTTGGGGAGCCATCCAAGCCCGCAGACCTTCGTTGAGCAGAATGTTCTTGGTGTAGAACGTTTCAAATTCCGGGTCTTCCGCAGCGCGGATTTCCTGGGAAACGAAGTCATAGGAGCGCAGGTTCAGCGCTAGTCCAACCACGCCGATCGCGCTCATCCACAGGCCCATCACAGGCACAA
>JAYKJG010000156.1:0-3604 GCA_035286285.1 Prochlorothrix sp.
CGGTGAGTTTTTGGCGTTTTGTGCAACCGGCGCTGCGGCGGCTGGGGGGTGAGGCGGGGGCAACCTGTCGCTGGTTGAGTTTGCCGACTACGGCAGGGTTAAAGAGCGGGGGCGATCGAGAAACCTATGTCTGGGGCCGACTAGTAACTCAGGAAACGGATCAGGGTCTAGCTTTGGCTTTTTCCCCTGCTTTAGGACATCAGAATTCTGCTAATTTGATTAATTTAGCGCAAACCCAAGCTTTGGGAGTGGTGCCAACGGGGATTGAGGAAATTACAGCGGGATCGATCGTGCGGGTGCTCTGGGTAGGATAGTGTCATGATTTAGATCAATAATTGAACTCAAAAAGCTTTCCTCAATTTCTCTAATTTTTCCTCAGTCCCTCTTCATAAAGCTCTTGCTGTAGCCAGTAGTGACAGTCCAGAGGCTGATTGACCGACAAAGGTGGGTCAAATCCAGGCACAGAGGGCGGGTCAGGAAACCTGACCCCTACGATCCCCAACATTTTGTAGGGGCGCGGTTTTCGCGCCCAAGACAGCATTTCTTGTCCGTCTTGTAGGGGCGTGGTTTTCGCGCCCAAGGCAGCATTTCTTGTCCGTCTTGTAGGGGCGCGGTTTTCGCGCCCAAGGCAGCATTTCTTGTCCATCAATCAGGTCCAGAGGTCCGTTTCATACTCCGTTTCATACAAGGGCTAACGGGGAGCAGTTGTCGGCTCGTCCCAACCTCAGAAGCTCCCACGGTTTAAGTCTGTTTTAGCCCACAGCCAGCAAGTTTACGCTGCTAGATGCCAGGTTTGTCTTTACAATAGTTAACATTTGCACCGATCGCAGAGCCATTACCCCTTTAACAACCCCATGACCTCAACCCTCTCTTCCCAACCCGACTTCACCACCACCGACCAAGCCAGCGATCGCCCCTGCTACACCCGCGAAGACTGGCAACGGGGCTACCAATCCCAGCCCCAAGAGTCTACCTACTGGATTACCGACATCCAAGGCCAAATTCCCCCCGATTTGCGGGGTACCCTCTTCCGCAACGGCCCCGGCCTACTCGACATCAACGGCCAAGCCATCCATCACCCCTTCGACGGAGACGGCCTCATTTGCCAAATTACCCTCGATCAAGGCCGCGCCCACTTCCGCAGCCGCTACGTTAAAACAGAAGGCTATTTAGCTGAACAGAAGGCCGATCGGATTCTCTATCGCGGTGTTTTTGGCACCCAAAAGCCCGGTGGCTGGCTAGCCAACTGTTTTGATATCCAGCTTAAAAACATCGCCAACACCAACGTCATTTACTGGGGCGGCAAAGTGCTAGCCCTTTGGGAAGCCGCCGAACCCCATCACCTCGATCCCCAGACCTTAGACACGATCGGCCTCGATCGCCTCAACAACCTCCTCCAGCCCGGTGATGCCTTCTCAGCCCACCCTCGCTTCGATCCCGGCTCCCCCCACACCAACGGTGAACCTAGACTCGTAAATTTCGGCGTTAAAGCTGGATTATCCAGTTCAATCCACCTCTATGAGTTTAATTCCCAGGGTGAACTCGTCCAACAACAAACCCGATCGATCCCCGGCTTCGCCTTCCTCCACGACTTCGCCATTACCCCCAACTACGCCATTTTCTTCCAAAACCCCGTCACCTTTAACCCCATTCCCTTTGTATTGGGCCTGAAAGGGGCAGGGCAATGCGTCGGCTTCCAAGGCGATCGGCCCACCAAAGCCCTCGTGATTCCACGGGATCCGAACCGGGCCATGGTGACGATCGATCTGCCGCCCTGCTTTGTCTTCCACCACGCCAACGCCTTTGAAACGAAAACGCCAGCCGGGGGCGATCGGATTGTGGTGGACTCCATCTGCTACGACTTCTTCCCCAATCTTGGCCCCGATGATGACTTCTTAGACATTGACTTCGACAGCTACCCCGCTGGCAAGCTCTGGCGCTATGAACTTGATCTAGACACAGCGACGGGAGCCAGCACCAAGCTGATCGATCGGCCCTGCGAGTTTCCCAGCCAAAACCCGCAGCTTGTCGGCCAAAAAGCTCAATACTACTACATCGGCACCGCCCACCAACCCCAAGGCAACTCCCCCCTCCAAGCGGTAATGAAGTTGGATTTAGCCACGGGCCGCGAAAAAATCTACAGCTTTGCCCCCCGTGGCTTTATGGGAGAACCCCTGTTTGTACCGCGCCCCGGTGCCACGGCGGAAGATGACGGTTGGGTGCTAATTTTGACCTACCAAGCCGATCGCCATGCCTCCGCCTTAGCGATCCTCAATGCCCAAACCCTAACCCCCGCAGCCACCCTCTACCTCAAGGAACACATCCCCTACGGCCTCCACGGCACCTTCACCCCAGACGTTCTCGGCTTGCCCTAACCTCCATGTCCCAAACCCCCCACGACCAGTTTGCCAAACAATTCCTAGAGGAACTCCTCAGCCCCTTTGGTCAGGTTGAACTTAGCCGGGAAATTCCAGGGGAGTCCCGCTGGGTTGACCTCTGGTTTCAGCCCCATCCCCAGGTAGGCCGATCTCCCTCTGCTGCGACGGGATCGGCTCCGGATTGTATAGATGCCGATCGATCGCCCCTTCAGCCATCGGCGCTCGATCGGCCCCAGATCGATCGCCGCGATCTGGGCCTGCTGGGCCTCCTCACCCAAACCCCCTGTCTTCTGGAACCCTACCGCAACCCCCCCAACTTCCCCGCCATCCGCAGTTGCCTCACCAAGCGCCTCGCCCTCGTCGCCGACCAAGAGCGCAAACACCCCCGCACCCCAGAAACCGACCTACCCCAGCTTTGGATCCTAGCCCCCACCTTCTCCGACACCGCCCTCCGCCACTGCGGCGCAGTTCCCAACCCCCACCTTCCCCTCGGCTGCTACCAACTCCAGCCCCTCCTCGGTAGCCACATCATCATTCTCCACCAACTCCCCCCCACCCTAGACACCCTCTGGCTCCGGCTCCTCGGCAAAGGCCACTGCCAACGCCAAGCCATCCACGACGTGCTCGACCTCCCCCCCAGCCACAATTACCGAAGTCTTGCCGTACAATTGTTGGCACATTGGAAAGTTGCCCTCGACACCCTCAGTCCACCCCCGTCAGAAGAGGAGGAAACCCTAATGGCCCTCAACCAAGCCTATTTAGAGTGGGAACAAAAAACCCTGCGCCAAGGCGAAGAGCGCGGTATCCAGATTGGCCAAGAGCGCGGCATCCAGATTGGCCAAGAGCGCGGTATCCAGATTGGTCAGGAGCGCGGTATCCAGATTGGTCAGGAGCAAGCACGGCGACGGGTGTTGCTGGAGATGTTGGAGTTGGAGTTGGAGTTTAAGTTTGGGGAGCAGGGGCGGGCCTTGTTGCCCTATGTGATGGCCGTGGACTGGACGGAGGATTTGCACTGCATGGTGCGATCGATCAAGCCCCTCCCCAATTGGGAAGCGGTTAAAAACTGGAGTTTGGAGCACTTGGGGGCGATCGGGGCTGAAGCTGAGACGATCGATCGGCCCCAGCAATGGCTGGGTCTTGTCCTTAAACTGGCTTTTCCAGGGGAATCCGCCTCGGCGATCGCCCAAACCCAAGCCCAACTTGTTGCCACCCTGAACCCAACAGCC
>JAYKJG010000157.1:0-20296 GCA_035286285.1 Prochlorothrix sp.
CGCAGGTTTAACCCAAAACAGCTAACCCAAAACAGCACCGATCGCTTGCCGCAACTGTTCCGGCTCAAAGGGTTTGGTCAAATACTCCGTTGCCCCTGCAACCCGTCCCTGAACCTTATCAAAGGGGCTATTACGGGAGGTCAGCATAATAATCGGCAAATCCTTAAACTGGGGCATACTGCGCACTGTGCGACACAGTTCTAGCCCGTCAATATCCGGCATGGATACATCCAAGAGCATTAAATCAACATTGCGGTGGCAAATCGCCGCCAAAGCAGCCACGGCATTATCTGCTACCAAAACATCATAGTCAGCCTGAAGCGCACGGAGAATCATCTCCTGCATAATTTTGCTGTCATCAACAGCAAGGATAGTACGCTGACCGGACGAGGATTCTGTCATGGGTCTTCATCCTTCAGTAAGACGCAAAGCGGTATGCACTACACCAACCCTAACTGTTACATGGCCCAGAGGTTCAGGAGCCTCAAGGCTGAGGAGGTCTTTGAAACCCTTCAAAATTGTCTTGCCTGAATTGCGATGCTCTAGGTTACGGCTCGGCTCGGTTACGGCTTAGACTGTACGGAACTCAAACACCCCTAGTCCCTATCGGTCTATACAGCCGACAATCAGGACAGATAGGCGTAACGGTGCGGTAAAGTTCCAGATCCAGCCCCACGGCATCTCGCAGAACGGGTGCGTTTCACCTTTGCTGAGGTACGGACTAAAGTCCGCACTACGAGCCTTTTGGGCCAGGTCAGGGGCTGGGTTGCTCTACAGTGAAATACACCCAATCCAGCAACAATCTAGGAACACTTTAAGGGGTTGTGACCTCTAGTAAAGCCTGAGGCTGTAAAAATTAACCGAAATCTAACTAAAACTCAAGTGATATGAAGTTTTAAGTCCTGAAAGCGGTCAAGAGTCGCAAAATCTGTAGAATAAATCTGTAGAATCGCGAAGAAGTTCCGGAACGATCCTCAGACCTCTCCCCTAAGACCTCTCCTCATCCACAGGCTTCACCGGCGATCGCCCCTGCCCTGGGGAACTCTCCCAAAGCTGACCTAGCCCCAGAGAAAATCGAGTAGGCAGGGCTTCTAGGCATTGCCCCGAAAACTTGTTATGACCCGGAGGGTGTTCCAGCAGTTTTTAGGCAGGGTGGCCCCAACTTGGCACGGGTCCGAATCCCTGAAAGGGGCATCGGTTATAATATCAGGTCAAATCCAACTCCATTCGCACCACCCTGCAACGTGTCTGACTTAAACCTAGAAATTGGGTTAGCTATTGCTCAAAGTGCCGCACTGCCTGATCTTCTGGTGCGTTGTGGTCAGGTGCTAGAACATTACTTAGAGACCGTGGCGGTGGGGGTGTGGTTGCTCAACCCCCAAACGAATACCCTAACCCTACATCACCCTTGGGGTCACCTGCCCCCCTCGACTGATTTTCCCTATACGGTGCCCGTGGGTGTGTCGATCGTGGGCTTGGTGAGCTTGAATCAACAGCCCTACACCACCAGCGATGTCCACCAAGATATTTGCCTGAGCAGTGTGCGATCGTGGCTGATGGAGCATCGGGTCCAAGCCTTTGGAGCCTATCCCCTGGTGGTGGGTCAGGCGGCGATCGGGGTTGTGGCCCTGTTCTACCGTCAAGTGCCGCCGCCGGATCTGTTGGACAGCCTCCAACGCGCTTTGCCCGGAATTGCTGCCTCCCTCGATCGCCTGGAACTGCAACGGGAACTCCAAAGCCGCCGCGAGGGGATCCTCCTGCGCCTTGCTAGCCATATCCGCACCTCCTTGGATCTAGACACGATTTTGCGGGTCACTGTGGAGGATATCCGCGATATGCTCGACATCGATCGCTGTAACTTTCTCTGGTGCTGGAACCATACCGATCCCAGCAGCAATGAAATTCAAATTATTCTGGCCATCACCCACGAGTCTAAGCGCCAGGAGATGGAAAGCCTCCTGGGGGAATGCTCCATGGCCCAAACCGCCGCTCTGCGGGATACGATGCTCAAGCTCAAAAACTGGGTGGTGGAGGATAGCCGGGTTGATGAGAGCTTGGAAACCGAGTTGCGTAAGGTGCTGGACGATTGGGGGGTGCAGTCTTTGCTGGTGGTGCCCTTGGAGACCCGATCGGGGCAGTTGGGGGCCATTATTTGCCATGAACGGCGGGCACGCTCCTGGGGGGGTGCGGAAATTGAGGTATTGCAGTCGGTGACGGACCATGTGGCGATCGCCATGGAACAGGCCGACCTCTACGCCCAAACCCGCGCCACAGCCCTCGCCGCCCAAACCCAGGCCCAACAACTCCAGGAAGCCCTCCAAAACCTCCAACAAACCCAAAGCCAACTGGTCCAAAGTGAGAAAATGTCCAGCTTGGGTCAACTGGTGGCCGGAGTTGCCCATGAAATTAATAATCCTGTCAATTTCATTGCCGGGAATGTGCAATATGCCCAGGAGTATGTGAGCGATCTGATGCAGTTAGTGGAACTGTACGAGACCCACTATCCCAGTCCCGTCCCTGCAATCCAGGAGTACATCGAAGATATCGATTTAGAGTTCCTGAAAGAAGACTGCACCAAGATGTTTAGCTCCATGAAAATGGGCACGGAACGAATTCGGAATATTGTGCTGTCCTTACGCAATTTCTCGCGCCTGGATGAGGCCGAAGTTAAACCCGTCGATATTCAAGAGGGCATTGAAAGCACCCTGGTGATCCTGGAGAATCGGACCAAGGCCCATGGTCTGTATCCCGCCATTGAGTTGGTGCGTGAGTATGCAGACTTGCCCCAGGTTGAGTGTTTGGCGGGGCAGCTTAACCAGGTGTTTATGAATATTTTGAGCAATGCGATCGATGCAATCTGGGAGAAAACAGAAACCCAGGGAGGCAAGGAAGCAGGCCGTATCGTCATTACGACGGAGGGGTTTAGTCACAACACCAGCACCAAGGGCAGTCATCCCACTCATCCGGGATCCGACTGGGTTCGGATTCGGATCCAGGACAATGCGGGGGGGATTCCTGAGGCAGTTCGCAAACGTATTTTTGACCCTTTTTTCACCACAAAACCCGTCGGTCAAGGCACCGGCTTGGGCCTCTCCATTAGCTACCAAATCATTACGGATAAGCACCATGGGGTTTTGCGTTGCGAGTCGGAAGAAGGCAAAGGCACGGAGTTCATCATCGAAATTCCGGTTTACCTCAAACTCCGCTAACTTCCCCCAGAAATCCCTCAGAAATCCCTCAGAAATTCCCCAGAAATTCCCACATTAGCCCCTCAAGTCGGTGGGGTCCATTTCACTTTGGCGGGTTCACCGATTGAGGTAGGGGCAATCCCCCCGTGGTTGCCCCGGTTGTGCGTCTGAAGAGGGGATCCACGGGGGCGCGACCCCTACAGGTGATTGTTCCAAAGTGCAATGCACCCAAATGATCTGCGTTGCCTAATACAAAATTCGTAAAACGATCAAGGGGGGTATGATAGGATGAAGGGGGCAATTTGTAGGCTTGTTGTGCTCTAGCCAGCGTGAACGGTACTGTTCTCGGTTCTAGGGTTTGATGAGTCTTTGGTTAACCTTTGCATCGACTGAGAGTTCTGGACATTTTGGAGTACTTTCATTTGCAGGTTGAGAGTGACTCAAGGCGGCTTGAGGCGGTTCTCAGTTGGTTAGAGTCTCTATACCGGCCTTCAATCCCGTGGTCTGTTTGGTTGGAGATTCAAACGGCGATCGGCGAAGGGTTCGATAATGCGGTGCGCCATGCCCACCGAGGCTTACCCCAGACTACACCGGTTGAGATTGCCCTGGGTTTCACCGACGATCGCATTGCCTTCCAAATTTGGGACCATGGCCCTGGGTTCGACTTTGAAACGCTAATGGCCAACCTGCCCGACCATGCAGACCTAGAAGCCGTCAGTGGCCGGGGCTTTTGCATTTTGCGGCGGGTTGCCGATCGCCTGGAGTATGCACAACAACTCGATCGACGCAATCGGTTATATCTCGAAAAGCACTTTACCCCCATGCTGGCAGCAGAGTCCCCAACGCCCAACGCCCAACAGCCCCAAGAACACCACAACCCCCTCGGCGGAGGCGGGTCGCCGTCTTTCTTTCATTGCCCAAGCTAGGGCAGCCACTGATTGCGAGGGTGCATTTCACGTTTGCCACGGGACGGACTAAAGTCCGCACTACGAGCCTTTTGAGCCAGGTTAGGGGCTGGGTTGCTCCACAGTGAAAGGCACCCTGCGGTTTTGCTGCCTGTTCTGGGGTAGACCATGCCCCTTGGCTAGTGCGGACCGTTGGTCCGCAGGTGGATCGCGAGGCTCTCACGCTTGGGGGTTAAACCGACGCTGGGGATCTACTAGGAAGCGGCCTTCTTTTCCGTCTGTAGCTTTTCAATTTCCTGGCGTAGGGTCATGACTTCCTCAGTCAGGGTCTTGATTTCTGTTTCCAAGCCCGACGTACTGATGGGCGTAGCCGTTGTGCTCACCGTCGCATTGCTGGCGGGAACGGTCCCCGTTGCCTGCTGCACCAAGGCATCCACAAAGGAGCGGGCTTCCTGCTCGGTCACTTCCCCTTGAGCAATCCACTCTTCAGCAAGACCCTCAAAATCTGAGGTCATCCGCTGGAGGTTTTGTTCCCGCTTTTGGCTATCCTGCAAGCTTTCCACAAAGGAGGTCGTGGCCCCTAGGGTAAAGCGAAAGCCTTTTTGAACCACTTGAGGCACGGTATCAATATTGAAGTTTTCCATAACTATCCCTAATTGTTAAGGCCAGTGGACCAGACGAGACCGTCCGGCCTCATTCCATTAATGTCACGGAAGCGCAAGGTGTGTAGGTGTGCTGAACCTTGGGGTATGGAGCGGTGGGGCAGTTGGGCAGGGCGGAACGCCTCGGAACCAGAAAGCTGCCCCGGTTGGAGTGTGAACAGATATGAAGATTGTATAGCAAGGACTCAGGTCTGGGGAGGCTCGGTGCAGATTTGGAACCCTGGGTTCAGTCCCCCTAGGAGCGCCGATTTGCGATCGGCGGGCTAATGCAGTCCCCCTGGGGTTGTGGATGGGCGATCGGCCTGCCCACTGCCTCCACCTGACAAGGCGGTAAGCATCCCTTATCTCCCCGGCCAAATAGGGTTGAGGGGGAATTCTCTGCGATTGACTCAATTGCTGCTTAGGCGTTCGCCTCCAGAAACTGATTAACATCCTCTAGGACTTGGCTGAGGTCGGCCTCGGTGCTGAGGCGAATCCGATCGTCCCGCACCGTCACCAAAACCTTGGCTGCGAAGGGGGTGGGCCAAATATTGGGGTTGCAGAAAATCTCTAGAAAAACGTCCCCAACATGGCGATACTCGATCGGTTTTTGGGGCTGGGGCTTACCGCCACCCGCTGCGGCCTGGGCAGCAACCGCTTTGAGGCTGGCCATGATTGCGTTCAAGCTGTTCTTGAGATCCTGGGCGGCTGCGGGGCTGCATTGAAAGGAGACAGAGCCATCGGTGAGATTGAGGGTGAGTTGAGCCATGGGGGCGAAGGGAATCCAAGTCGAGTGTGATGGACCTGCTTGACTGCTAAACAAGGCTGGGTTGGGCGCGAAAATCACGCCCCTACAAGACCTTGGGAACCGTAGGGGTCAGGTTTCCTGACCCGCCCCCTGTGCTTGGGTTTGACCTCGTTTTGTCAGCCAACCAGGTGATGGACTGCCTTCTATCTTAGAGGCTAGGGGTCCGGCTCCCAACAAAGGCCGAATTCTCAAGCCTGCATCCCAGGGGTTTCGCATCTCGGTTAAACTAGAATTCCCAACAGTCAAGGGAAGTACACTCGGTTGTATCTCAGGCTCAGTTACAGCTCAGTATCCTGCATCCCAGTTTCTCCCAGAGGGCACCTTGAAAAATCCACATTTTTGCCTAATGACCCACGCAAGAATCAGGGTTGTGACGGACAGCGAAGCCGCCTGCCACAATTAATTGAGGTGTCCCAGACTCAGTTGGTGCCGCCGCCCATTCTATTGCTATCACAGATTTGAGGTTTGGAGATGCTCGAAGAAGGGAAGACCTATCGTTTAGTGACCCGCAGTGATTTTGATGGTCTGGCCTGTGCCATTCTCCTCAAAGAACGCAACTTAATTAATGATATTGTTTTTGTCCATCCCAAGGATATGCAGGATGGCAAAGTTGAGGTGACCGATCGAGATATCACCACCAACTTGCCCTATGTGCCCGGTGTTGCCATGGCCTTTGACCACCATCTCAGCGAGACCCTTCGCACGACAGGCACAGCCGAAAACCACGTCATTGAAGCCACTGCACCCTCAGCGGCACGGGTTGTCTATAATTACTTTGGCGGAGAGGCTGTTTTCCCAGAAATTTCCACGGCAATGATCGAAGCAGTGGATAAATCTGATTCTGCACAGTTCACCCTAGAGGAAATTCTCAAGCCTTCGGGATGGGTTCTGCTGAACTTTATTATGGATGCCCGCACGGGTTTGGGGCGATTTAAGGACTTCCGAGTCTCGAACTATAACCTGATGATGCATCTCATCGACTATTGCAAAACCCACAGCATTGAGGAGATTCTGGACCTACCCGATGTTAAAGAACGGGTCGATTTGTATTGGGAGCAGGAACCTCTCTTTAAGGAGCAAATCAAAAAGTGTGCCAAGGTCTATAGCAATCTCGTTGTTCTCGATTTGCGGGGGGAGGAAACGATTTACGCGGGCAACCGGTTTGTGCTCTATGCGCTGTTTCCGGCCTGTAATATTTCCATCCATGAACTGTGGGGACTGAAGCAGCAAAATACTGTGTTTGCGGTGGGTAAGTCGATTCTGAACCGCAGTTCCCAGACCAATATTGGCGAGCTAATGCTGAAGTATGGAGGGGGGGGCCATGGCAATGCAGGAACGTGCCAGGTGGATAACGATCGGGCTGATGCCGTGCTCCAGGAGTTGATCACCCGGATTAGCCAAGATGGCTAAAAGCTGATGGGGACACTCGCACCTGATTGACTGACAAAAGTGGGTCAAACCTCGGTGCAGTGACCGGTTCAGGAAACCTGACCCCTACGATCCTCAAGGTCTTGTCGGGGCGCGGTTTTCGCGCTCCAGGCAGAATTTTTTGTCCGTTAACCAGCACTTGCACTGAGGCGCGGAAATTCTGCAAAGTCCCCCAGGGAGGGAGCATCCCACTTTAGCGATTTAACCGATCGGGTCGGGGCAATCCCCCCATGGCTGCCCCGGTTTTGGGCCGAAGAAGGGAGCCACGGGGGCACGACCCCTACCCAGATATCTTCACAGTGGGATGCACCCCTCTGGGCGGGCCGATTTGCCACCGGCTTGCCCATTTTCCCCCTGACGCAGAGAGGGCTAGAACGGTTCTGAACAGGTTCTGAACATGTGAGGTGTCCTTAACAGAATCAGAACTCCCTGAATTGACCCTGAACGGGGCTGGTATAGTGAGATTTGTTCAAAACCCTGTACCCCACAGCCCTACCGCCTTGACTACCCCAAATGCCCCCCAAACCTGGAGCCAGCGCTTTGAATCTGCCCTCCACCCCACGATCGCTGAATTTAACGCCAGCATTGGCTTTGATATTCAACTGATTGAGTTTGACCTGACTGGCTCCCAAGCCCATGCCAAAATGTTGGCCAAAACCGGCATTATCTCCGCTGAAGAAGGAGAAACCCTGGTGCAAGGGCTGGAGCAAATTCGCCAAGAATATCGCCAGGGCCAGTTTACCCCCGGAATTGACTTTGAAGATGTCCATTTTGCTGTAGAACGGCGGCTCACGGACTTGGTGGGGGATGTGGGCAAGAAATTACACACTGCCCGATCGCGCAATGACCAAGTGGGCACTGATACGCGGCTGTATTTGCGCCACCATCTCGACGAAATTCGAGTTCTGTTGCGGCAGTTTCAGCAAACGCTGCTGAATTTGGCTGAAAACCATGTGGAAACCTTGATTCCGGGCTATACCCACCTCCAACGTGCCCAACCCTTGAGCTTAGCCCATCACCTCTTGGCTTACTTTGCCATGGCCCAGCGCGACTGGGAGCGGTTGGGGGATGTGCGCAAACGGGTGAACCAGTGCCCTTTAGGGTCCGGGGCGTTGGCGGGGACGACGTTCCCGATCGATCGCCACTACACTGCTGAACTGCTGGCGTTTGAGGGGGTCTACGGCAATAGCTTGGATGGGGTCAGCGATCGGGATTTTGCGATCGAATTCCTAGGGGCTGCTAGCCTGATTATGGTCCACCTCAGCCGCCTTTCCGAGGAAATCATCCTTTGGGCTTCGGAGGAGTTCCGCTTTGTCCGGCTGAAGGACAATTGCGCCACGGGATCGAGCATTATGCCCCAAAAGAAAAACCCCGATGTGCCGGAATTGGTGCGGGGCAAGACAGGGCGGGTTTTTGGCCATTTACAGGCGCTTTTGGTCTTAATGAAAGGCTTACCCCTGGCCTACAATAAAGATTTGCAGGATGATAAGGAAGCGCTCTTTGATGCAGTCAAAACCGTCAAGGGCTGTCTGGAGTGTATGACGATTTTGATGGCGGAGGGGCTGGAGTTCCAAACCGATCGCCTCAACCAAGCCGTCACTGAAGACTTTTCCAATGCCACCGATGTGGCGGACTACTTGGCGGCCAAGGGAGTGCCCTTCCGGGAAGCCTATAATCTGGTGGGGAAGGTCGTGCGCACCTGTCTGGCCCAGGATAAGCTCTTAAAGGACTTAACTTTGGCGGAATGGCAGGCGCTACACCCCCAATTTGAGGAAGATATCTACGCCGCGATCGCGCCCCAACAGGTGGTCTCGGCGCGGAACAGCTACGGGGGAACGGGGTTTGAGCAGGTCAAGGCGGCGATCGATCGGGCCAAGCAAGCCCTCATGGCTTAAAGACCTGACCCCTCTGCATCTACAAGGGATGCAGTTTACCGTGGAACCCTCGGCGTGGGGTAGGGGTCGTGCCCCCGTGCCGACCCTCTTGTTGGAACCCTCGGTGTGGGGTAGGGGTCGTGCCCCCGTGCCGACCCTCTTGTTGGAACCCTCGGCGTGGGGTAGGGGTCGTGCCCCCGTGCCGACCCTCTTGGCGGCCAACCACCGGGTCAACCACGGGGAGATTGCCCCTAGGAGAGGTTGGATTGGGCTTGGCGGCGTTCAGCTAGTTTTAGCAGCGTTTCTTGGTGCATGGCCTGGGTAATGGGGTAGAAATAGGCCAAAATCAGACCCAGGATTAAGCACACCGTGGGGACAGGGCCGATCGCCACCCGAATTGCCAACAAAGCCGACTCTGGTTGATCGGGGATGGCTTCTCCTGCCGTTGTCGTAATAAAACCGGCGACCTCCAAGGATTTCCCCACCAAAAACAGCCCTAAAGCTAGCCCTAGCTTTTGCAACAGCACCATAAAGCCATAAAAGATGCCCTCGCGCCGCTGACCTGTTACCAGTTCATCCATCTCAATCACATCGGGCACCATGGACCAGGGGATTAAATAGGCCGTCGAAACCCCAAACCCTGCGGTAACCGCCAGAAGATACAGGAGCGTATTTTGGCCCGGTTGCAGGAAAAATAAACCCGCCTGAGCCAAAATCCACAGCCCCATCCCCATAAAATAGGTAGCTTTCTTGCCCACACGCTCACTCACGGCACTCCAGACAAACAGCATCACCAAGGCCGTGCCCTGAACCCCCAACAGGACCGGGGTCATTTGGGCCTCCGGTAGTCCCATCCAGTAAATGACAAAATAGGGGATAACCGTCGCTGTGACCTGAACACCGAGCCAGGAACAGAGATAAATGCCAATTACAAACAAAAAGGGGCGATTGCTAAAGGCTACGCGCAGTTGTTCAGCAATGGGGAGACTTTCTTCGGCCACGATCGGCACTCCCCCGCCCAAGGTCCGCGCCTTGGTTCCCCACACACACCAATAAATCGGCAACACCGACAGCACCGCACAAATGCCCCCTAGAACGGGGTAACGCAGGGCTGGATCTTCGACTTGAGCAAAGACGATTTGGGCCAGAATCAGAGAGAAAATGCTGCCTCCGATCGAGAATAAAAACCGGAAACTATTCAAACTGGTGCGTTCGTTGTAGTCCTGAGTTAATTCCGCTGTTAGAGCCGTATAGGGCAAGTTAACCGCTGTATAGGCCGTATTGAAGATAATCGCCATGAGGCAGTAGTACCAAAATAGCCCCCACTCGTTTTCCACCGGGACTAGCCACATTAAAAAGAAACTCAAGCCAAAGGGCAGGGAAGCCCACAGCATCCAGGGATAGCGCCGCCCCCAGGGGCTACGGGTGCGATCGCTCAAAATGCCCACGATCGGATCATTAATGGCATCCCAGAGCTTGCCCACCAGCAGCACCACCCCCGCCCGTCCGGGGTTCATCCCCGCAACGCTGGTGAAGAAATAGAGGAGATAAAAAACCTGAAGATTGGCGGTGATGGCGGTGCCCAAATCTCCAGCCCCAAAGGCGAGCTTGGTGGCAAAGGAAAGCGGGGCTGATGGGGGGGTCGCCCGATCGGGGTGCGGCGGCGAAGTAGAAGAGTCCATGGCAGGGGGTCTCGCAGTGAAGGACAAGGCGTACTAGGGAGAAGGGGAGGCAAGGGATTGGGCGATCGCCTGGGGGGCACCCCAGAGAATCCGCTCCTGTTTATAGATCACCAAACCGGGGCCGCAGCCTTTGGGTTTATAAACATGGCGAGGTTCGGTATAGACCACGGGGGCACGATCGGCCTGACGGGCGCGGCTGTGGTAAGCAGCGACATCTGCGGTAAATTGGAGATCCTCCGGGTCCGGGACTTGGCCCGCATCCAGGCGCAGCAAAACATGGCTACCGGGAATTTCCTGGGTATGGAACCAGAGATCGTAGGGCGTGGCCACCTGGAAGGTGAGATGATCGTTTTGGCGGTTATTGCGACCGACTAAAACCTCCAGCCCCTGGGGACTTTTATAGCGGTAAAAGTCGCTTTGGGAGGGGGAAGTTTTGGTGCGATCGCCGGATTGGCCCGATCGCCGCGCCTTGGTCTTGCCCCCCCGCCTAGCCGACGAACTCCCCCGCTCTTTACTGCCCCGATCGCCCTTGCCCCCATAGCCCTCCTGGATTAACTCCTCCCGCACCTCCCGCAGCGCCAACCAATCCGCCTGACTTTGGCCACTGCCCAACTCCAGCAACGCTTCTTCCACTTGCTCCAAGTACTGCACCTCATTTTCGACAGCCTGTAGAAGAGGCAGCACCGCTTCCTGTGCCCGCTTCAGCTTTTGGTGTTGTTTATAGAGACGTTGGGCATTTTGGACCGCATTTTTCTCTGGATCAAGCTCGATCGCGATCGGCTCCCCCGTTTCAAAGTCCTCGATCGTCAACTGCTGAAGTCCCGGTTGCCACAGGTGCAAATGGGCCATCAACAAATCCCCCTGGCGGCGATAGCGATCGGCCCTTGCCGCCTCCTGAAGCCGCTGGCGAAAGCCCTGGGCCTTCTGTTGGGCCTTGGCTAACCGGCTGCGAACCTGCTGGCTTAACTGGTGCTGAAGCTGTTGAATTTGCTGAAACCGCAGCCGATCGCCATAGTATTGTTGCAACAGGATCTGCACATCGGGCACCGCCTGCCGCAGCCCCAACCCCAGCACTGTATAGCCCTCCTCCGTCCAACCCGGTTGAAACTGCTCCGTCTGGAGCGCCTGAAGCCACCGCTGCCAGACCTGAAACAGCGCCTGCCAGTGCTCATCTTGGAGGCGATCGCTGCCCAGATTGGGATCTAACCCCGCCCCCAGCACCAACTGTCGCGCCAAAGCAGAGCTTAAGCCCCGATAACTCTGCCGGAGTGTTTTAGCCAGGGGGCCAGGAATTAAATTGACCTGATCGCGCCAAACCAGCCAAGGCTCCTCCAATCGCGGAATTGCGCCCTGGGGAAGGGGGGGGAGGGGATAGAGTTGGCCCGTTTGGATCGGGCGGACCCGCGACTGGCCCTGACTCACCTGGTGCGCCACACTGACAATGCGCTGGTCTTCATTCACGAGCAAAGCATTGCTATACTGGCCCATTACTTCTAAATAAAGATGCCACTGGGCCGCTTCCCCCGGACGCAGGGCAAATTGCAGGTCCACCACCCGCTCCCAGGGAGCCAACAGCTCAATCCCCGTCCAGGCCAAGCCCTTAAGCTGGGCCAGCACTTGTTTACTAAATGTAAAGGTATCCGGCTCACGGGGCGGAGCATCTCCTAAATGCAGCCTTGCCCCCTGGGGATGCCAAGATACGGTCAGCCAAGCCCGTTTTTTTAGGGTTCGTAACCCCAAAGACAGGGTGTGGCGATCCCACTGGTAAACCTGCTCTAAGCGGGCTGGAAGCCAGTTCTGGCGAAGGTTTGAGCAACTCGCCGCCAAGGTTGTTAGGTCTACAGGTTGCATGGTTTTCAAGCACCTTACGCCGGGAGGGACAATCTCTAACTATGAATGAATAATGAACAAATTCCAAGGCTAGGGGACGCTAAAGATAGAATCTTGCCGGATCTCTATGATCTCTTTAGAAAAATTTTCGGGATCCAATCCCAAAAAAGCCACTTATTCGCCTCAGAGCGTCTTAAGATAAGAGAGGATGATTGCAGCTTCCATGATCCAACTGGATTTTGGCCTTATGCAGACAAGAACCCAACAATAGCCCCTTTCGGTGTGTTTTTGAGTGTATGGATGTTCGACTGATTAATATTGGCTTTGGTAATATCGTGGCCGCTAATCGAGTGATTGCGATCGTTAGCCCCGAATCTGCTCCCATTAAACGTATCATTAGTGATGCCCGTGAGCGGGGTCAACTGGTGGATGCAACCTATGGACGGCGGACTCGTGCAGTGATTGTGACGGACTCTGGGCATACGATTCTATCTGCCATCCAACCGGAAACCGTGGCCAACCGCTTTGTAATGACCAAGGATGAGTGATCAGCCGTGAAGCAAAGCTGGGATGGAGGACGAGTGGTGGTGATTGCTGGCCCTAGTGGGGTTGGCAAAGGAACGTTACTCCAACGTTTGCAGGAAAAACATCCGAAAATCCATTTTTCGGTCTCTGCTACGACTCGTTCTCCTCGGCCCGGTGAAGTGCATGGGCAACATTACTTTTTTGTCACCCCTGTGGACTTTGAGGCCATGGTGGCGGCAGGAGAGCTACTGGAGTGGGCAGAATTTGCAGGAAACTGCTACGGAACCCCACGACAGCCCGTCGAAGAGCAAGTCAAGCAGGGCAACCTTGTGATTTTAGAGATTGAGGTAGAGGGGGCGCGTCAAGTCCGTCAAACCTTTCCCACCGCACTCCAAATCTTTGTGTTGCCCCCTTCTCTTGAAGAATTAGAACAACGCCTGAGAAATCGGGGTCAAGATCCTGAACCCTCGATCCAGCGCCGCTTAGCACGCGCCCAAGCGGAATTAGCGGCGGCTTCTGAGTTTGATGTCCAGGTGATCAACGATCAGGTCACCTTGGCTCTCCATCGGTTAGAGACCATTCTCTTTGGGGAAGGAGTTGCAGCAATGGGTTGCACGTCCGATCGTGCGACGGCAACTCCTGAGCCTTTCCCCCCTTCCACTGCTCCAGAACCCTCCCCCGCTGCCTCCCAGACCGCAACGGCGCTCAAATCCCCGTGGGAAGAGAAGGATTGGGAAGAGTTGGACGATCCTGATGGGTTGTAGGGCTTGGGGGGGAGGTCGATCGCCTTGTCCCAACGGGACAGGGCCAAGGGGAACGCAACAGGAAGCCCCTGGAACCTATCCCCTGGTTAGTCCCTACCGTTAGCCCGCAATGAAAGATTCCACAACTTTATGGAACATTTCCGCAACGCGATCCCAGCGATCCTCCGTTGTGGAGATATCTAAGGTATAGAGCTTGCCTCGGTTAACCCCAACGGCAACCAGATCATGGCGCTTCTGATCGGGCAGGGTTACGGCATATTCCAAGACGTAGTAGCTTTTTTCTTTGGCTGTGAAGTCATAGGCATCGACAATTTCTGCCGATCGGCCTGTTTCTGGCGGGGCGATCGCCGTTTTTTGGAGCGCGTAGCCCACTTCACTGGGGCTACCCAGGTCCGTCAATTGTTTGTCGCTGGTTATCGGCTGAATAATGACGCTGACGTTTTCGGTGGGGTTGATCAAATCCCGGAAGACCACATCTGGCCCCCCTGAGACCTCCACCTGAACCCAGCCCGTGGGATAGAGAAACCGATAGCCATCGGCAATATCAATATAGGGCTGAAGGCCCGCTGTGGGGGTGATGTTACAGGCTGTGAGGAAGAGGCACAGTAGCCCTAGCAACAGGGAAAAGGCAGATTTAAACATAATGTGGGGAATTGGCTGATATAGGGGTTAGGGGAAGCAAACGGGCGCATCCTAGGGTTAGGGGGATGCTTCTTTGCCATTGTCCCATGGCCACGGACCATCAACCGCGTTGACCGGGCAGCGGATTACGGAGGGGGACAGCGGGGGGGAGTGCTAAGACTTGGCGGATTGGGGGAGCAGTGATATTTTTCAAGGCAGAGGATGCAGAAAGAGATAGGCTCAATTTTTCCGGCATCCTGTCCAGCCCTTGGCCGACTCTGCTTCCAACGGGAGTTTTTCCCTGGACCGAACCCCTTGCCCTTTGTCTTAGTCTGCATCATGGTCACCCCTTCCCCCGCTTCACCCCCTCCCTCGACCGCGCCCTCGGATGCTGCTGCCCCTAGTCCTGGGATTCAGTCCCTACGGTTGACTCCGGCTTTGGCGCTGGGTTGCCTACTGAGTGCGAGCCTTAGCTTCAGTCCCCCTGGGTTGGCCCAGTCCCTAGCGCCAGAGGAGGGGGGGACACCCCCGGTGCTGTTGTTGGCCCAAGCTTCGCCCCTCAGTCAGGGCTGGGAGTTATACAATGCGCAGCGGTATCCGGAGGCGATCGCCCAGTTCCAAGCGGCGATCGCGGCTGATCCCAAAAATCCTAAACCCCACTGGGGCTTGACCCTCTGCTATAACAAGCTTCAGCAATATGCCGAAGCCCAAGCCGCCCTCAACCAAGCGGTGACGCTGGATCCGGCGATCGGCTTTACCTCCGCCGAGAGCTATAACAGTCTGCGGGCGACGATCGAGAAAAACCTAGCCCCATCGACTGCCCCATCTGCTGCCCCATCGATTGCCCCAACTACTGCCTCAACTACTGCCCCAGCCCCCTCTTCCACCGCAGCCAGCCCCACCGCTAATCCTGGTACAGCTAATCTCAGTACAGCCAGCCCCACCGCAGCTAATTCCGGTACAGCTAATCCCGGTACAGCCAGCCCCGTCCCTCCCGCCCCCTCTAACTCAGCCGAACGCCAGGAATTAATTGCCGCCTTGGCCCAAGGTTCCAGCTATGTCGCTCCGGCGATGGCTTCTACGGTGAACTTGGCGGACCTCAATCGAGCGGCCCAAGCCCTGCAACCCTTCACCGTCAAATTTGTCGTTGTGCCGACGGTGACCGGCGATCGCCAAACCTATGCCCAGGAAATCTTTGAGTATTTAAATTTGGCGAATGGGGTTGTCATTGTGACGACGGAGCGGGGGGTTGATCTTTACAGCCCTGTTTTAACCCCTGAGGCCGCAACCGCCTTAGTTAAGGCCAATTTGGCGACTTTTACCGCCAGTGACTATACCTCTGGGCTAGTGCAACTGGCCCGATCGGCCCAAGAGGCGATCGGGGCGGCAACTCCGGCTGAGACTTCTTCCCAGCGGGGACTTTGGATTGCGTTGGGGGTGATGGTCGCGTTGGGTAGTGTGACCACCGTCATTAACTGCCGTCGCAAGGGCCAGAAAAAGCAACAGATGCAGGATAAACTTGCGGAATTACAAGATCTCCACTACCGCGTGTCGGAGCAGTTGGAGGATGTGAAGAACTATCAAAAGGTGGTGCCGGAGACGGCCAATTCTCCGGAGGTGCGGCGATCGATCGATCGCCTGATCGACCAAGCCACAGAACAATTTCTCCAAGCCTCGGAACTGCTGGAGCAATCTCCCCCCAAAATAAACCAACTCCAAGCCCTAGAAACCCATCTCCAGTCCGCCACCGCTGCTCTGAACCAAGCCCGCGCCGCCCTCGATCGGGCCACCGGCCAAACCCCTGCCGATCCCAGCCCAGAGACCCATGGCACCTGCTTTTTCTGCTCCCGCCCCTTGGCCTTGAACCTGCTCCAACCCCGCATCCTAGACCTCCAGCCTCGATCGAAACAGGTGCTCTGCTGCCCGCCCTGTGCGGCCCAGGTGGACCAAAACACCCCCCCTAAGGTCAAGACGGTCAAGGAGGGCGATCGCGATTTGCCTTGGTATCGCAGCAGCAGCTACAACCCCTATCGGGATTACTACAGCTACGATCGCAACTGGCACCGCCGCAGTGCCTTTGAGCTAGAGTTAGAGTGGGGCGACGATGACGATGTTGAGCTTCAACAGGTGATTATTTTTGCGGATCAGGCCCAATATCGGGATTATCAAGTGCAGCGGGTGGAACAGTCCCAGAGTTGGGACAATGCCCCAGGGTCGGAAACTGTAGTGCCGCCAGAGGATTCCCTAGAGGCATCGGGGGACTTCGGGGGAGAAATACCAGCGGAAACGGACTTTTTCTGGACAGATGCGGAACCAGAGCCGGAATCAGATGCACCGGATGCGCCGGACGTTGCCGACTTTTTCAGCCAGGATCCATCCTAGGGCGTGTCATCATCACCCGTCAGGAGCATCGCGGCCAGATTCCCCGATGCTGTCGTACCCATGGTCTTACCCTTGAGGGACGACCCTGGATTGCCAAGCCCCAACCCTGAGGGAACCACCCCAGAGGTTAAGAAATTCCGCAGCGCCTCGATCGCCTCATCGTTTGGATTTAAGCCCCAAAAGGCGAGTTTGGGGCCTTTTAGGCTCTCTTCCTCTATGGTCGAAGAGTTCGTCGATTGCGATCGAGGATCCATACTACGGAAAGGGTCTATTTCACTTTGGAACCCGCAACCGTAGGGGTTGTGCCCCCCCTGGTTCCCCTCTTCAGACGCACAACCGGGGTAACCCCAGGGGGATTGACCCTCCCCAAATCGGTGAACCCGCCAAAGTGAAATGCACCCTGTCATTCTGACCCCCAGGGCATTCTCGAATTAATTCTCGAATTAAATGATGACAGCCTCTATAGTGATCCCTTTTGGGATCTGAAGACCCCTCACCCCCAACCCTTCTCCCACGGGGGGGAGAGGGGAGCAAGAAGATTCTGATTTCACGTCGGATCGCTATAGCAATTTCTGATGCACTTATTCTGATTTGACAATCTCCATGGAAATCTGGACTGATACTGTTGTTCTCTCTCGAATGCAGTTTGCCTTAACGAGTTTCTTCCACATGCTCTGGCCCGTGCTCACCACTGGCCTTGGCATTTACCTCGTCATTATTGAAGGGCTTTGGCTCAAGACCCGTAAAGCAGACTACTACTACCACGCCCGTTTTTGGTCCAAGCTCTACGTCCTGAACTTTGGAATTGGCGTTGCCTCCGGCGTACCGATGGAATTTGAGTTTGGCACCAACTGGGCACCCTTTTCCGAAGCTGCTGGTGACCTATTCGGCAGTATTCTCGGTTTTGAAGGGGCAATGGCTTTTATGTTAGAAGCCGGATTTCTGGGCATTATGCTCTTTGGCTGGAACCGGGTGCCCCCCGTTATTCACTATTTAGCGACCATTATGGTTGCATTTGGGGCAAATCTTTCTACATTCTGGATTCTGGTCGCTAATTCTTGGATGCAGACCCCCAGCGGCGGTGAATGGGTTGATGGCAAATTTATTGTCCGGGACTACTTTGAGGCCATCCTCAACCCCGCCATGGTTGACAGTGTTTCCCATATGTTTTTGGCAACCCTAGAAACCTCTCTCTTTGTCATTGGCGGCATCAGTGCCTGGTATATCCTGGGCCAGCGCCAAGAGCGTTATCCTGAGTTTTTCAGTGCTTCCCTCAAGATTGCACTGGCAGTCTTAATCGTTGTGGCTCCCCTGCAAATTTATGTGGGCCATGCCAGTGGTGAACAAGTTTATGAGCATCAGCCGTCTAAGTTGGCGGCGATCGAAGCCCGCTGGGAAACTGTTCCCGCCGGAGAAAGCGCCCCCTGGAGCGTTTTGGCTTTACCCAATGCAGCAGCAGAGCAAAATGACTTTGAGCTAAATATTCCCCAGGGTTTGGGCTATATTCTGGAATTTAAGCCGGAGTTGTCGAAACCAGTCCTGGGACTGAAGGAATTTGATCCCGCCGATCGACCGCCCATGATTGGCCTAATCTTCTACTGTTTCCGGATTATGGCGGGAATTGGCTTTTTCTTTGCCGGTTTAATGGGGATAACGCTGCTCCAGTGGCTGCGGGGTAAGCTGGCTCCAGCGGCCATTATTCAGCAAAAATGGCTGCTGTGGGCTTGGGTTTTAGCGGCTCCCCTGGGCTATCTCGCGGTGGAAACTGGCTGGACTGTGCGCGAAGTCGGTCGCCAGCCCTGGACTGTTTATGGCCTGATTCGGACCAGTGATGCTGCTTCCCAGCTTCCCGCCAGTAATGTCTTAGTGTCTCTACTGGCCTTTACGGTAGTCTACAGCCTGCTTTTTGTGTCTACCCTCTACTTTGGCAGTCGTATCCTCCACCACGGCCCCAACCTGGACCTACCCCTTCCCGGCAGCGAGGACGGCAGCACAGCAGCGCAACCGGGCGAATTTGTCCCCGATCGTCGTCCGGTTGAGGCCCAACAGTAAAAAAAAGGCTGCAAAGGCCGCAATTCCCATCCCCTTTCCAGGAGGGGCATTTTGCCCGCCAACTGCAACCAAAAGACTGAACTCAAACCTCTAACCTTGGTTGACAGACAAAAAATTCTGTCTTGGGCGCGAAAACCGCGCCCCTACAAGACTTGTGGGACTGTAGGGGTCCGGTTTCCTGGCCCGACCCCTGCACCTCGGTTTGTCTTTTGTCAGTCACTCAGCCTCCAGCCCCAGCCCTATCTAGCCCTATCCAGCCCTATGGACACCCTGACTTACTTTCTACCCCAGGTTTGGTTTACAATCCTAGCCCTATTTCTTTTTCTCTATGTCATTCTTGACGGCTTTGACTTAGGCGTTGGTATTCTCTCCATTACAGCCTCTAGCGAAGAACGGCGGGGCATTTTAATGACTAGTTTGGGCAACGTTTGGGATGCCAACGAAACCTGGCTCGTTCTCATGGGGGGCGCTCTGTTTGGAGCCTTTCCCCTCGCCTATGCCACCATTCTCAACGCCCTCTATATCCCGATTCTGGCCATGGTCTTTGGCTTTATCTTCCGGGCCGTTGCCTTTGAGTTTCGGGAGCACTCCCAGCAGAAGGTTCTATGGAACTTTGCCTTTGGGGCCGGGAGCTTTTTGGCGGCACTGGGGCAGGGATTTGCTTTGGGCGGAGTCCTAGCCGGGATTGCCGTCGATGAAAAAGGGCATTTTATCGGCAGTACTTTGGATTGCTTGAACTTGCCCTCGCTTTTGGTGGCACTGACCCTAATCCAAGGCTATGTTCTGATTGGGTCGAGCTATCTGATTATGCGCACCGATGGCGCTCTGCAAGAGACCCACTACAAAACCGCCAAGATCGCCGCTTGGACCACGTTGCTGGGGGCGATCGCCATTACGGTGATCACACCGTTTTTCTACGACTACGCCCGCGATCGGCTCTTCTCCCAGCCCCTGATTTATATCTTTGCCGTGATTCCCATTCTGGGGGTCTTTCTCATCTGGCAACTCCTCCGCAGCCTTAACCAAAAACGGGAAGTTGCCCCCTTTATCTGGACAATCTTGATTTTTGTCCTCACCTTTCTCGGCCTTGCCTTGGTGGTTTTCCCCTACATCATCCCCACCCAAGTCACCATCTACCAAGCCGCTGCCGCCCCCAGTTCCCTCGTCTTTATGCTGGTCTTCATCGGCTTTCTCATCCCGATTATGCTGGCCTACAACATCTATCAATATGTTGTCTTCCGGGGCAAAATCAGCACTAGCCAATACGGCGACTAAAGTCCTGATGGCGGTAGAGATTTGCCGCACTAGAGATTCGCCGCATTTCCACGCAAAGCGTGGGAGTGCTTGCCGACTGTATCCCCCGATCGCCCGGGTCCATTTCACTTTGGCAGATCCACCCAGTCGGTAGGGGCAATCCCCCCGTGGTTGCCCCGGTTTTGGGCCGCTAAGAGGGTCGGCACGGGGGCGCGACCCCTACCCGTTTATTCTGTTTCAGGCTCAACGGATTTGGTAGCACTATTCTGGGCTGTCCTCGATCGGCTTAGGAATCGGCTTCTGTCGTGTTTGCATCAACAGCGGGATCGGCAGCGGGATCGG
>JAYKJG010000158.1:0-15970 GCA_035286285.1 Prochlorothrix sp.
CAACGCGGGGATAGGCTCCCAGGTCTGCGGCAGCTTCCAGGAGCCGCCGATCGAGCTTTTCTAGGGAAGAGTAGAGAATCAGAACGATATAGGGCAAATAGCTGTAGGTCATGCCGATCAGCACGGCAATCGGGCGGTTGAGGAGGCCAGACTCTGGATAGCCCAGACTTTCCAGGGGACCGAGGAGGCCGATGCTGTCCAAAAGACTATTGAGGACACCGGTCGATCGTAAAATCGTCACCCAGGCATAGGAGCGCAGCAGGGAAGAAGTCCACAGGGGCAGCACAAAGGCTAACAGCAACAGGTTGCGCCAGCGGGCGGGGGAGCTAAGGGCCAGCCAGTAGGCCACGGGAAACCCCAGCAAAAGGCACAGGGCCGTAGTTGCGGCGGCTAAACCAAAGGATTGCAGGATAACCCGCAGATAGATGGGGTCAAAGACCAGTTGCCCCTCTACGCTTTGGAAGAGCAGGCGCACGTAGTTTTCAGGCCCATAGGGTGCAAGACAGTCCGCTGGGCGGCAGGCCGGGACAAAGCTCAACTCGACAATAAACAGGGTGGGCAGCACCAACAGCAGGAGCAACCAAACCCCAGGCGGCAACAGTAAAGCCACGCCCCCTAACCAAGCGGGCAAGGCTGCGGGCGATCGGGGGGGAGTCGAACTGGGGGGAGAGGCAGTCATAGCTTAAAGTCAGGGGAAATTGGCAAAAAAGAGACGGATATCGAAACAGATCAAAATAGATCGAAATAGATCAAACCCAGCAACAACGATCGCGGCAACCCAGAGGATGGCCCTTAGCCACTGGTAAGCTGCGTCCAGTAGCGATCGAACAACTCCTCCGTTTCCGGCTCCACGGGGGCAATGCCCTCGCATTTAGCCAAAATATCCTCTGGGGGAAACAGGGTGGTATCCGCCTTAAAGTCTTCCGGCAACAGCGCATAGGCGGTGCGGCTGGGGGTTGCGAAAAACAACCGCTGCATCATGGCCGCCGCTACCTCTGGCTCCAGCATTAAGTTAATCCAGGCGTAGGCCGCATCGGGATTAGGGGCCGAGGACGGGATCACCAGGGTGTCCGTCCAGAGGGAGGAGCCGCTGGCGGGCACAATATATTTAACCTCTTCATTTTGATGTACCACCTCCCCCGCATCAACGGAATAGGCCATGGCTAGGGTTAAATCCCCGGCTAGCAACTGCTCTCGCCATGCGCTGGAGTTAAAGGAGGCGATCGCGGGCTTCAGGTCCAGCAGCAGATCATAGGCTTCTTGCAGTTGGGCCGGATCCGTGGAGTTATAGGAATAGCCCAAGCTTTTTAAGGCTGCGCCGAAGGTCTCGCGCACATCGTCTAGGAGCGTAATCCGGCGGTTGAGTTCTTCCCGGTGATCCCAGAGATAGGACCAGTCCGTCGGGATGGTGTTGAGCACGCGGCTATTGTAAGCAATGCCCGTGGTTCCCCAGCTAATAGGAATGCTGTAGGTGTTGCCGGGATCGTAGACGGGACTTTGGTAGTTGGGCAGCAGATCCCCCAGCCCTACAATTTTGCTATGGTCCAAGGCGGTCAGCAGATTGAGATCGATCATCTGCTGCACCATGTAATCCGAGGGATAAATAATGCTGTAGGTGTCTCCCCCCCCTGCCTGGAGAATCGCCAACATGGTCTCGTTGGAGTCGTAGATATCCACCACCACTTCAATGCCGGTCTGCTCTGTAAAGCGGTTAGTTAGCTCATCGTCGGTGTAGCCGGTCCAGCTATAGATATAAAGCTTGTCCTTGTCGCCACCGCTGCGGGTGGAGAGGTTATGGACCCGGCTGCGGGCGCAGCCGCTGAAGGTGGCTCCGGCAAGGGCTGCGAGGGACGTGCCCAGAAAGCGCCGTCGAGACAAACCGGCACGCCGGGGGCGGGGGGGGCGGGGCGATCGAGGAGAGTTTAAGGCTGCTGGGCTGAATGAATGCCCGATCGGTGAACGCATCCGCTGCTGTAATCCCACGATTTTTGGTCCTCCCCCAAACCTAGGTCAATGCTAAACAATCTTGGGTTCCCCAATAGACATAGAGGGGGGTGTCGGCGCTGGGCAAGGGTGTGGCGGTGTTGGGCTGGCGCACCAACAGTTGCCCCCCCATCTCTAAATCCACGACATAGTGGGCATGGGTGCCCAGGTACATCACGGTTTTGAGGCGACCGGCGAAGCAATTGGGGGTTGTGCTGATAGGTTCGCGGCTCAGGCGAATTTTCTCAGGCCGCACGCTCACCACCACCGACTCCTGCACCGAGGGCAACGGCGGCGCACTGGGACTTTGGGCACGGGCCACGGCAATTTTTAGCCCCTGCTCTGTCACCACCTGCACCCCATCGTTGCCCGCTGCTTTGACGACCCCCTCTAGTAAGTTCGTATCACCGATAAAGTCCGCTACAAAGGGTGTAGCCGGGGACTCATAAATTTCCATGGGGGTGCCGATTTGCTCGACCTTGGCCTGGTTCATGACGGCGATGCGATCGGACAGGCTCAACGCCTCTTCCTGATCATGGGTCACCATCACAAAGGTTAGCCCTAACTCCTGGTGCAGGGTGGATAGCTCCATCTGCATTTCTTTGCGCAGCTTGAGGTCTAGGGCACCCAGGGGTTCATCGAGCAGAATGACGGCGGGGCGGTTCACCAGGGCACGGGCAAGGGCAACGCGCTGCTGCTGACCGCCAGACAGTTGGCTGGGTTGGCGTTGGGCAAAGGTTTCCATTTTCACCAGCCGTAGGGCACTCGCAACCCGCTCCTTAATTTCCGGCTTGGGGAGGTTTTTGATTTTGAGGCCAAAGGCAACGTTTTCCGCCACCGTCATGTGGCCAAAGAGGGCATAGCTTTGGAAGACCGTATTGACCGGGCGACGGTAGGGCGGCACGCCCCCCATGGAGGTGCCTTGGATCAGTAACTCTCCGGAGCTAGGACTTTCAAACCCCGCAATCAGCCGTAGCGTGGTGGTTTTACCGCAGCCAGAGGGGCCGAGAATACTGAAAAACTCTCCCTGGTGGATGGCAAGGTTGATATCCTTGACGGCTGCATCGCTCCCAAAGAATTTAAAGACATTGCGCAACTCCACATCCACGCTGCGCTGGGCCGTGGAGGGGGGTGCGGAAGGGGTAAGGGTTTGAGACATGGCTTTAGGATCTTGGTGCAACGCCCCATTAAGCTATGGTCATTGTAGTGGAGGAATTTGAAATTCGATCGGGTTTGTTGAATCTTTCCTTGCTACCGGGTCATCAAATCCTAGCAATCAAGCGATTCAAGACATTTGAGGGAAATTGGGGTAATCCAAGCGCGATCGCTCTAAAATCACCGTAACTTTGCCATCAAAATGGGGAATTGGCGGGTTGCATTTGGTCAGGCCCAGCCGCAAATGGTCCAGGCCAGAGTCGGGGCCGTAGGTTTGGAACAGGTGCTGACAGAGGCTCTCCCCTAGGGCTTCGAGGGTTTTCACCTGGGTTGTCTGAACCCAGCTTTGGACCCGTTGCACAATTTGCCCGTAGTCGAGGGTGGCCTCTAGGCGATCGTCCAAGCCTGCCGATCGTAGGTCCAGGCTCAGCACCAACTCGACTTCAAACCATTGGCCCAATTTTTGCTCTTCGGCAAAGTAGCCGGTGTAGCCGTAGGCACGAATGCCTTGGATCCAAAGGCGATCGCCCGCCTTGGGCCGATCGGCCCCCGCCCCCATCCCCGCAAGACCCATCGCACTAGCCATAATTAACCCTCCCTCTTTACAATCCAACATCCTTTACAATCCAACATCGAGACTTGAGTGGCCCTAACCACTGCTGCAATCATGCCGCAATCATGCCGCAATCCCAAATCCCAGCCCTGCCAATGTAGCCAGCCACACGGGGGAACCGGGCATTTTTCGGTATTCTGGACTTAAGCCGGAATCGGACATCCCCATGGCCAGTACCAAAAATCCCTCCACGCCTAAAGTTAATCTTGATGACTCTCGCTACTACTTCAACCGTGAACTGAGTTGGCTAGAGTTTAATCGTCGTGTTCTCCATGAAGCCCTCGACGATCGTACCCCCCTGCTAGAGCGCCTGAAATTTCTAGGAATCTTTAGCAATAACCTGGATGAGTTCTTTATGGTCCGGGTTGCGGGCCTAAAGCAGCAGGTTGCCGCCAAAGTGGAGAAATTCACCCCCGATGGACGCAATCCCCAGATGCAACTGGCGGACATTCGGGCCTGTCTCAATCCTATCGTTGCGGAACAACATCGCCACTTTAACCAGATTTTGCGGCCTGCCCTGACCCAGCAAGGCATTCACCTCTTGGACTACAGCGACCTCAGCCAAGACCTAAAGCGCTATTTCCATGAGTACTTTGAAGAATTCATTTTCCCGGTTCTAACCCCCCTGGCGGTGGATCCCAGCCATCCCTTTCCCCATATTTCCAACCTCAGCTTGAACTTGGCGGTCATTGTCCAGGACGATCGCGGCGATGATCCTGAACATTTCGCCCGCATCAAAATTCCGGCCATGTTGCCCCGCTTTATCAAGCTGCCCAAGGATCTGTGGCCAAAGGTGAGTTCCCAGCCGATCGTCTGGGCGGGGGTGCCCCTAGAGCAGGTGGTCGCCCATAATTTGGAGTCGTTATTTCCCGGCATGACGATCGTCGGCTGGTATCCCTTCCGGGTCACGCGCAATGCGGATCTGGATGTGGAAGAGGAGGAGGCCGATGATTTGCTACTGGCCATTGAGCAGGAGCTACAAAAGCGGCGGATGGGTGGCTCGGTGGTGCGTCTAGAGGTGACGCGGAACATGGCCGAGTCGGTGCGATCGATGCTGACGCGGGAAATGGGGCTGACGGAGCAGGATATTTATACCGTCGATGGCCTCCTGGGTCTCCACGATCTGATGAGCTTTCTGTCCCTGCCCCTGCCCCAGCTTAAGGATAAGCCCTGGTCCCCCCAGGTGCCGCCTCGGTTGCGATCGATCGACACCCTCTCTAGCGCCCAAACCACCAAGGACAATGGGGGCGACTTCCTAGAGCAAGTTCGCAAGGGCGACCTTTTAGTACACCACCCCTACCACGCCTTTAAATCGACCGTGCAACGCTTTGTCACCCAAGCAGCCCACGATGAGCAGGTGTTGGCCATTAAAATGACCCTGTACCGCACCTCCGGGGACTCTCCGATTATCAATGCTCTGATTGAGGCGGCGGAGAATGGCAAGCAGGTGGTGGTCTTAGTGGAACTGAAGGCCCGCTTTGACGAGGAAAATAACATTAACTGGGCCAGACAACTGGAACAGGCCGGGGTTCATGTGGTTTATGGCCTCACCGGGCTGAAAACCCATACTAAAACCACCTTGGTCGTGCGCCAGGAAGACGGGGGACTGCGCCGCTATGTCCACATTGGCACCGGCAACTACAATCCCAAAACCGCTGGACTTTATACCGACTTGAGTCTCTTCAGTTGCCGCGACCAACTGGGGGCCGACCTGACGGATCTCTTTAACTACCTGACGGGCTACTCTCGCCAGCAGTCCTACCGGAGTTTGTTGGTTGCCCCGGTGAATATGCGCAGCCGGATGTTGGAGATGATCGATCGGGAGATCAAACAGGTCAAAACCGGGGGCCAAGGCCAAATTATCGCTAAAATGAACTCCCTGGTCGATCCAGAAATCATCCAAAGCCTCTACCGAGCTTCCCAAGCTGGGGTTCAAATTGACTTGATTATCCGGGGGATTTGCTGTCTGCGGCCCGGTTGCAAAGGCGTTAGCGATAATATCCGGGTTATGAGTATTATCGGTCGTTTTCTGGAGCATTCCCGTATTTTCTACTTCCACAATGGGGGGAAAGGGGAAATTTACATCGGCAGTGCGGATTGGATGCCCCGGAACCTCAATCGTCGGGTTGAAGCGGTGGTGCCGATCGAGGATCCCAGCCTGCGCCAAGAGCTTCAGGATCTGCTACAACTGCTGCTCCATGACAATCGCCAAGCCTGGGATCTTCAGGCCGATGGCAGCTACCAACAGCGACAGGCCAGCGCTACAGACGCAGAACGATCGTCCCAGATCATCTTGATGGACCACAGCACCCGCCGCACTCCCCTACCCGCCCACTACCTCTACCCCCAAACCCCGGTGGACCCCCTCCCCAAAAATCCCAAGAGTTCCATTAAACCTGCCGCCGATAAACCCACAACCAAGCCCACATCTGATAAACCGACTTCCAAGCCTTCCTAGGGCCACGGTTCTCGGCGCACCCCGTTTTGATCTCTTCCTTCAGCGCCCTGCTGCCGCAGCGCACCTCTCTTCCTCAGCACGCCTCTTCCAAACCCCAAACCATGCACCTCCAAGGTTCCTGTCACTGCCAACGGGTTCGCTTTTCCCTCAGTTCCCCCTACCCCTATCCCTATAACCACTGTTACTGCTCCATTTGCCGAAAATTAGGCGGCAGCGGTGGCTTTGGCATTAATATCGGGGGTTTGCGGGAGACACTTGAGGTTGAAGGCCAGGAGCATATCAAGGTCTACCGGACTCAGTACCGCAATGCGGCGGGGGAACTGGTGCGGGAGGGGCCGGGGGAGCGGCATTTTTGCCAAAATTGTGGCAGTCACCTGTGGGGCTGGGATCCCCGGTGGCCGGAGTTTGTCTATCCCTATGCGGGGGCGATCGACACTCCTCTCCCAACTCCCCCAGAGCGCAAACACATGATGCTGCAATTTAAGGCAAGCTGGGTCACGGTGCCGGATACCCCCCAAGATCAACCGTTTGAGGGCTACGCCAACGAAACCCTAGCCCACTGGCACGATCGCCATGGGTTTGGCGATTTAGGGGAGAGTTTCCCCTAGTTTCCCTTTTCGGGAGTCTGGAACTAACCTGCGGTGTTACACACCCAGTAATACAGAGAGCTAATGACGAGTGCCGGGGGTTCAAGTCCCCTCAACGGTTGCATTGTTGCGGATCCCTACAACTTTGGGGAAAATAGCACTCAGAGAACCGAGTCCTCGTCACCCTAATACTGTCTAAACTCTAGACGGTTTGACCGGATCTGGTCTTAACGCCATCCCGTTTTGAATCATCCTATGCCCGCAAGCCAACCTTTGCGCCGAAGTGTCCGTATTCCCAACCAACACACCTTGGCCCAGCAACTGCCCCTGTTGCTGCTGTGCTTTAGCTTGGGCTGCTTTTTAACCCTGACCTTGCCCCGCCTAACCCATGCCGCCCCGACTGGCTCCGGGTCCGATCGTGTTCTTGATCAGGCCGTGAGCGATCGGGCCGTTAGCCCTTCCGCCCTCGATCGGACCCGTGGCGATCGAACCGTCCCCCCTTCCCCTGTCTCCCTGGCCCTCGCAGAATCTGCCCTGCGCGATCGGCTCCCCCCCGCCCAAGCCCATCCCCTGCCCCCCAGCCTCCAGCCCGCGCCCCCCTTCCCCGGTAGCGGCCTCCTTTCTGCCCGCTCCGCTCCCCCCAGCCCTAACCGCGATCGGGCAGTTCCCGATCTCGCAGCGGGACCAGATTATTTTGACCAAATTCGGCCCTCGGCCTTGGGATACTTGGTTTGGTCCCAGTTTCCGGTGCGGGTGTATCGGGAAGGGGAGACGGCAGTGGCGGGATCGGGAGAGGCCCAGCGGCAGGCGGTGTGGCGATCGGCGGTGGAGCAAGCCGTGACAGCGTGGCAGGGGGTGATTCCGCTGGAGTGGACCGACGATCGGGAGGGGGCTGATATTCAAATTTTGCGATCGCGCCCTCCCCTGCGCTACCAAGACGACGGCTCGATCGCCCGTGCCCGCACCGCAGAAACCCGCTACCAATTCCGCCTCGCCCTCGATCGATCAACCCCAGCCCCTAGGCTGTCCCCCCCAAGCCCAACCCCCCGTATTCAGCCCCAATTCACCCTTTACCTCGGTCCCGGCCAAGCCCCCGCCCAACTGGCCACCACGGCCCGCCATGAGTTGGGCCATGCCCTGGGTCTCTGGGGCCACAGCCTCGATCCCCAGGATGTGATGTATGGGGAGCAGACTGCCCAGCCCCAAACCGTGAGCCAGCGGGATATCAATACCTTGCGGCGGGTCTATCAGCAGCCGACCCAAGTGGGGTGGTCCCTCCAGGGGTAAAGTTGCGAATCATCGGGATGGGGACCGGAGGATAACGGAAGAGGATTACGGAAATTGAAAAAAACCGGGCAGACTGTTTTCGATCGAGGGTTTTGTCCTCTAGAGTGGGAAGAAGAGGCTCTCGGTTGCGGTAGGGGCTAGGTGTTCTCAACCCTCTGCCCGATCCCCTCGCTTCCCCCCTCCTGCCCCTTAGCTGCTGAATGCCCATGCCCTGGTTTGTCAAAATCGAAAAAGGCATTGTTGAAAAAGCCGTCTTCGATCGCTATGTTCCTGCCCATAAAGCCTATGTGCGCGACCTCATTACCAAGGGCCATGAAGCGCAAACGGGCTATTGGGGCGACTTTGGGGGCGGAATGCTTTTGTTTCGGGCAGAATCACGGGCAGAAGCTGAGGCAATTGTCGCCCAGGATCCCTTAGTCCAAAACCAGTGTGTCACCTACGAACTGCACGAATGGCGCATTGTTGTACCCTAGCTCTATCAGCCCTAGGAACCTGAGCCTAGCCCTAGGGATGGCCTAGAAACGGCCTAGAAACGCATTTTAATTCAATGGAACAGGGTGTCTCGCCTTCAGTGTATCGCCTCAGTAAATAGAATTAAAGGTCTGTCGCGTGTAGCCCTAGACCTGCGATCGCCTACGGTAAACACCCCCATGGTTGCCTCGACTCCTTCGTCTGCCTTTTCCGCTGCGCACCCGCCCTCCAATCCCGCTTTGGATGAATTTTCCTTGGCCGGGGTTACGCCGGAGGATATTAATCAGAAACAGATATTTCGGTTAATTAAAACCCTCATTCCCTTGGAAGTCTGTCAATATCACCAGATTTTGCCCCTTTCCGTCGAAGGGAAGTACCTCAAGCTGGGCATGACTGATCTGGATGATGATGAAGCCTTGAACTTTGTGCGGCGCACCTTGGGTTATATCCACTGCACCTTGCTGCCCCGTCCCATCAGCGTTGAGCTACTGCAAGCCCAGTTAGCCCACTATCAGCAGCACCTCCAAAACGACTCCCAGGGAGCCAGCGGGCCGATCGGCCCCCTCAGCGGGGGTTGGTCTCGCCCCAAGAGCAGGCAGGAGCAGGGGCTGCGTGGGACAACAGCTAAGGGCGAACAGGGCGGGACGGCGGCGATCGGCTCCGGGGCTTTCCCCAACTCAACCACGCCTTTAAGCACCCCTTCCGGCCCCAGTTCCGCCCCCCTCACCCCCAACCTCAGCGCAACTGCAAACGCTGCCCTGGGCGCTAAAATTCGCTCCAAACTGGGCCAATCCCTCTATTCCGAGACTCTAAACTCGACTGCTGAGCCATCTGTGGAGAATGCAGAGAACGGCGCTCAGAACCTTGCTGCTCAGAACCTTGCTGTTGATCCCCTGGGTGCCGCTGCCGCTGCACCGGTATCCCCGGCTGCTGCAACCCATGCCTCTTCCCGTCAGGTCGCTGCGGCTTACTCCTCCACCTTGGGATCTGGCCTGGAATCTGGCCTGGAATCTGCCTTGGCAACAGAAGCCAACCCCGCCGATCGGCCTGCAATGACCCCCCAGGATCCCCTTGCGACGGACTCGATCGCGATCTCGACCCCTTCCCCAAACGCAGCCCCCCAAGCTCCCCCGCCCCCACCCCTGCATCTGGTACAGCCCTACTCCCCCCCTCGCATTCCTCCCCTCAAGCTCCAAACCTATTACCTCACCCAGCCCCTGGAAGCCCTCACCGACCTCCCCGCCCATAACCTCCTCCAAGAACTGCTAGGCCGGGTGCTGTTGGGGGGTATTGGTCGGCTGTATTTTGAGCCAGCCACCACCTTTGGCAAGATTCTTTGGAGTCAAAGTGGGGTGTTGCAGTCGGTTTTGGACCCGGTGGACTTGCCCCTGTATCGGGGGATGATCGAAGAACTCAAAATCCTGGCAGAGTTGCCCCCCCAACCCCTCCGCCAGACTCAGCACATTGAGTTAGAGCGGCTCTACCAAGACAAGCGGCTGTTACTACGCATTCACATCATGCCCCGCGCTCAGGGGGAGCAGGCCACGCTTCAGGTGTTGCGGGGAGCGGCTTTAAAGTTTTATGAACAGCAGCAAATCAGCAAACTTGAAAACGATGCGCTGCTCATTGCCCAGCAACTGCACCGGAAGCTGTCAGAGTTGCGCAGTACCCAGGATGCCTTGCAGGGCGATCGGGATCCTTCGCTGGAGTCCCTAGGGGCCATCACCGAGCTAAAGGAAATGCTCAATACCATCAATCAGCGCTTACAAAACCTGTAAGGACACGCTGTAAAGACGTGCTGTAAAGACGTGCTGGTAAAACAGTGGGCTACCGGTCTGTTTGGCAGCGATCGCCCGTGCAGGTGGGGTCTGGGCCGGGAGTTTGGCTAAGGCGAGTTTGGCGATCGGCCACGATCGTGGCTAAGTCCGGGCGACCAGTGAGGGCAAGGCGACGATCGGCCCACAGCCCATAGAGCCAATCGGCAAAGGCACCCACCACAGGCAACTGAGTTACCGCATAGACCCAACCGAGGCCCAGCACCGTGTAAATTTCGCGAAAAACCTCCACATTCTGGTAAATGCGGCCATCGGCCCCAACGGCATGGATTCGCCCCATGGCAGTTTCAAAGTCGATGCCCCCATGGTCGGCGGGGTTATAGTCGTCGGCGGCAATGTCCACAAAGGCGACCAAGCCCCGATCGCGATCGCGGCGGCGCAGAAAGTTGACTTCCCGCACACAGAGGGGGCATTGGCCATCGTAGAGGAGCTTGATGCGCCAGGAGGGGGCGATCGCGGTGGAGGTTTGCTGTGGGGAGGCGGTCATGGGGTTTACAGGTGTTGTAGGAGTTATGGGAGGTTACGGGCTGGTTGACTGACAAAAAATTCTGCCAGGGGCGCAAAAACCGCGCCCCTACAAGACGGGTGCATTTCACTTTTGAGCCAGCCAGCCCCTAACCTGGCTCAAAAGGCTCGTAGTGCGGACTTTAGTCCGCCCCTTGGCAAATGTGAAATGCACCCAGCGCAAGGTTGGACACAAGGTTGGACGCAAGGTTGGACGCAAGGTTGGACGCAAATCCTTACTACTGGTAGACATTTTAGAAAAGAATATGTTACTTTAGTTAACATATTGAGATATTCGTTAACAATACGTGGGTAACGGGGTCTGAAATTCTCCAGGGCAAACTCATCACAACCTGCCCTCCCCCAACCGCCGCGTGTGGGTAGCGACAATCTCTCCTCCTTGACTAGCTAACGACGGAAGACCCCTAGCGCTCTGTTGGGGGTCTTTTTTTTGCCTTCGGGCCGGGATTGATTTTTTTTGGAGTACCCCCTTGTTTTGGGTGCGGCTCTAGGCTATAGTAGGAAGTCGGTAAGAAAAACCGAACCCCGGACGTATAGCTCAGTTGGTTAGAGTACATCGTTGACATCGATGGGGTCACTGGTTCGAGTCCAGTTACGTCCATAAACCTGAAACCTAGCCTACACAAGGGTTTGACCCCTGTAGCCGTTAGCGTGGTTAGTAGCTCAGGCCAGATAAAAGGGAGGTATGGGCTACAGCAGAATCAGGGTCTCAGCGATCTGAAGTGCCCATTATTTTCCCTGATCTTAGCGTCTACCAATTTTCTACTGTTGCAGTCTAGCACCGTGGTTATGACTCAGTTGATTGGTAGGCTGACCCCTATAGCCACGGCTTATCCTCAATAGGCAAGTTAGGCTACACAGGGCGATCGGGGGATATACCCAGAAAAGCGCAAATCTAGGGTAAATCCCGTGAGAACATCCAGTAAGATGGAGGGATTCGGGGAATTAGGGCGATCGGTAGAGTTGGTTCAGGTATTTGGCCACGATCGGCGACTTTGCTGTGAAATAGAGATAAAAGCCATCGCTGGCTTGGGGTTCCTCCAGAACCTTGGCGTAGACATCCTCCGTGGCGATGCCCGGTGCGGCTTCGGCGCTAACCTTAAGGTTGAGCTTAAGGTTAAGGAGAGGTTCTAAAGGCGGAATCGGGGCACCGGGTTGCTGGGAGAGGCGAATGCGGGCCTGTTTGCGGGAGAGGCTCATGATTTCGCCTTGGTAGAGGTTGTTATCAACGTTTTTGCCCGACAAGAGGGCATATTCGATCGCGATGGGCTGGGCCAACTCCTGAAACTGCTGGGCCTCCTGCGGCAGGGTGAGGGTATAGGTTCCCCCGATCGCCCCCACTTCATAGATCGTAATGGGATGTTTGATTCCCTTGGCTTGGACCTCCTTGGTGCCCCGCACCGTCACCGCTGCCCCTGTCTGCTGCGCCGCTGTATAGGTACTTTCCGAGATCAAGACCTGGCCACCCGTGGTGTAGGACTCAATGCGGTAGGTGAGGTTGATGGGGCTGCCAACTACGCCGTACTTGGTGCGCTTCACGGAGCCAATATTCCCCACCACCACTTCGCCGGTATTGATGCCGATGCCCATTTCCAGGTCTTCGTAACCCCATTCTTCAATCTGCCGGTTGACGGTTTCCATGGCCCGTTGCATGGCGATCGCACAGGCGATCGCCCGCTCTGCATCATTGCCCCGCTGGGTCGGTGCCCCAAACAGCACCAAAATGCCATCCCCCATAAACTCATCGATCGTGCCCCCATACTCCGTAATCACATCGGCCATGTGCCCCAGGTAAAAGTTCAGCAACCGCACCACTTCCTTGGGCGGCAATCGTTCTGAGGTGGCCGTAAAGCCTCGCAGATCGGAAGTCAAGATGGTAATGACCCGGTGTTCGCCCCCCAGCTTGAGGCCGTCGGGACTTTCCAGCAGCGTTTCCACAATGTCATCGCTGAGGTAGCGGCCAAAGGTCTTGCGGATGCTATTGGCGCTTTGGGCTACGTAGCCAATGATGGCGGTGCTGGCCCCCAAGATCCCCAGAAAGGGCGGCACCACCGGCACCCACCAGGACTGGCTAAACAGCCAAAAGGTACTGCCCAGCAACGTACCCCCTAGGAGCAGATTAACCGCTGTGTGCTTGGCAATCTGCTTGAGGTTGGATTCCCCCTTGCGCAGCCACCAAGCCAGGATGGCCCCGGCTCCGGCCCACGCCAGAGTCCACAGCCCTTCCACCCACTCCGGCCAACTGCGGATAAAGGGCTGCCCCTCCAATGCTGCCCGCAGGATTTGGCTGGTGAGATGGGCGTGGATTTCAACGCCATACATGGGGGTTGCTTCGCCCACAAAGCCGGAACTGTGGGGGACAAAGAAGTCATCTTTGTCGGCTTCGGAGAAGGGGCCAATCAAAATAATGCGATCGGTAGCCCAGTTGGGCGGCAGTTGGTCCTGGAGCACCTGACGCAGAGACACCACCTCAAAGGCGCGATGGCCCCGCTGGTAGTTGATCAAAATCTGTTTGCCGCCCGCATCGGCCCGAATATAGCTGCCGTCGTTGGGCTGAAACTCCGGTAGGGTAATTTGACCAAATTGCAGCTTCCAGCCCTCTGACAGGGGCGTATCCCCATCTAGGGGCACAAATTCAGCCCCTTTGCCCTCTGGGGCGAGGTACAAGTCGGCCAATAAAACGCTAAAACTTGCGATCCAGCCTTCTTCCTCATGCTTCAGGGCAATTAAGCCCCGCCGAACCCGTTTGTCGCCATCTTCAATGACATCGTTGGAGCCAATCTGTTCGATGTGTTCTGAGCTACCGACGGTTTCGCGATCGCTCTCCCCGACGACCTTGCGGATTCCCACTAGGGTGGGGGTGGTCTGGAGGACTTCTACGAGCCGATCGTGGCCCGGTTCCATGGGCAAATTGCGGTAAAAGTCGAGGCCGATCGCCCGTGGGTTTTGCTCCCGCAGCTTGGTGATAACATCCGCTAACACCCCATCGGCAATCTGGGCCTGTTGCAGGAGGCGGTAGTCGCCTTCATCAACCCCCACAATGGCAATGCGATCGTCGCGCTCCAAACTCGGTCGCAGTCGCATAAATTGGTCATACAGGAACCATTCGCTGGGCTGTAGCAGGCCCAAGAACCGGAGGACCAAAATGAAGAGGGTGACGGATGGGGTGGCAACGAGGACGACTCGCCAGGTCCAGAGGAAGTCCTTGACCTTGGCCCAGAGGGGGGGAATGCCATTGAATTTCACCATGAGTTCACCTTTACCATGAGTTCACCATCGTTTCACGATCGGGTTAGCCGGAACTGGAAAGGGGGGAAACTCCGGTTACAACACGCCAAGGATAAAGCAAGCTAAGGTTAAGGGTCCATCTCTATTTTGGCGGGAAAGGGTAGGTTCACAGGCCGATCCCCCGTTTTACAAGTCGCGACTCAAGCCAGGGCAACCCGTCACGACAAACTATGATTCGACTTGCTAGCCTTGCTAGATGCCCCTCGCTCCCTGGGCACGGCTGTCGCTGCTCATCTTTATTAACACCCTCTACCCCTTTGTCTGTCCCCATTGTGACCCCCTCTTCTTTTGCAACGCCTGCAACGCCTGCAACGTCTTCTGCCCGCGATCGTGCCCTGTCGGTGTATCAGGAGCGGCTGTGGTTGGCCCAGCAGCGGGCATGGCCCCGGCCTGTTTATCATCTTTTGCTGACGTTGCCCTTGGGATCCCCGTGGCATCGTGCAGCCCTAGAGCAGGCATTGCACCAGGTGATCGATCGCCATCCTAGCCTGCGCACCTATTTTCCCTTGGTCCAGGGCCAGCCCCAAGCGGTTATTTTGCCCAATCTCAGGCTAGAGTTGCCAGAATATTACGGGTCTGGCCTCCAGGGCGATTCGGCTTCATTTTTGGAGATTTTACGGCCCCTTTTGAATCCAGTTTTTGATTTAAGTCAAGGGCCACCTGTGCGATCGGGGGTGGTGGTGTGGCAGCGAGGGCCAGTGGGCGGGGTAACCCGTCAGGAGGCGATCGGTCGGGGGGCGATGGATAATGGGGCGATGGATAATGGGGCGATGGATAGCGGGATCACGGATCAGAGGGTGCATTTCCCGGTTGCCGATGGACAGCCGGAACGGCTATCCGACAACAGAGGAGTTGTGCCATGGGCCTCCGGCCCGTTCCAGAGTGAAATGCGGCTATCCGACAACAGAGCCGTTATGGGATGGGCCTCCGGCCCGTTCCAAGGTGAACTGCACCCGGATCAGACCGAGGCGGCTTTAGTGATGGTGTTCCATGGCATTGTGGTGGATGAGTGGTCGGTGGGGCAGTTGCGGCAGGAGTTAGGGGTGATCTATGGGGAGTTGCGGGGCCAGAGCCAGCTAGATGCAGGGCAGCGAGGGGTGATGTCCCGATCGCGGGATTGGTCTCTAGATCGATCGCAGGCTCAATCGCAGAACCGATCGCAGCCCCAAGGGTTGGATCAGTCCCGCGATCGATCCCAAGGCCGATCGCAGCCCCCATCACCCCGATCGCAACAGCCCGTTCAGGCTAAAACTCCCTTCGTTACTCCCGCTGCAACCCTTGAATTTTGGATCCAGCACTTGCAGGGCGCACCGCTGCTGTTGGAATTGCCCAGCGATCGGCCTCGACCGTCCCAGCCCCGCTTTCAACGCTGTGGCATAACCTTCCAATGGGAGCCAGTATTGCACCAATCCCTGCTGAATTTAGCCCAGGAAGCAGCTTGTAGCTTAGAACAGGCACTTTTAGCGGTATTCTTGCTCTTTTTGCACCGCTACAGCGATCAGCCCGATTTAGTCATTGGCTACCCCCAAAATCAATGGCAGCAGTGGAACCCAGAGGGGGGATGGGGCCAGGGCGATCGGGGGAATCAGGGCGATCGGGATGTAGCCCTGCGTCCGGTGGGTCCGGGGACTGAAATTGTGGCCCTGCGATCGCAAATCCGGCCCTTGATGTCAGATCCAGAGCAGCCGCTGAATTTTCGACAATTTCTAGATCAAATTACTCAAATCCACTGCCAAATCACCACATCTCCCACTTTTCCCCTAGAATC
>JAYKJG010000159.1:0-6037 GCA_035286285.1 Prochlorothrix sp.
ACTAATCTCGATTCGTTTTGGTAGGGGCAATCCCCCCGTGGTTGCCCCGGTTTTGGGCCGCTAAGAGGGTCGGCACGGGGGCGCGACCCCTACCCTAGGCCGAGGGTTCCAAAGTGAAATGCACCCAAACCAGGGTTCTTTGTTGTTTTTGCAGTGTTGTAGCAAAACCCCGGTTTCTGTGCCTGAGGTTTCAAAATTCTGGACTATGCCCCATAAGAAACCAGGGTTTTTGCTTTAAAATAGTACGTATAGTCTAGATTGCTACTGCCCTGCTATGGCCCCGATCGCTGCTCTGATTCAGCCCCTCCTCCAACGGTTGCACCAACACTACCCCAAAGCCACCTATGCCCTGAATTGGACCAGCCCAGAGCAGTTGCTGATTGGGGCAATCTTAGCGGCCCAAACCACCGATGAACGGGTTAATCAGGTGACTCCTGCTCTATTTCGGGCTTATCCAACGGTACAAGCCCTGGCGGAGGCCGATCGCCCCAGCCTGGAAACTCTGCTGCAACCCACTGGCTACTATCGCCGCAAAGCGGCTACGGTCCAAGCGGTCTGTGCCGCACTGGTTGCCAACTTTCAGGGAAAAGTGCCCCCCCGGATGGAGGATCTGGTGATGCTGCCCGGAGTGGGTCGTAAAACTGCTAATGTTGTCCTGAATTGTGCATTTAATCAAGCATCCGGGATTATTATCGATACCCATGGCATTCGGGTCAATCAGCGGCTGGGCTTAACGCAGCATCAGCAACCGGAGGCGATCGAGGCTGATTTAATGGCGCTAATTCCCCAGGATGACTGGATTCAGTGGGGGAATGCGATTATTTTGCACGGGAGGCACGTTTGTCAGGCCAAAACGCCCCAATGCGATCGCTGTTGTCTTCAGGATCTCTGCCCCCAGGTTGGGGTGACCCCTTCGATTGTCCCACCTCGCCAAATACCAGACCCAGCAGCGTTGCAGCAACTCAGTTTATTAACGGTAGAAGATCCTGGTAAACCCGCACAAATCCTAGAAATACTGCCGGTAATCCCACTCTCCCAATCAATTCCAGAGTCTAGCCCAACGACTTCCCCCGATCGCCATGAACTCACCCAAGCCTCCTGGTTAGATTTAGGGGACTGGCAAGCCTGGATTGGTGCAGAGTTGGAACAACCTTACTTTTTGGTGCTGAAAGACTTTATTCAGCAGGAACGGCAGCAATATACTATTTTTCCGCTGGAAGCCCAGGTTTTTCGAGCTTTTCAGTTAACGCCACCCGATCGGGTTCGGGTGCTGATCCTGGGCCAAGACCCCTACCATGGACCGGGCCAAGCCCAGGGGTTAGCCTTCTCGGTTCCCGCAGGATTGCCCCTGCCGCCGTCATTGCGCAATATTTTCAAAGAGTTGCAGGCAGATTTGGGCCAGGAGCCAGCCCAAAGCGGTGATTTAAGCCATTGGGCGAGTCAGGGGGTGCTGTTACTCAATGCAGTGCTGACGGTGCGCCAGGGGGAAGCTAATTCCCACAAAGATCGGGGGTGGGAAACCTTTACCGATGCGGTGATTCGTAGCGTGAGCGATCGCACCACTCATACGGTCTTTATCCTCTGGGGAGCCTATGCCCGCCGTAAGCAGCAGCTTATCAACCCCCGCCATACGGTCCTCGCCAGCGCCCACCCCTCGCCCCTCTCCGCCCGCCATGGCTTTTTTGGCAGTCGCCCCTTTTCCCAAACCAACCAAGCGCTCCAAGCCCACGGCCAAGACCCGATCGACTGGTGAAGTGAACGGGCCAGAGGCCCATCCCACAAAGCAATCATGAAGATTGCAAGGGTTGAGTTACCAAATGCGGCTAAGGCTGAGGACAAAACCGGACATGACATCGCCGCAGTCGATCGCGCTGGGGGATGCCAAAACTTCGGTTTCCTGCCTTGGGCGATAAATCTCAACCTGCTGACTCTGGGGGTTAATGAGTAATCCTAGTTTCACGCCTAGGCGTTGGTATTCTTGCATTTTGGTTTGCAGTGGCTTGAGGTTGTCGGTGGCCGATCGCAGTTCAATGACAAAATCCGGCACGATCGCAATAAATCCAACAATATCCACGCCCTCTAGGCGAGATTTCTCAATCCAGGACACATCGGGCGCAACTTTGCCGCCGCCGATCGCCGTGAAGTCATATCCACAAGAGGAGTCAAAGGCACGTCCTAAACCCGTTTTGCGGTTCCAGATACCCACCTCTAGGGCTAGATCAAGGTTTTTTTCACTACTTTCGCCCCCTGCTGGAGTCATAACAATCAGTTCTCCATCTTTGGTTAACTCTAGGCGAAGGTCGGGGTTATCAATGCAGAGCCGATCGAAGTCGTCTGGGGTCACCTTCAGGGCCACATGGCTAATATCCAGCAGGAGAGGCGCTGATGGATGGACTGTTGGTGCTGGCGTTGCCGTGGGGGTTGATGTGGTGGCGATCGTCATGAGTCCCAAACTCCTGTAAGCCCTAGGGTTTGCTGCTCCGAGTTTAGCATGGGGGAAGATTTAGCAACTTCCCTTGAGGCTTTGGGGCCATCCTGCTCTAGGATCGATCGCAGCCCTCAATTCCCCGATCGTCTTTATGAAGCGCATTTTCATCACCGGAGCCAGCGGTTGCCTTGGTCACTACGTCGCCGAAGCCCTGATTCAACAGACTAACCATGAGCTATTTCTCCTGGTGCGCAACCCCGACAAGCTGAAGCTGGATTTGAGCGTCAGGCCGGGAATTACCGTGGTAGAGGGCAACTTAAGGCAAATTGGCCAACACCGGGACTTGCTCAAAACCATGGATGTTGGGATTTTGCTGGCGACCTCCTGGGGTGGGGCGGTGGAGACCTATGATGTCAATGTGACCAAAACCCTGGAACTGGTGCAATATCTCAGTGCTGGACCTTGCCAGCAGATTTTGTATTTTTCAACGGAAAGTATTCTCGATCGCCAAAATCAGCTTCTGCCCCAAGCCGCCGCCTTGGGGACTGATTATATTCGCACCAAGGCGATCGCCCTGCAAAACCTAGAGCAACAGGCTCAACAAGGTAAGATTGCGCCGATCGTGGCTCTGTTCCCGACTTTGGTCTTTGGGGGCGATGAAATTAAGCCTAAATCCCACATTACCAGCGGTTTGCCGGAGGTTTTGCGCTGGCTCTGGCTGGCGCGATTCCTAAAGGCCGATGCTAGCTTTCACTTTGTCCATGGGGCCGATCTGGGGCAGGTGGTTTATCATTTGGTGCAGCATCCGGAAGCCGTGCCCCGTCTAGCCTCTAGCGGCATTCCCAAGCTGGTGCTGGGCAGTGCGGCTACGACTGTTAATCAGGCGATCGGTCAGCTTTGTGCCTACTTTGGCCACCGCATTTTTTTCCGAATTCCCCTGTCGATCGCCCTTGCTGAAGTGATTATCAAGGTTTTTCGCATCCAAATGGCCCCCTGGGACCGCTTTTGCCTTAACTACCGCCACTTTACCCACGCACACCCCGTCAGCCCTGCTACCTTTGGCCTCCCCACCCAAGCCGCCACCCTCCCTGATCTGCTACAAATCTTGGGCTTTTCCCCCCAGTAAGCTCCCTTGTACCACTTGTTTGTAGTAAATGTCGGGTATATTTGCTGACGGTTCCACGCGGCTATTGCGGCTATCTTGAGTGGAGCCAAACGAGTTGTACAATCCAGTCTAGCTCAACCCTTGTCTTGCCGGGACGTATGACCAGACAGTTTCCCCTCTATGTACTGTTGACCACCCAAGTTGCTGTGCAAGTGTTAGGGGTGATCAGCTTAGTTGGATATTTGTCTTACCGCAGTGGCCAGACGGCAGTGGGAGAGGTGGCCCAGGAGCTAGTAGCAGAGGTGAGCCTGCGGGTGCATGGCTATCTTCAGCCCCGTCTGGAGGCGCAGCAACAGGCCGTGACTCAGTTCAAGATAGCGGTGGAGTCTGAGAAACTAAACCTAGAGAATCCCGACCAAATTAAAAACTATCTTTGGCAGCAAATTCGCTTCTCCCCGTACCTGACTGGACTATATTTCCGAGATCCACAGGGACAAGAACGATCTTACCTGCGCCTTAGCTCGACTAGTATGCGCGATCGTGCTAATCAGTTTTCTCTGCAACCCCTAGCGCTCAATGATTTGGTCCTATCAAAGACTGCGCTCTCTCCCCACGATCGTCAGGTCAACCGGTACTATTTCTTGGCAGACGGGGCCACAGGCCAACCGATCGGGGATCCCCTCTATGCCTTTCCCATCGGAAAAATAGAACCCTTTTGGTTTCGCTGGGCTAAGGATCAGGGAAAACAGTCTTGGTCGTCCCCGTTTCCCTATCTTATTTCTCCTGACATGATTGGGATTGCAGCTACAGCGCCCCTCTACGATCAGCAAAAACAGTTCCAAGGCGTAGTTTACTCTGGTTTTGAACTCTCTACCCTCAGTGATTTCCTTCAGGAGTTAGACTTTTCACAACACGGATACTTGTTGATGTTTGATGCTGCGGGGCACCTACTGGCCTCCTCTGCGCCCCAGGCCGTAGACCCCCAAGCGCCTGGGCCTGCTGCGTCGGCTTCTGCGGTTAACTCGGCTGTATCTGCGTCTAATTCGGCGGCAGTTCCCCTCATTCAGGACAACCCCAATCCGACGATGCGGGCGTTGACGGAACGGTTACTAGAGCGCTATGGCAGTTTGGCGGGGCTAGAGCAGCAGTTAAAAATACAGCCCGATCGGGTGTGGGTGGAAACTGTGGCGGGCGATCGCCACTACGTCCATATAGCCTGCTACCAGGACGAATATGGCTTACATTGGTTTGTGATGTCGATTATGCCAGAGTCGCGCATTACGACAGCCCTGCAAGCGAATTTACGGCGTTTGATTGGGTTGAGTGGTGGGGTGTTGTTGGGATCGATCGCCGTCAGTGTCTGGACTTCTCGCCGTATGATCCGATCGCTGAGTGATTTAACCCGTGCGACTCAACAACTGGCCCAAGGGGACTTTCAGTTTCCTGTCCAAACCTCTGCTATTCAAGAGGTCGCAACCCTAACCCAAGCCTTTCAAACCTTGGCCGCAGAACTGGAGCAAGCTGAGCAGTTGCGCCAACACTACCACAGTGAACTGGAGCAGGAAGTGGCCCAAAAAACCGCTGCCCTTCAGGAAGCCCAAGCCATTGCCCAACTGGGTAGCTGGGAGCTAGATCTAGAGCACAACGTCATAACGGGGTCGCCGGAACTGTTTCGCTTGTTGGGCCTAGACCCTGCCCTCGGCAAAATTGACTATTTAACGATGCTCACGTTAATCCATCCCGACGATCGGCTCTCGGTAACCACTGCCCTTCAGCAGGCGATCGAGGTGGGGGGCTTTTACGTTGTGGACTATCGGGTACGGCAACCCGACGGCGACTACCGCTATCATGAAGGGCGAGGACGGCGGGAGCGGGGCCAAGACAAAAGCGTGAAACGGCTGGTGGGGACTGCCAAGGATATTACCGATCGTAAAGTTGCCGAGCAAGCCCTACTCCAAGCCAAAGAAGCCGCTGAAAAGGCCAAGAAAGTTGCTGAAGAGGCTACGGCAACTAAAAGTAGCTTTTTGGCGACCATGAGCCATGAAATTCGGACCCCCATGAATGGGGTCTTAGGGATGTTGGAGCTACTTCAGAAAACCAACCTTGACGAACAACAGCGCTTCCAAACCCACCTAGCCCAGTCCAGTGCCGTGTCTCTGCTGGCCTTAATTGACGATATTTTGGACTTTTCCAAGATTGAAGCCGGAAAGCTAGAACTAGAGCAAATTGAGTTTGATCTCTACGACTGCATCAGTGCCACGATGCAAGCCCTGGCGATTAAGGCAGAGGAAAAAGGCTTAAACCTGGTCCTGGACTTAAGCAAAGTCACCTTTAGCCAGGTGATTGGCGATCCGGTGCGACTACGGCAGATTTTCATGAATTTAATTGGCAATGCCCTCAAGTTTACGGAGACGGGGGAGATTGTGGTCCGGGGTCAGTGGTTGCAGGGGGAAGACGGCGACTGGTTCCAGGGCAGTGTACAGGATACAGGCATTGGGATTCCC
>JAYKJG010000160.1:0-6351 GCA_035286285.1 Prochlorothrix sp.
GAAGATGAACATCAACAGGGTGCGTTCCACTTCCTCAGGGCGGAGGTTAAACCAGCGCAGAAGGCGAAGGGCAAGGGGCGGTAGGGGTTGGCTGGGACGGTAGCCAGCGGGATGGAGGCTTGGGGACCTGGTGGCTCAGGGGGGCTGCATTGAGTGGGTACAGCAGGTTGCCCATAGGTTACACCACAGAATTACTTTTGCCGCTGCTCTGGCCAGAAAATCTTGCGCTAGGGTTCAGCAATCCTGCGTTGGGGGTGAAATAATTCTGGTAGGGGAACCCCCCGTTTTGCTGGAGACAAAATAAGATCTCCACACAGGCTTAACCCTATGGAGGAATCCCCCATGAACTTGATGCGTTTTTTTGGTCTGACGGGCTGGGCAGGGGGGTGTGGGGTGGCCCTCGCCTTGGGTTGGGTGGCCCCAGCCATGGCTCAGGAGCCGCGATCGTTTTTGGAGTGGTGCCAGCAGGCCGATCGCCTCAACCCAGGACAGCAACGGACGATCGCGGCGCTGTTGGCCCAGGCGGGAACTGAGGACTGCGGGGCGGCGGCCCAGGGCTTGGCGGGAATGGTGTCCTTGGGGTTGGGGGGGCAAAATCTCACGGATCTGAGTCCCTTGGCCAGTTTGTCCCATCTGCAAAGTTTGGATCTCAGTTTTAATCAAATCCAGGATTTAAGCCCCTTGGCGGGGTTGACCCAGCTTCAGTTTTTGTTGGTGGCGGGGAACCAAATTACGGATATTTCCCCCTTGGCGGGGCTAACGGGGCTGAGCTATTTGGTGATTGAGAAGAACCAGGTGCGGGATCTGGGTTCTTTGGGGGGGCTGACGGCCTTAAGGAGCTTAATTGCCCTGGATAACCCCATTAATCCGAAAAAATGCCCGGTGGAGCCGGTGACAGTGTGCCTGTTTTCCGATGAGGGGGAGGATGGGTATGCCATGGCAGAGGCGGCGGCCAACCGGGGGGAGTTTGGGGCGGCGCTGGAGGGCTTTGGGGTGGCCTTGGCGGTGTATGAGGCGGGGGGCGATCGCCAGCGCCAAGGGGATGCCCTCAACCGCATGGGGGATATGGCGACCCAGTTGGGCCAGTATGCCAAGGCGTTGGCGTTGTACCAGCGGGCGTTGGAGTTGCGGCGGGGGTTGCAGGATTTCCAGGGCATTGGGGTGAGTTTGACGAGTTTGGGGGAGGTGTACCAGCGTTTAGGTCGCTATGATCAGGCGGTGATCTGGCTGGAGAAGGCTCTGGAGAATTTGGCAGAGCAGGAGCGATCGGGGGCGATTCCTTTGGAGGGGGGGCTGTATCAGTTGCCCCGGGATCAGGCGGTGTTATATCAGCGGTTGGCGGTGCTATATAGCCAACAGGGGGATCAAAAGGCGGCATTGGAGGCGATCGATCGTTCCCTAGAGCGCTATGGGCTGATTCCGGAGGAATATCCCGGCAAAATGGGGGGTCAGCGGGTGAGTTTGGCCACGAAGGGGTTAATTTATGGGCGATCGAATCTGCCCAGGGCGGCGGTGACGGTATTGCAGGAGTCTTTGGCCTTGGCGGAGCAAATGGGGGATCAAGCGGGCCAAGCCCAAGCCCTGACCTATTTAGGGGAAGCCCAGGAGGCTTTGGGGGATTCGGCTCAGGCGCTGGCGACCTACGATCGGGCCTTGGCGCTCCATCGGCAAAGTGGGGATCCCGTGGGGCAAGGCATGGTGTTACATCGCCAGGGGCAAGCCTTGCTGAAGGCCGATCGTCCCCAGGAGGCGACGGCAGCATTATTGGCGGCGATCGCCCAATGGGAAGCCCTGCGCCCTGGTTTAACGGATGAGAATAAGGTGGCGTTGTTTGAGACCCAGGCGGCGAGCTATGGGTTATTGCAGGAAAGTTTGTTGGCCCAGGGGCAACCGGAGGCGGCGTTGGAGGCTTCGGAGCGGGGGCGGGCGCGGGCGTTTGTGGAGTTGATGGCTCGTCGCCAGGGGGCTATGGCTTTGGGGCAGTTGCAGCAGGTGGATCCCCCGACGGTGGCCCAGATGCGGCGCTTGGCTCAGGAGCAACAGGCGACGTTGGTGGAGTATTCATGGGTGGGCGATCGTCTGTTAATTTGGGTCATTCAGCCCGATGGGGTGGTGACTTTACGCACCCAAGATTTACAAAATTTAACAGCCCCCGATCGGCCTGATACTCCCGCTAATGGCAATAATTCCAGCAATTCCAGTAATTCCAACCCAGGGGGACAAAATCGGGGGGGGAATGGCCTGGAAAATTTGATCCAGCAACTACGGGACAGCCTCAACCCCGGCACCAATGCCTTTGGCCTACAAAGTGAGAGTAACCGGGATATTAGCCAGAACAGTAACCAGAACAGTAACCAAAACACTAGCCAGAACCCTAGCCGCAGCAGCAACCCCCGCGATCGCCTGGAACGAATTCGCCAACAGGCCCAAGCCGGTCAACAACGGGATCTCTACCTAGCCGAAGCCTATAACATCCTCATCGCCCCGATCGCCGACCTGCTCCCCCCCGATCCCGATGACCTCGTGATCATCGTGCCCCACCGTAGCCTCTTCCTCGTCCCCTTTGCCGCCCTGCCCACCCCCACCGGCGATCGCCTCATCCAACACCACACCCTCAGCCTAGCCCCCTCCCTCCAAGCCCTCAGCCTGAGCCAGCCCACCCCCCACCCCTTCAACCCCCAGCAAGCCCTGATCGTCGGTAACCCCACCATGCCCAGCTTGCCCCCCGCCCTCGGAGCCGCACCCCTAACCCTGCAACCCCTCCCCGGAGCCGAAACCGAAGCCCAAACCATCGGCCAACTCTTGGGGGTGCGTCCCCTGTTGGGGGCGGAAGCCACCGAAGCCGCCGTCCTCGATCGCCTGCCCCAAGCCTCCCTGGTTCACCTGGCCACCCATGGACTCTTGGACGAACTGGAAGCCCTGGATCTAGCGGTTCCCGGCGCGATCGCCCTCGCTCCCAATGTCCCCTACCAGGGGGATCTAGCCCGCCCCGATGGTCTTCTCACCGCCAGCGAAATTTTAGACCTCCGCCTACAGGCTGATCTCGTCGTCCTCAGTGCCTGCAACACTGGACGGGGCACCCTCACGGAAGATGGGGTGATTGGGTTATCACGATCGCTCCTCGCCGCCGGAACCCCCAGCGTCCTGGTTTCCCTCTGGGCCGTCCCCGATGCCCCCACCGCCACCCTCATGGTCGCCTTTTACCAAGCCCTCCAAAACCAACCCCCCAACACCCCCGCCCCCAAGGCCCGCGCCCTCCGCCAAGCCATGCTCACCACCGCCGCCACAACCCCCGATCCCCAGGATTGGGCCGCCTTTTTGCTGATGGGATCCGCCCAATAACCCCACCCAATCGTAGGGGCGGGTTTTTCCCAAAATGTAGAACGATCGTCCCAAACCCTTCTAAACCCGCCCTCTTCCGTACCAAAACCCAGGGCAGGTTTATAGAAATTTCGGCTAAATATCCTAAAATGTCTCGAAAACCTGCCCCTACGGACGATCGTCCCAAACCCTTCTAAACCCGCCCTCTTCCGTGCCAAAACCCATTCCGTGCCAAAACCCAGGGCAAGTTTATAGAAATTTCGGGTAAATATCCTAAATTGTCTCGAAAACCTGCCCCTACCGACGATCGTCCCAAAACTTTCTAAACCCGCCCTCTTCGGTGCTCCCCTATCTTTATCTTGGCTAACCCCATGGCGATCGCCCATCAACAGTTTCGATCGAACCTGCAAGCCCTGCGGCCCCAACTCCAGGACGATCGGCCCAGCCTTGCGGCTGCCCTAACCCACCTCCAAGCCCAGTACCACAGCCAAATCCTGCCCGCCCCGGCCCCGGCTACGGATCCCCTTGCGGCCCGTTTCCAGTCTCTGCAAACGGAAATTGCTAAACAAATGCGGCTGTTAAGTTTGGATGCAATGTTTCTGAAAACAGCACGGCAAGCGGAGAAGCGCCTCGATCGGCTGGCGCAAATGCAACAACGGCTGGATTTGCTGGAAAAATATTGTGAGGCGATCGAGGACTTAGACCCGCCTCATACAGGGTCGCCCCCTTAAGCGCACAACAGATTTCAGAGCATTCAGAACATTCAGGACGTGCGGGAGGGATTCCATGGCAAAAGTGGCAAAACAGCGGCTGGATCTGTTGTTGGTGGAGCAGAACCTGTGTGAGTCGCGGCAGGTGGCCCAGCGGCTGATTCGAGCGGGGGAGGTGAAGGTCAATGATTGCGTAGTGGACAAGCCAGGGACGACGGTGGCGATCGAGGCGGCGATCGTGCTGCGCCAGAAGCCGCCCTATGTCTCCCGTGGGGGGGAAAAGTTGGCCAAAGCCTTAGAGACCTTTGGAATTGAAGTGGCCGATCGGGTCTGCTTGGATGGGGGCATTTCCACGGGGGGCTTTACGGATTGTTTGCTGCAACGGGGAGCAAAGCAGGTTTACGGTGTTGATGTGGGCTATGGCCAAGTGGATTGGAAGATTCGCACAGATCCACGGGTCATTTTGCGCGAAAGAACCAATTTACGCCATCTTCAGCCGGAGGACTTGTATAGCCCTAGTGCCGTCCCCCCTGCGGCTGTTAGCCCTGACTCGGATCCTGACTGTAGCCCCAGCTTGGACCCTGAGGGGCAGCGATCGGCAACGCCAGCGGCGATCGGTCCCCTGTGGCCAGACTTTGGGGTTCTCGATCTGTCCTTTATTTCCCTCACCAAGGTTTTACCGGCCTTCTGGGGCTTGCTGGCAACGCCACGGGAAGCCGTGCTACTGGTTAAGCCACAATTTGAAGTCGGGCGGGAGAATGTGGGCAAAAATGGAGTGGTGCGGGATGCTAGGGCGCAGGCGGGGGCGATCGATCGGGTCTGTCACGCGGCTCAAGCCCAGGGCTGGCAGATCCAGGGGCTAACGGCTTCACCGATTACAGGTCCAGCGGGAAATGTCGAGTATTTGCTGTGGTTGCGGGCAATTGAGGCTGAATTTGGGTCAGAATCAGGGGGAAATCTGGGGGAGGGGTGGCCGATCGATCGTATCCTCAACCTCACCCAAGCCACCTTAAAACAGTTCAAAACGGCCCAAAGCCCCCTTTAAAGTTGCGATGCGCCCCCGCGATCGACCCCTTGCGAAAAGCGTAAAAGTAGGTTAAGTTTGCCTTACAGGCAGATGAGTTTGCAACGTCCTGTCAAGTTCTAGAGTCTTCCAGTTTTTAAGTCCTACGAACGTTGTAGAGGCATGGATGAGTTTGCAATGACTGCTTCCCGAAAAGATTTTTAATAAGCACACGATTGATCTATTGGGGTTTAGCCGACTTTAGATTAAAGTTTTCTTTAGCTTGGATAGGGAAAACTTGCAGGTGCTTAAACCGGAGCCACTACCGTCTAGAATTTATATCGCTCTGATTTTGGTCTGCGTTCTTCACAGGTGACCCCGCCGGTATGGTTGCAAAACCCCATTTAGAACTCCCGATCGTCGAGTGCGGTGAACCCCTAGTCGCCATACCCCTCGATCGAATTACCGTTGTGGAACCGCACCCCTACCACGCCCTAGGTGCCCCCTATGGCGACAAATCCCCCTTCTTTTTGCGCTCAGGAGTCCTCGATCGCCTCCTCCAAGCCCAACACTGGCTTCAGCAGCAAACTCCCCATCTCAGCCTGCAACTCTTTGATGCCTACCGGCCCCTGTCTGTGCAGCAGTTCATGGTGGACTACACCTTTCGCGAACTGGCCCACAGCTTTGCCCAGGCCCACAACCTCGATCCTGCCCAGCTTACCCCAGAGCAAACCCAGCAACTCCACCAGCAGGTTCATCAATTTTGGGCAGAACCAGTCGCCGACCCCGATCGGCCCCCACCCCACAGCACAGGCGCAGCCCTAGATGTGACCCTTCTTGATCTGACCCAAAACCAGCCCCTAGACCTGGGATCTCCCATCGACGAATGTTCTCCACGCTCCTATCCAGATTACTTTGCACCGGAGGCACAACCCACCGATCGACCCCGTAATCTTGACGCTGAGACCTTCCATCACAACCGCTTAACCCTCAGAAACGCCATGCAACGGGCAGGCTTTCAAAATCATCCTAGGGAATGGTGGCACTTCTCCTACGGCGATCAACTTTGGGCGTGGTTAGAGCATCAGCAAGGCAATACAGCGGCGATCGCTTGCTATGGCCCGTGGGCCTTGTTGGAAACCCCCTAGCAACATAATCCTCAGCAAGCTTCCCCCGGTCTTGGCAAAGAACTGGCAAAAGGTGTTACAGTAAATTAGATTAAGCTCAATCAAGGTTAAAATTCCAGGTGCTCTAATTTTGACTTTAGAGGTGTAATTTTATACATTATCCTGTGAACCTCCAGACCCTTGAAACATG
>JAYKJG010000161.1:0-3242 GCA_035286285.1 Prochlorothrix sp.
AACCGATCGGGGGATCCGCTATACTGCCTCCAGAGGTTGCCCTTGTCGAGGGTCTGACCCCTCATCCGCCGGTTGCCCCTCCGGGCTGACCTGCACCCCTTGGCTATCGCCCTATCTACCCGATCGCCCCCCACGCCAGTGATTCCCCGACTGCTCCCCCTCCACCGTTTGACGGGCCGATTGCCCCTGCGCACTGTTTTGATCATTCCCTTTGTGGTCCAGATTCTCGCAGTGGAAGCGATCGTGGGCTACCTTTCCTTTCGCACCGGTCAGCGGGCCGTTGCCGATATTACTCGCCAATTGCGCAACGAGGTGACCCAACACACCCTCCAGCGCCTTGAAAATTACCTAACCCTGCCCCAGGTCATTAACCAGGTTAATGCCGATGCGATTCGGCTGGGGCATTTGGATACAAGCTCTTTTGAAGCGCTTCAGACCTATTTTTGGCACCAAAGTCGTCAATTTGCCGGTGTGAGCTATATCTATTTGGGGGCACCGGATGGAGACATTGTGGGAGTAGAGCGCAAGCCAACGGGTGAACTGGTGGTGGGGGTTTCTGATGAAACGACCCAAGGGCAGTTGTATGAGTATCCCACCAACGAAGCGGGGCAGATTGTTGGCTCTCCGACGATTTCACCCAAGGTGGATGTCCGCGATCGGCCTTGGTATCAAGCCGCGATCGCCGCCGCTGCTCCGACGTGGAGTCCGGTTTATCCCTGGGTGGGGTCCCATAATCAGTTGTCGATCGATGCGGCCCAACGGGCCTACGATCCGGGGGGTGAATTCCAGGGGGTTCTGGGTGTATCGCTGACTTTATTGGATATCAGCCGCTTTTTAGAAGCCTTAGAGATTGGCAAAACGGGAGAAGTCTATATTCTCGATCGAGAGGGCTATCTCATTGCCACTTCGGCCCAGGATCCCCTGTTCCAGAACCATGCCGAGGGCCAAAATCCCCAACGCATCGCTGCCCAGAACAGTCAAACAGCCCTGATTCGCCAGTCAACTCAATACTTATACGATCGCTTGGGTAGTTGGCAGCAAGTCCAGTCTAGTGCCCAGTATGATGTTGTGATTGACGGCGATCGGCAGTTTTTGCAGATTACGCCTCTGACAACGGTGTCAGGAGTGGATTGGCTGGTGGTGGTGGTGGTGCCGGAAGCGGATTTTATGGGGCATATTTACCGCAATGTGCGATCGACGATGCTGCTAAGTCTGGTAGCAACGGGGGGGAGCCTTGGGGTGGGCATTGTCCTGGCCCGGTGGCTGTCCCGTCCTGTTCAGCAGCTCAGCGAGGCTAGCCGCCAACTGGCCCAGGGTCGTCTGGAAGCCCTGGTTCCCCTGGGCGGAAGCCAGGAATTGGGCATTTTGACCCGTTCCTTTAACCACATGGCCGAAACCTTGCAGCACACCTTCCAAGCCCTGGAAACCACCAATGCGGCCCTGCAACAGACCAATGCGGACTTAATCCAAAGCAATGCCCAACTGGAGGAACGGGTTCAACAGCGCACTGCGGAGCTACAACAGTCTGAGGGGAAGTTTGCGACGGCATTTTGGAAGGCTCCGGTGCCCATGGCCATTAGTACGGTGGATACAGGTGAATTTATTGAAGTTAACACGAGTTTTGCCAATTCCTTGGGCTATGGTGTGGAGGAGTTGCGGGCATCTTCCAGTTTAGCGGTGGGGCTGTGGGTTAACCTGGACGATCGCCACCAAATTATTGAACGCCTGCGAACCCAGGGAACCCTGCGTCAGGAGCAGGTTGCGCTAGTGACCAAGGCGGGGAAGCAGCTTCTGGCGGAATTTTCGGCGGAAATGATTGAGCTTCAGGGGCAGCCCCGTGTGTTGTGGATGGGGCAAGATGTGACGGAGCGGCGCAAGCTGGAGGCGAGTCGGGACTATAACCGCCGTTGCGATCGGCTGCTGTTGGAGGTTTCGCGCCAATTGCTGGACCAAACCCAGTCCCTAGAGCGGGTGCTGCCGCAGTTGCTGTCTCAGTTGGGACAGTTAACCTACAGCGATCGCTGCTTTTTGGCAGTGGTGGATCCCCCCAGCCTAACGCCAGCAACCCTGCCCCTGCCCCATCTGTCCTCAACGCCGCCAACCCTGTCGGCGGTCATGGCCACAACCCAGGGATCTGCGAATTTGCCGCTCCCTGAACGATCGCTTCAGGTTGCGATGGCCTTGACTCCAGCCACGATCGCAACCTCTGCCCTCCTGTCTCCCTCCTCAGAGCCGAAATCCTTTGTGATCCGTGAAGAATGGTCAACCCCTAACTTTATTCAGCCCATTAGCGACCTTCTCCCCGGCCTTTCAGCGGACTTGCGGGCGTGGCTCTGGCAAAGCTGTCAGGATCAGACCCCCAAGGAGTGGCTCTGGGAAGAGTTGGGACCGGAGCAGGAATCGGAGCGAAAACTGCTAAAAACCCTACAATTACGCTCTTTTACCCTGGTTCCCTTGGTGTATATGGAGCATTTAGTTGGATTTTTGGGGGCGAGCCGCAATCAGGGGCGACAGGGTTGGCGGGGGAAGGATATTCAGATGTTGCAGTTGATGGGGGATGTGTTGGCGATGACGGAGGCGCGGGAGGTGGCGGAGGAAGCCCTGCGGCGGGAGCAGTTGCAGTCCGATCGGCTGCTGCTGAATATTTTGCCCCAACCGATCGCCACGCAACTGAAGCGGGAACAGCGGGCGATCGCCGAGTCCTATGCTGAGGTAACGCTGCTTTTTGCCGATATCGTTGGCTTTACCTCTTTTTCCTCATCGGTCAGCCCTGAGGATTTAGTTCACTGGTTGAATCAAGTCTTCTCGGACTTTGATACCCTCGCAGAGTCCTTTGGGTTGGAAAAAATCAAAACGGTGGGGGATGAGTATATGGTGGCGGCAGGACTGCCCCTGTACCGGCCTGACCATGCTGAAGTGATTGCGGAAATGGCCCTGGCTATGGCGGAAGCCATGACCTACCATCCCACGCCCCAGGGCGATCGGCTCAAGTTGCGCATGGGCATCAACACCGGGGCAGCGGTGGCCGGTGTGATTGGGATTCGCAAGTTTATCTATGATTTATGGGGCGATACGGTGAATGTGGCTTCGCGGATGGAGTCTTCGGGCAAACCGGGCCGAATTCAGGTCTCAGAGGCGACTTACCAATATTTGAAGGAGAAGTACCGTTTCCAGCGTCGCGGTCGGGTGCGGGTTAAGGGTAAGGGTTGGATGATGACTTACTGGCTGACGGGCCGTCGCTA
>JAYKJG010000162.1:0-18938 GCA_035286285.1 Prochlorothrix sp.
AAACCCAGGGCGATTATGGGGGGAGGGCGACCACGGGGGGATCGCCCCTACCGGTTGTGTGAAATCCAAACCCAGGGCGACCACGGGGGGATCGCCCCTACCCTGTTCAAATATTTTGTAAAGCTCAAGATCCTATGGTTTTCAATCCAACAGCCGACTCTACGGGTTTCCAGCTTGTCGTTGCGACGGGCAATCCCGGCAAGCTCAAGGAAATGCAGCGCTACCTCACCACGGCCAACCTTGACCTTACCCTTCAGTTAAAGCCACCGGAGCTAGAAGTCGAGGAAACAGGCACTACCTTTAGGGAAAATGCCCGCCTCAAAGCTTCCCAGGTGGCTGTAGGTACCCAAAGCTGGGCGATCGCCGATGATTCCGGGTTAGCGATCGATGCCCTGGGGGGCGCACCGGGGATTTACTCCGCCCGCTATGGCTTAGACCGGGGTGCCTGTACCGATCGCGATTGCATTGAGCTAATTCTGCGGGAGTTGGAAGCAGTAGAGGCACAGCGGCAGTCGATCGATCGATCGGCCCAGTTTATCTGTGCGATCGCCGTGGCTCGCCCCGATGGATCGATCGTCCTTGAAGTCGAAGGCATTTGCCCCGGAGAGATTGCCCGATCGCCCCAGGGAGAGCAGGGCTTTGGCTACGACCCAATTTTTTTACTACCGCAGCTACAGCGCACCTTTGCGGAAATGGACACAGACCAAAAACGCCAATTCAGCCACCGGGGCAAAGCCTTCGAGCAACTCATCCCACAGCTTCCCTCCCTCTTGGGCCTGAATTCTTGAGAATGTGCCCAGGATAGGGCACAAGCCGGGAGGCCAAGGCGGAACAGTCAGATTAACGCTTGCGGCAACCTGAAAAGCTGAATAGTCAACAGGGTTGAAGGGAAATCAACTTTCCCTCTATGCTAGGGATGCGCACTCTGCCAACATCACCTTTTTGAGTGTCCTGCTCAATCTTCTGTTCCCTGTAGCCTCCCTTGTCCCCCCAACCATGCCTTTAAAACCTCATCAGAGTCACTTTCTCATTATCGAAGACGATAAAGGTCGCCGAGAATTTATCCTGGAAGGCGATGTCTACTCCGTTGGGCGTGACCCAGCTTGTACCGTGCGTTTAATCTCTCAGTTTGTTTCCCGCCACCATGCCACCATTTATCGGCGCACCCAGGACGATGGCGATATTTATTATCAAATTGTAGATGGCGATGCAACGGGTAAGCCCAGTGCCAATGGTTTGCTGATTGAGGGGCAAAAAATGTCCTACCGTAACCTAGAACACCAAGATGAAGTCGTCTTTGGGCCACGGGTCAAACTCACCTATTTCCGCCTCGATCGTCGTAATAGCGGGGTCACTACTCCAGTAGACGAGTTTGATATTACGCTGATTAGCCCCAATATGACCGATGAGCTAGATGATGAGGACGAAGGGAGCAACTGGCTCAATTTAGGGGACGATGAGGGAGAAATTTACAGAGTTTTATAGATTTTAAGCATATTGGTAGGTTTTTTCAGGTGTTCTTAGCGGTTTCTTGAGGATGCTCTAACTGCTGCGTCCCATCAGAGGCGGGACTGTCGGGATCAAGCTGAGAATAAGGGGCCGAATCGGTGCCCAGCTTAGGAGCGGCCTTAGCCTCGGTCTCCTCTGCCGTTGTTGCTGCCAGATGAGCCAGCCTGCGATCGGCCTCGGCCACCACAGCCCGCGATCGCCGCAACCAAACCACAGCCCCCACCCAAATCGCCACCGCACCCAACGCCACAATCCCAAACCGAGCAACCCAGTCCGCCAAAACCGACAGCGGTACCAACTGCCCCGCCACATAGGCCAGCCCCACGATCGTCAGCACCCACAACAGCGCCCCCGCTGCATTACACACCAAAAAGCGACTGTAGGGCATGGCCACCGTCCCGGCCAAGGGTCCAGCAAAGATCCGCAAAAACGTTACAAAGCGGCCCAGGGTCACCGCCACCGCCGCATTCTTCTGGAATCGCTCCCGCGCCTTCTCCAATTCCTCCTCTGGGAAGCGAAACAGCCAGCCAATGCGCACCAGTAAGGCCCACCCCCCCCAGCGCCCCAGCCAGTAGCCCAAATTATCCCCCAGCACCGCCCCCCCAAAGGCACTGGCCAACACTCCCCCCACCTTCAAGTCCCCACTCCCGGCCAAAAACCCTCCCACCAAGGTAATACTCTCTCCGGGCAGCGGCAGACCGGCATTTTCCAGCAAAACCCCCAGAAATACAGCCCAGTAGCCATATTCACGGGCTAGGACTTCCAAGCTGGCCAGGGACATAAAATCTAGGGACATGAAATCTAAAGCGGGCAGCGCCAAGGTCGGTAGCGTCAAGGTCGGTAACGCCAGAACCGACAGTACCCCAGCAGAGCGGGCAAGATCGACACCGGAAACCGAAGCAAGAGCAACCGTAGGCAAGGTTAAAGACTCAATCATCACAGGGTGGAGGGAGTTAAGGATGGGGCGGTAGGGCTAGGGGGTGCTAGGGAGTGTGAAGTTCCCGCTGAGCCGCGTAAACCCCTTGAACATTGTACCAATTGAGAAAAATGCGAGCGATTTCAAGGGCTAATTGGGGTTTGCCGCGATCGATCAGCCACTGCAACAACGGAGCCATTCGCCGCTCATTGAGCCAGCCCCCCAAGGACAACCCTCCCCAGAGAATTTTATGCAGGAGCGTCATTTGAATCATCAACCGCACTTCCCAAGTCGGATGCTTCCGGTAAAACAAAACCCCCATGCGCCCCCGTTGGATCTCTTGATCGATCAGTTTGGGAATTTGTGCCAAACTAAAGGGGGGATGCCAGTGATAGCCCACGGCTTCAGGACATTTGATGAGTTTTAAGCCCAATTTCTTGAGACGAACGCCTAATTCTAAATCTTCCCAGCCATAGAGTTGAAATTCAGTGTCAAAAAGTCCGGCCTGTTCCAGCCACGATCGGGCGATCGCCACATTCCCCGTCGCAAAAAAAGCATTGGAAAAATCAGTGATTTTATAGGGTTCAGCCGTGGGATTCTCAAAGTTGCAGGTATTGACCACAGCGCCATAGGTAAAGCAGCGATCGATCCCTGCTTGATAGGCTTGATGGAGCCTGTGGGCGTGGTGGTGCAAGAATGCCTCTAAAACCACCAAATCGCTGTCAATAAAAACAATAGTGTCCCCCTTTGCCAGACTTACACCCAAATTCCGAGCTGCCGCCGGACCTTGGTGCTGCTGTTCCACCAAGCGCACATGGGGAAACTGGGGATTGTCCCGCAGCCAGTCCACGGTGCCATCCGTCGAGCCATCATCTACCACCACCACTTCATAGCCCTCGATCGGATCCGTCGGTAACCAGCGTTGCCGCTCTAAAGCCAGCAGGCACTTTTCCAGAATGGGTTTCCGGTTATAGGTGGGAATAACGACACTGATATACACGGCAATAGCGACTTAAAAAACTTGTAACTGGGGCTAATAAACCTGATTTAGGCTAAAAACTAGGGGTGCATTTCACGTTTGCCAAGGGGCGGACTAAAGTCCGCACTACGGGCTTGGGTTGCTCCAAAGTCAAATGCACCCAAAACTAGGGCAATCACGGGGCATAGGATCTTGATTTGGCTACTCTCCCTCGCCCTTGGGGAGAGAGGGGGCGGGGGCGAGAGGAGTATGGCAGTCCTGGCTTTCTACAGTTGGCCGCAGTCTTCAATCATGACTTTGGCACTGGTTTGACCGCTCCGGCTGCCCAGGGTTTCCACTTGCCGGATCACCTCCATGCCCTCGATCACCTTACCAAAAACCACATGCTTGCCATCCAGCCAGGAAGTCACCGCAGTGGTAATAAAAAACTGGGAACCGTTGGAGTTCGGACCCGCATTTGCCATAGACAACAAACCCGGTTCCGTGTGCTTGTGGATAAAGTTCTCATCGGCGAACTTATCGCCATAGATCGACTTTCCTCCCGTGCCGTTGCCTCGGGTAAAGTCTCCACCTTGACACATAAAGTCGGGAATTACGCGGTGGAACGTACTGCCTTTGTAACCAAAACCCTTCTCATGGGTGCAGAGGGCGCGGAAGTTTTCAGCAGTTTTGGGTACGGTGTCCGCATACAGTTCAAAGGTCACGCGACCGATCGCCGCACCATCGGCAGTCAGATCAAAAAAAACGGTGGGATTAGCCATGGGAAATTTCTCCTTATCTCGCCTTCCCCTGAGGGCTATCCTGAGGGGGCGATCGCGAGGGTTCAGCCCATGCAGCTTAACACAACCGGGCAACCCTCCTCAGCCGGACTCTGGGGGAACGGGTGCATTTCACTGGGGAACGGGCCGGAGGCTTGTCTCATACCAAATCCGACTAATCTCGATTCGTTTTGGTAGGGGCAATCCCCCCGTGGTTGCCCCTGTATTTGGCTGGTTGCCCCTGTATTTGGCTGGTTGCCCCTGTATTTGGCTGGTCGAGGGTCGGCACAGGGGCACGACCCCTACCCGTTTATTCTGTTTCAGGCTCAGCGGATTTGGTATTAGCGGGCTTGTTGGGGCCAACGGCTTTGGAAGCTTAGTTCTAATCGAAGCTGTAGCTGACCCAAGCGCCATCGTTGCTGACGGTTGCGGAATTTCACGGTCATTCCTTGGAATAATAGGCTTAGCTCTGGGATCACGCACTGAAGCTTCTGCTGAAGCTCTGCCTGGAACTGTCCCACGGTCTCCCGGACCTGGGGCCATTCAGTTGTGTTGGTTTGGAGCAAAATATCCGGTGCAATCAGCAGTGTTTCCACCTGCACAGGGCTACCACTGGTCAGGTCAAGGTCAAAGCAGAGGCCATCGCTCTGAAGGCGGAGCAGAGGCACCAGATAGATCATGCCGTTTTCCCAGCCCCACTGGGGTTGCAAAATTTGCCCCGGCACACCGCTGAGAAGACAGGTGAGGGGGTAGGAGTGGTGAATCAGTTGCCACAGTAATTGGAGAGCGAGGGCTTCTAGGTCACTCTCGGCGGGCAAGAAGCCCCAATCGACTAAGGTTTGCTGCGTTAGGGGCGGATCGAGGGTCTCACAGGCTAGTTGTACTAAGGACGGCAGTAATTTCTCGGCAGCGGTGCTGTTTTCCCCGGCCCGATCTAACAGTTCCAGCCCCCAGTTTTGGGCTTTGGCCTGTTGAAGCTGGTGATAAATCAGCGTGGAACGGGGTAGGGCGGGATGGGCACTGTGCAGATCGAGGTGCAGATCTTCCAGGGAGGTCACTCCAGTGGCCTGAAGAAAGTCGGCCAGTTCGCGGGTGTCTGCATCGACGGGAACCACTTCCAAAATGGCTCCGGTGACGGGTTCAGCTAGGGTTTCAGCGACTGCTGCGGTGATGGGTTCGGTTAGGGGGTCAGCGATCGGCTCCGGCACAGTTTCAGGATCAGAAATGGATCCGGCGATCGGATTGGCGATCGGCTCGGCTCCGGTTTCAAGATCAAAAGCATTGCTGCCAAACAAATCGGGAGACGCGATCAAGGCTGCTAAAAAGTCCTCGCTGGGGGCGGAACCCTCCGTTAAGGCCAGATCCCTGACGGGTGCCTCTTGCCACGACGGAAACAGATCTGCGGCTTGCGCTAGGGTCAGGCTGGCGAGGTCTTCCTCTGGGTCGGGGTCGGGGCTGGGCGATCGGTCAAATGCTATGGCTGGGGTCAGGGCTTGGGTTTCAACAACCGCAGCTTCGATCGGGGCATCCCAGGCTGGAATATCCTCAAATAAATCCCCAAACCGATCGACCGTGAGTGAGGCTAGCTCTGAATTTGGGGTGGTGACGGCCTTGCCTACCCGATCGGCGTTGGGGTCTTGCTGAGGGCGATCGAGTTCGCGATCGCCGCTCTGGGTTTGTGAAGGATTAGCCAACTGGCCACCCAACTGGCCACCCAACTGGCCACCCAACTGGCTACTCAACTGATCGGTCAACGGTTCTTCCGACTCACCAAAGAGGCTCAAGGCCGTGGGGGGACCGGTTTCTAGGGCGGGATCGATTGCGGCATCAAAGGCTGGCTCGATCGCTGGCTCGGCTTCCCAGGTTGCCCCAATATCTGGTGCTAACCCATCTGCTCCGAAGCCCTCAGCCTCCACGGTAGAAACGGGGGGTGCAATCACCGCCGCAACAGTCCGCTGGGGGGTCGGAACGGGCAAATTTAGGGTAAAGTCCACCGCATCGGCTGCTATTCCTGCCGTTTGTGCCGCGATCGGAGACTCAACTGTGACTGGCGGGGATTGGGGCGAAGACTGGGATACCGCTGGGGGTGTAGCCTTGGCTAAGGACTGGGGCGCAGCATTGGGTCCAGATCCCTGGGGTTCAGCCCCCCGATCGGCCCCTGCCTGTAAACTGCGTGTTCCTCGGCTATCCCAACGACTGCCCTCAATACCCTTGACGATCGCCTCCAAAACCGTTGGTTGCCCCAACGCCGTAGACAGCGGAACCACCGGCAGATAGAGCGTATCTGCACTGAAGGTCAGTTGCAGTTGCACTTGCAAAAAGCCCGTTTCCCAGGACTGCCCCGGCACCAACACCTCAACCGCCGTCGGGGTTTGGAGCAGCGGCTTGACCAGGGGCGTTTTCTCTTGCAATTGGTTGTACAACCCCTGCAAAAAGCCCTCCACCCAGTGAATTCTGTTGTCGGACCAGCGCACTAAGGTATTGGTTTGGAGTTCTGGGGGCGGGGGTTCCAGGGTTGCGAGGTCCAGGGTCCAATGCAAATGGGGGGTGCGCAACTCCAACAGCGCCACTAAGCGCAAAACGCCCCGTTCCCAGGTTTGTCCAGGTTGAAAGATTTCGGCCCGCAGTCCTGCCAAGAGTTTCATGGCTTGGGGCGACGATCGGGCGATCGTCCAGAGCAAATGGGGAATGGCATCCACCACTAACAGCCGCCGTTGCAACAGTTGCTGAAGGGCGTGAAACGGTTGCCAAGGCGCTTGTTGCTCTGGTTGATGGCTTTGTTGCAGGGCCACCAGCAGATCGTAGGCTTCGTCCAAGACATAGGGCGTGAGGTTCTCTGCCGTTGGGGGCCGATCGGCAGGCCAACCGCCTTGGGGCGATCGTACCTCCGCCACCAGGTCCATCAACTGCCCCATCGCCGTCATCACGGTCGGGGTCGGCACCCAAGCTTCGGGTTGCTTCTGCACAACCGGCTCGTCCCGGAGGCGAAGGACCGTTTGACCAATGGTTTCACGGGTGAGGGAGTCCGGCATTGTTTCAACGCCCACGGCGGAATGAAGCATGGCAACCCTAGCAACGCAACGGCAAGACACCAAACGTAAGACCCTAAGGTCAGGTATCAGCGTAGGATCCCAACTTCAGGCATCAACGTAGGACACTAAACTTAAGACCAAATCCGACTAATCTCGATTCGTTTTGGTAGGGGCAATCCCCCCGTGGTTGCCCCTGTATTTGGCTGGTCGAGGGTCGGCACAGGGGCACGCCCCCTACCCGTTTCTTCTGTTTCAGGCTCAACGGATTTGGTATAAGACCCTAAACTTAAGACACCAATAGAATACTCTCCCCGTTACCGATCGGCAGGGGGAAATGAACCCTAAGTTTTCCCAGGTATAGGGGTGAGTTTTGCTCAGGACGCAACTCAAAACCTGACTTAGGCAATCCCTCGGCCCTGGTTTGGTGTTTTTTCTGGATAGTTTTTACACCCGCGATCGTGCCCTAATCCGGATGATCTGAATCTGTCTTTAGACAGCTACGCCTCCGGTTCCCCGTCCCCCGCAACCCCCGCATCCGTCATTTCCGCGCTGGGCATGACCGTTGCGATCGTCCCCTCCGATGCAGCAGCAGCCATCACCAGCCGCCCTTGACGGCGCTCCGCCAAGAGCTTAGGCCGCAGGTAAAGATTCTCCACCAGCACCGCAACCCCCGCAAACCACGGTGGCACAATCAACGCGCCAATAATCCCCAGAACTTGCACCCCGCCCAACACCGAGAGCAACTGATAGAGGGGATGGACCCCCACGGAGGATCCCACTAAGAGCGGGTCCAACACATAGGTTTCCACATTTTGGATGACGACAAAGAGGATCAGCACCCACAGCACCGTCCAGCCCCCCAGGGACAGGGCAACGACCAAAGCGGGAATGGATCCCAAAATTGGCCCCACAAAGGGAATCAGATTGGTAACCCCGGCGATCGTCCCCAAACCCAAGGAAAACTCCCCCAGCCCCAGCAGCGTTAGGCCCAAGGCCGTGGCAACCCCTAAAATCAGGGACACCAGCAGCCGCCCTCGGATATAGCCCCCCATGCGGTTGGCGACGGGGACCACTTGGGCCGCAAGGCGATCGTTCCAGGGATAGGGCAACAGTTGCACCAAACTGCGCAGCAGCGTGTCACTGTCGGCCACCATATAGCCGGAGATCAACAGGCTCAAAATAATGCTAAAGACTCCGCCGAGAATCCCCCGCGTAATGCCATAGGACCGCAACAGTAACTGCTGACTGGAGCCAATGAGCCAACCAGTCAGGGACTGGAGATCAAAAAACTGGCGAATTAGCTCTGGCGGTGTATTGCTCAGGCGCAAGGCCCAATATTCAACACTGGCCCGCAAAATATCGGCAAAGGTGGGCAATTGGCGAATTAACCGCTCAATTTGGCGGGCAACGGCGGGACCGATGACCAGGCCCACCCCCACGATCGTGGCCAGCAAGCCAATATAGGTAATCAACACGGCCAGCCAGCGGGGCAGTCCCAGGCGATCGAAGCGATTCACCACCGGGGAGATGGAAGCCGCTAGCACAACGGCAATCATGACAATGAGCAGAAGCTGACGCAGTTGCCAAAACAGCACCAGGCCAAAGCCCGTCGCCAAAAGCACCAGTAGCGTAGGGAGGGAAATACTGAACCGCTGTTCAGACATAGGGTGAGGGCAGACGAGCGAGAGAAGGCATGTGAGGGTAAAGCTGGCAGAGCCTAAAGGCTAATCGGGATTGATCTCGATCGATCTAGACCGATCGGAGCCGATGGCGGCCAATTTTACCGGAAATCTAATGGGATCCTATTCGAGAGACCCTAGGGTGTCCTTGAGGGCGGCGCGGGCGGCGAGGTAGTTGCGGGTGGAGGTGAGAATTTCCAATTCCCGCTCTAGGCGGGTGGCCGTGTCCTGAAGTTCTAGCAAATGTTGCTGCTCTAGGTGAACGCCTCGGCTGAGGTTGCTCGCAACCCAGTAGGAGAGTTCCGTCGGCAGCGTGGGCAGATTTTCGGGCAGGGTCACATCTTCGCCGGAAATTTTAGAGGAAAGATGAACCACATCCCGCAACAGCCGTTCCACATCGTCCGCGAGGGGATGCAAGTCCCGATCGGGGGTTTCGTCGGCAATCCACTCCACCAGTCCCACCCGGTAGGGTTTGGTCCGGGTATACTCCAACACCCGGAAGCGCTGCTGACCCATGGCCCAAATATAAAGGCGATCGTCGGGCAAACGCTGCACCCGAATCACTTCTGCACAGCAGCCCACTTTGGCTACGTTGTTCGTTTCTGGGTCCAAGAGCAGAACCCCAAACCGGCGATCGCTCTCCAGAATAGTATTCATCATCATTCGATAACGATACTCGAAGATGTGAAGGGGCAAGGGGTGTTCGGGAAAGAGCACCACCTCAGGAAGGGGAAAGAGAGGAAGTTCCCGCACCGACACGTCTGAAAACAGGGATGCCATGAGTCTCTTTGGGGATAGGGTGAAACCTTAACCTACTGTACCTTAATCCTCCCATGGGGGGGAAAATCCGGCCCTGGGGTTGGGACAGGGTGGCTCACTGCCCTAGAACTGCTCAGCCGGGTATTCCCCAGGGGTCACTTGGAGTTCTACCGTCTTGCCGCCCCGCAACACCTGCACCGGCAACGGCTGACCCACTCGGCTCTCCGACACCTGCATTTGCACCGCTTCGGCACTGTCTACGGCCTGCCCTGCAATGCTTTGGATAATATCCCCCGCCCGCATTCCCGCCGCCGCCGCTGGGGACTCCGGCAACACCCGCACCACCAGCACCCCTTCCTCGGCCTCTAGGGTAAAGCCCAAGTTGGGATCTGCTTTTAGCTCCTCGCGAATGGTGGGGGTCAGGGTGACCATCTGAATGCCCAGGAACGGATGCTCGACTTTGCCGTTGCTAATCAGTTGCTCCGCCAAGCGTTGGGCCGTATTAATGGGAATAGAAAAGCCTAGCCCCTGGGCACCGCCAATAATGGCTGTATTCATGCCAATAACCTCCCCCTGAGCATTGAGGAGGGGACCGCCGGAATTGCCCGGATTAATGGCGGCATCGGTTTGGATAAAGCCCACCCGCTTGTCGGGAACGCCCACTTCGCTGCTGGTGCGGCCTGTGGCGCTGACAATGCCCACCGTCACGGTGTTGTCGAGACCGAGGGGGTTGCCAATGGCGATCGCCCACTCTCCGGGCTGCAACTGGTCGGAATCTCCCAGGGAAACCACCGGCAGATCCGCTGCCTCAATTTTGACCACCGCCACATCGGTTACGGGATCCTGCCCCAGCACCTGACCGGAAAAACTACGCCCGTCCTTCAGTTTGACCGTCACCTCGTCCGCCCCCTCTACAACGTGGGAGTTGGTTAAAATCACGCCTTCGGCTTGGATAATAAAGCCCGACCCGGCCCCCTGTTCCACCCGCTCCGAGGGGGGTAATTGCCCAAAGAACCGGCGGAAAAATGGATCATTAAAGACTTCCGGCACCCCCGTTTTCACGGTGCGGGAGGAATCAATTCGCACCACCGCAGGCCCAACGCGCTGCACGGCATCGACAATAAAGTTACTGTTGCCCTCGCTGATGGCGATCGCTGCACTGGCATTGTTATTGGAGGCCGCGACGGAGGCTGAACCGTTGGCATTGGGAGCCGTTGGGTCATCCCCTGGGGGTGCGGCTGCCTTGTTGTTGCCCCCACAGGAGCCAAGGACCAGCGCCGCTCCCAATCCTAATAGGCACTGGACTCCTAGACGATTTACCCCGCTGGTAGCCCGGAGTCGGCGGACAGAAGGCAAGGAAAAGTCGATCGGCAACTCAGTCATAGGTTTGGGGGGTGAAGGTCCACATTTCGCAGCCCAGGGCAAAGCGCGTGCTGGAGAAACCAGGGGCATCACCACAGGATTGGGCATGACTTAGCCTACCCCAGGAACTTCTGAAGCGGCTCCCACGATTGTACATCCTGCAAAATCGCTTCATAACCCAGGCTATTGGGATGGAGACCGTCACTGCTGAGGCGGGGTTTCCACCAAGCTTCCCCCCGCACCAGCCAACGATCGAAGAGATCGAGATAGGGAATATTGCGGCGATCGCAGGCCAGCCGGGTCACTTCTTTGTAGCGGTATTGGTCCAGGCTGGTGTAGTAAAGGCAGTCCAAAAAGGGCATTTTGGCCGGGTCGGTGGGGACCATGCCCACAAAGCAGACGGGGCAGTAGCCTTGGGCTTTGTCGAGGAGGCGATCGAGGGCGGCTTGAAAGGCTTGAATTTCGGTCAGGTTGCGGCCATCGGGCTTGCCCAGGCGGGCGGAGTCATTGAGGCCAACGGACAACAGAATGCGATCGGGCATTCGGTTGCGCAGTTCCCCCCGGTTGCAGAATTCGCTGTCTAGTCGTTGCAAAACCTGGTTAACCCCATCGCCCCGAATGCCGAGGTTATAGAGGGCGTGGCCCGGTTGGCTGGGGTCCATCCACGATCGGCGCAGTCGCTCCACCCAGCCCCCGCCTTCGGGGTCGCCGTAGCCATAGATGAGGCTGTCACCGAGGGCAACAATGCGGAGGGGAGTTGTGGCCGTGGGCAGGGTCGGGCGAGCAGGGGCGGAGTCCAAAGCAGGAATCTGCTCAGGCCAAATCAAGGTTTGCATCGTCTAACAACCTCATGATGGGGCAGGAGTCCGGGTCGATCGTGTGTTGTCACGTTTGCTCTGACCCTACCATTCCCCTTGCAACTTTGCAAATCTTAATGCTTTTGATAGTCATACCAAATCCGTTGAGCTTGAAACAGAATAAACGGGTAGGGGTTGTGCCCCTGTGCCGACCCTCGACCAGCCAAATACAGGGGCAACCACGGGGGGATTGCCCCTACCAAAACGAATCGAGATTAGTCGGATTTGGTATCAGTCCTTCTTGAACATCGTAGGGGCGCGAAAACCGCGCCCCCGGCAGAATTTTTTGTCGGTCAACCAGGTCGTGATGAGGGTACCCCGGTTATTCAATGTTGCCGTCTGGTGGGAGGAGTTCATCAAGGGTGGGGGGGAGGTCTTCTGGGGGGAGGTCTTCGGGGGGAAGCTCGGAGTCAGGGATGGGAGCGAGGTCGTCAAAGTTGGCGGGGTTGTCGTTGGCGGGGTCGGCGGGGGCGGGGTCTTCGGCGGGGGCGGGGTCTTGCAATTCAGCCGGATCTGGGGTTGGTGTAGGGGTGGGAGTTGGGGTGGGCGTGGGTGTCGGAGTTGGCGTGGGTGTGGGGGGCGGGGCAGGAATGGCGGGCAGATTATTGGGGGACTGGGGACTGGGGGACGTTTCGATCGACTCCGTATCCTCCCCTGGCGTGCTGGGTTGATTTTGGAAATAGGTTAACTGCCGCACAATAATGAGGCCCAGTAGCCCCGCCAAGCCCAGGCCCATGAGCGTTAATCCCAGCCAGCGCCGAGGTCTGTTGTGCTGGGCTGTGCCGATCGCGGCACGGGCTAAGGCCGAGCCGGTGCTGGGTTCCAGGTCCAAGCTCACCCCCGCTGAATGGGCCAGGGCTGCGCTGCGTTCCGGCTTGTTGCGTTCTGGCTTGGGTTGGAGAACCACTGGCTCGATCGTCCGTTCATAAACCGGCGAGATCTGGCAACGCACCAGGGCCACCGAAACATTGTCGTGGCCATTGCGATCGTTGGCTAAATCCAGCCACTCGTGCGCCGTCTGCTCCAGCGTTTGGGCACCGCTGAGAACGGCGGCGATCGAGGTTTCCCAGGAGCGCTCCACCCAGCCATAGTCGCTGAGGCCATCGGAACAGAGCAGCAACAAACCATCCTCATCAATGATGAAGCGCCGCACTTGCAGATAAAGGTCTTCCCCGTGGCGGGCACCGAGGGCTTGGGTTAGGGATCCCGCATCGGGCCGTTGTAAGGCTTGGCGATAGAAACTGCGACCGGTGCGCACCTCCCGGCAGGCCACATCATCATCCACCGTCAGCCGCTGGCAATATTTCGGCGTAATCCAATAGGCCCGACTGTCCCCGACGCTGACCAAATACAATTCATGGCTACACAGGTCGGTGTTGTTCCCCTCGCGCTGGGGGAGGGGCTGCTGAAAATGCACCACCATCACCAGGGTTGTGGCCATGCGCTGGCGGCTTTCCCGCCCCTGGACATCGTTTTGCACACTAATCAAGTTATTGACCACCCGCACACTGGCCGCCAGTTGGTCCATGATCAAATCTGGAGCTAGGGCCTGTTCCTGCTGGGCAATTTCCTGGAGGAGGGCTTGGACTTGGAGCTTGATCGATCGCACTGCCAACTGACTGGCCACCTCGCCCCCCTCATGGCCGCCAATGCCATCACAAACCAAGGTGACATGGGGAATCAGTTGGCTATCGGGGGGAATTCTGCTGTTTTGCAGATCGCGGGGGAGGGGATAGCAGGCATCTTCATTGTGGCTGTGGTGGGGGCCGGTATCGGTCAGGCCCAGGGCTTGGAGGCGCAGGGGTGGATCGGCGGTTAGGCTCAGGAGGAGATCGTTGAGGTCGGGGGCGAGGGTGGCGATCGTGGCCCCTTGGTCCTGGACTTGCTGGGCGAGGTTAATCAGGCTTTCCCGCACGCTGGGGTGAACTTGGGGCATCCAACTCAGCCACAGGTTCCCCAATTCGGCAAAGTCGGGCCGATCGACGCGATCGCGGTAGCGCGGCTCCGGCAAATCTAACCCCGCCCCCAGGGGCCAATCTCCCCCCAGCCCTGCATAGAGTTCCCGCAGCCGCACCAGTCCCCCCTCAACCCGCAGGTTATCCGGCACCAGCAAACTGGCTGCAACCCCCAGGCGATCGAGGGGATCCCACAGTTGCAACAACTGCCAAAACCAATAGACCTGGCGCAGGGGGGTCACTGTCCCTAGGGCTTCCTGGAGACTGGGCAACAACCGTCCCGCCCCCTCCAGAGGCACATTTTCCAGCAAAACCACCGTTCCCGCCGCCGTGGGGCAGAGGCCATAGACCACGGGGATATGGAGCCGCAGGGGATAGAGATAGTGGTAGGGCAGCAGTTCCTGGGGCATCTCGGCGGGAACCGTCAGGGGCGTAGCGGGCTGGGTATCTAGCCAAACTTGGGGGGAAATGACCCGATAGCGGCCTGCCACTTCCGTTTGGGGGGGGAGGGTTAGTGCGGCTTTGCCAACGGCCCAGAGATAGGGATTGATGAGGGGTTCAGCGCTGCTCATGGCCACGGGGGTAGGGGTGAGTCAACCCACGGAGGGGTCAGTCAACCCACACTGTATAGCAGATTTTTGGGCCATGGCAGCATTTAGGGGGCAGGGTCAGAAATTTTCTACCTTTCTCTGACTTTCTCATTTTGCGCCCCTATTGCTTAACACTGTTTAACATTATGATGAAGAAAGATAATACCCGCACAGCTATGCTCGACCCCATACTTGATTTCTCACCCAATCTGGGCCTAGATGCCCTTGTGCTGTTACCGGTTCTTGTGGCCCTAGAGGCCATTTTGTCCGCTGACAATGCCATTGCCCTTGCCGCCATTTCTCGCGGCTTACCCACCCCGGAGCTACAGCGCAAAGCCCTGAATCTGGGCCTGGTGGTTGCCTTTGTCCTACGGATGGCGTTAATTTTAGCGGCCCGGTGGGTGTTGAATTTTTGGCAGTTTGAGCTAGCGGGAGCCGCTTATCTGATTTGGCTCGCGATTCAGTATTTCCGTAGGGATGACGGGGAAGAGAGCGATGGTTTAAACGACAGCCACCACCGGTTTAAGTCTCTGTGGCGGGCGATCCCGATTATTGCGTTGACGGATTTGGCTTTTTCCTTGGATAGCGTCACCACGGCGATCGCCGTGGCCGATGAAACTTGGCTGGTGTTGCTGGGGGCGACGATCGGGATTGTTACCCTGCGCTTTATGGCAGAGCTATTTATCCGCTGGATCCAAGAATATGTCCATTTGGAAGATGCGGGCTATTTAGCCGTGGCCCTGGTGGGATTGCGGCTGTTGGCGCGGGTTGTAGCGCCGGAGTTGGTTCCAGCGGACTGGCTGATGATTAGCCTGATTACGGTGCTCTTTATTTGGGGCTTTTCTAAGCGCCACGAAGCCAACCAAACCTAGGGCGTGTCCACTGGTGTCGTTCTTCCTCGCGGTAGTCTGAAGGGCTGGAGACGGGTGTAGTTCACGTTGGCCAAGGGACGGACTAAAGGACGGACTAAAGTCCGTACTACGAGCCTTGGGAGCGAGGTTAGGGTCTGGGTTGCTCCAAGGTGAAATGCACCCCTTGAGACAGGCCGGGAGGCTCCCGGCATAGCCCTGGATCCCTGCGATCGACTGGACCCTGGGGCGTTGGGCAGCGGCGGCACGATCGAGATGGTTTAATGTCAAACCAGCACTATACATAACTTGGAGCGCCATCATTCCCCATGCACACGCTGTTAGTGACCGGCGGAGCCGGGTTTATTGGGTCTAACTTTGTCTACCACTGGCTGGAAACCCATCCCCAGGATCGGCTGATTGTCCTGGATGCCCTCACCTATGCAGGGAACCGCGAGAATTTAGCGCCCCTCACCGAACATCCTCACCTTCGGTTTGTGCAGGGGGATATTTGCGATCGCCCCTTGATCGATCGGCTCCTCGCTGAAGAACAGGTCACGATCGTCGCCCACTTTGCCGCTGAGTCCCACGTCGATCGCTCCATCCTCGGCCCCGGAGCCTTTGTCCAAACCAACGTCGTTGGCACCTTCACCCTCCTGGAAAGCTTTCGCCAATACTGGCTCGGTTTGGAGAAACCAGCGCATCTGCGCTTCCTGCACGTCTCCACCGATGAAGTCTATGGCAGTCTCTCCCCCACCGACCCCGCCTTTACCGAAACCACCCCCTACGCACCCAATAGCCCCTACTCCGCCTCCAAAGCCGGAAGCGACCACCTGGCACGGGCCTACTTCCACACCTACGGACTGCCCACCCTCATCACCAACTGCTCCAATAACTACGGCCCCTTCCAGTTCCCCGAAAAATTAATTCCCCTCATGGTCGTCAACCTCCTTCAGGGCAAGCCCCTCCCCGTCTATGGCGATGGCCAAAATGTGCGGGACTGGCTCTATGTGAAGGACCACTGCACGGCGCTGGAGACAGTGATCCACCGGGGCCAACCGGGGGAGACCTATAACATTGGGGGCAACAACGAAATTAAAAACCTGGATTTGGTCCACAGCCTGTGTCAGCTTATGGATGAGCTAGTGCCCGATCTGCCGGTGTCTCCGGCCCGTAATCTTATTACCTTTGTGACCGATCGCCTCGGCCACGATCGTCGCTATGCGATCGACAACTCCAAAATCACCCAGGAACTGGGCTGGCAACCGGCCATGACCTTTGAGCAAGGGCTGCGGGAAACCCTGTGCTGGTATTTAGACAACCGGGATTGGTGGCAGGCGTTACTGGATCGATCGGCCCTGTAAAGCCGTCTTCCCTAGGAGGCTTTGATTTTTTTGGTGGCCAAGGCGATCGGGACATTACTGCACTTGGGTACATAGCTGTGGGCCGCATACTGGTCCAAGTGGCGATAGAGGGCGATCGGCGCTTTGGTATGGCAGGTAAAAAACTCAACGGCCATCCGCCCATCCTCTAGGGCACGGACCTTCGGAGTTAGGTTCTCGTAGGGGGTCGGCACTTTCCACTCCCACTTTACCTGGGCCGGAACCTTCCCCACCAAGCGATGGTTTAGCCAGTGGCTCTGGGTTCCCACGCCGCCAAATTCATTCACCTCCCGGCAAAACAGCGAAGCCAGCAGATAGGAGGAGGGGGAACCATCCCCCGTGAGGGCCATCATCACATCATCCAAGCTCTGGGCTGGGCGGGGTGTATGGTGGCGATCGCAGTCGATCAACGCCTCCTCCAGTTGGGCCGTTCCGCTGGCAAACTCCGGTACCGCCCAGGTACATCCCTGGCCCCCCTTGGGGGTGCGCAGCAGATAGGTCACCAGCCGGAAGTTGTCCTGCAATTGCAGCCCTGGAATTTTTTTGAGGGCGATCGCCGGGTTGGCCGAACTCAAAAACCACCGCCCCTCTAAGTTGGGGGCACTCACCAAATCATCGGGATCGCTGGCGGCTCGGAACAGATCGCCCAGGGTATCCAGCGAAGTCGGCTCCGGGATCTCCTCTTCCCAGTCCATTAAGGAAACAGTGGAGGGCTGATTTTCTAATTCGGGGATCACCAGGCTGGCCTGGATGTGGTCTCGGACCTTTTGAAGACCGGCTAAGGAGAGTTTATAGATGGACATGGCTAAGGAGAGGCAGTGGTAAGGGCGAAGGGATCGATCGCCAAACAAAAAGGTTGCAGATCGATCGACCTACAACCCTTTGTCTGGCAAATGGAGATTGGCTCAGGGAGAATTTAGGTGCAACATTGGCAACCCAAATCCCCAGACTCTTCAATCAAAGCGCAATCTAGAATGCGTACTTACCAGCACCCCAGCGATCGGGCTGAACCTTGGGTTGAATCAGAACATACCCGGCCATCGCCTTGAGATCATCTTGGCTGACATCCCGCATTTTGGGGAAAACCACTGCACTCTTGGTGCTGGGGTGGAAAAGCGAAATATCATATTCGCCGTCGTAGGAGGTGGGATTGTTGAGATAATCCACAAAGCTTTCTAGGTTGTCCCGCGCAGGCACCGCAAAGGCCAGATCCTCAGCCCCAAGACCCACGTTGGGGTTGGTTTTGGTTCCGCCGCTGTTGTGGCACACGGCACACTTATCGTTAAACAGGCGCTCACCCCGGATAACTTGATCAACAGAGAGAACAGTAGTATCCCCGGCTGCATTCAGGGGGACGGTTAGGGTCTCTTTATCTAAGCTAGCGGCAAAGGCACTGCCCCCTAGGAAGGTAAAGGTCAGCAATAAAGCCGCGAGGGATAGCAAGAAAGATTTTTTCATAAGGTCTCTAAAACGCATTCGTTTCACGTCGCTCCTGACTAGCACTCTGACACTCATGCTCTCACAAGCTGTGGCTGATCTTTCCATCTCTGAACCAGAAAACGGCCCAGAGCTAGAAGCAGGTGAAAACCTGTGATGTTTCGCAACAGATTTTGTAAACTTTTTTAACAGTTGTGGTGTGAGACGGTGCCACCATAGGAAACCCCGGACCCAACAGACACCTGTTCAGCCCATGAGTCAGACGGCTTACCCCCAGGGCTTTCATCCTCCACATCCGCAGTGATGATCCCGGTTTTGCAAGCAGTCTGTTGGTCAGAAAAAGGCTACTCTATTATGAATACCACATATTAAAGACCACATAGCCCCCATCCCGTCGGGCGGCTTCGAGGTGGGTGGTTGTGGCATGTTGGGGTAAAGTCGCTGTGGACCAAGCTCTAGAGGAGGTCGAGGTGGAGGCTGACTGAGCCAACATTACCCTCAGCCAGTTCAAAAGTCCCAGGGTTCAAACAGATCGGCAATGGCCATGGAAAAACCGGGGATCAGATCTTCTCCATTGAGGCGATCGTTGCTGCGGAGGAAGCGATCGGGTTCTGCACTGTGGTAAACCAGGACATATTTCTCATCGGGATGGATCACCCAGACGATTTGGGTGCCATTGTCAAAGTATTCGACAATTTTGGTGTGGATTTCTTCAACGGTGTTGCCAGGGGAGAGAATTTCGACGGCAAGATCGGGGGCACCTTGGAAGAAGCCGCGCGGGGGATGGCGCAGTCCCTGGAGGCGATCGCGGTGAACAAAGGAAAAGTCGGGCGATCGCTTGTTGCCGTTTTTCAGGGTAAAGGCGGTGCTGGAGT
>JAYKJG010000163.1:0-4940 GCA_035286285.1 Prochlorothrix sp.
AATGGCATCAAAACCGCCATGGCCTGATCCAGAACCCTTAAAACAGTCTGAGGGGTGACAGATTCACCGGATCACGGACCCTGCTGTCCATATAATCCCGTAGTTTCTAGGAAGCCAGTTTCCGCCACGCTGGTGTAAGAGGTTTTGAAATGCCGGACCCAAGGTTGTCTGTGTTCCCAACTCCTTAGTTATGTTACCTTATAAGACTATAAATCTGTCCTCACAGTGTCTTAACCTCAGTCTGTGCTACGTCTAGCAACTTAATCCTGTGATCCTCTAGCAACTTAATCCTGTGATCCTCAAAAAACCAACTGCTGAGCACTCTGTTGCACCGGCCCCTGCCGATCCTATTGCTGCTAAGATCAACGCCCTTAAGCATCAGTTAGGACTAGGACCCAAAGTACGGCTCGGTATCCTCACTCAGTTCTATCCGCCCGACTATGCGGCTACGGGTCAGCTTATTGAGGAGTTAGCCCAAAATTTGGGGGAATTGGGTCTGGAGGTGCAAATTTTTACCGGACAGCCCGGTTATGCCTTCAATACGGCTACGGCTCCCACAGCGGAAACCCAGAAACAGGTGCGGGTGCGCCGATCGCAAACCTCCCGCCTCTGGCCCCACCGCATTCGGGGACGCGCCATTAATGGCCTGCTCTTTACCCTACGGGCCATTGTGCGGGTGATGACCCCCTGGCGCAAGTTTGATCTGTTGCTGATTACGACGGAACCTCCCTACCTCAATGTTTTGGGGCTACTGGCCAGCAAGGTTTTAGGCATTCCCTATATTTGCCTGATGTATGACCTGTATCCCGATGTGGCCGTTGCTTTGAAGGTGTTATCGCCGCGCCATTGGCTGGTTCGCTTCTGGACCTTCCTCAATCGCCAGATTTGGCAAGAGGCACAGGCTTTAATTGTCTTGAGTTCAACCATGCGCGATCGGATCACGGCCCATTGTCCCCAAGTCGCTTCTAAAATTGCCATTATTCACAGTTGGTCTGATCCCACCTTGATTCAGCCCCGTGCCAAAACCCAAAATTGGTTTGCCCAGCAATACCACCTCGATCGCAAGTTTACGGTGTTGTATTCGGGCAATATGGGTCGCTGCCACGATGTGCAAACGCTCCTGGAAACGGTTAAGGAACTGCGCCACGAACCGATTCAATTTGTCTTTATTGGCAGTGGGGCCAAGTATCCCCAACTCCAAGCAGCGATCGCGGCGGTTAATCTTACCAACTGCCTGTTTTTACCCTATCAAGACAAGAAAGTCTTGCCCTATTCCTTAACGGCCTGTGACGTGGCCTTGGTCAGCATTGAACAGGGTCTGGAGGGTTTGGTGGTCCCCAGCAAGCTCTACGGCAGTTTGGCCGCTGGTCGGCCCATTGCAGCGATTTGTGAGGAGCATTCCTATTTACGAGAGATTTTAAGCAATGGCCACTGTGGCCAAGCCTTTTGTAATCGGGATAGTCTGGGTCTAGCTCAGTTTTTGCGCTATCTCTCTAAGAACCCCAGCCGTGCGGCTGAAATGGGCCGCAATGGCTTTCAGTACTTAAAGCACTATTTTACCCCGCAGCAAATTGCCTATTTATATGGTCATGTTATTTATCAGTGTCTAGAGGCTAAAACCCTCGGTAAGACCTTAGATTTCGCCAGAACCATGCCCCAGCCCGGTATTTTACCGACCTACCTCCGCAGTGGGTCTGCGGGTGCTGCGCTGCCGATGTTACCTTTAGCGGCGGCTGTTCCGTCTTCTGCCCCCAGTCCAAGCAACGGGTCTGTTCTGCCCTACCCCAGTTCTGCCCATAGTATTGGTGCAACTGCTGGCGCAACTGCTGGTGCAACTGGGGCTAGAACCGAGACCAGCATGGGTGCCCTTGGGGACAGAACCGAGAATGGAACTGAGCAGGGAACCGAGCCGAAGCCTTCAAGGGCAGAGAGCAGCCCCCCTTCCCCCGTGGCTCCCGGTAGTTCCCAATCGCCGCTGCCGACGGGGCAGTCTGGTCCTGAGCAGGGGCCATTGCCGAACTCGTCTCAACCGGCTGAGGTGCAGACTGAGGTGCGGGCTGAGGTGCGGGCTGAGGCACGGGCTGAGGTGCAACCCCCGACCACGATCGCGCCGCAAACCCTGGAAACCCCGCCAACTCCGTAGCTGCGTCCAAGCTTGTCCTAGGGAACTGGGCGGGGCCGGTGGGGGGCGATCGCCTATTGCTGGGGTAGGGAAATTTTATGGGGAATTGGGGGCGGTTTAGGAAGCGGGGGGAAGCCTGTCCTTATAAACTAGAGGAGGGCCAATCCCGGATAGGGGCGCTAGTGCCCTGCCCGGATTGCCTTGCGCTGAATTGTCCCGCCTCCCCCTCACGGATTCCCCTGCCCCCATGGTTGCCGCCCCTCCCCCCACCCCCCCGTCCCCGCTTCCCTGTGAGGGCTTCGATGCCCAGCATCCCCCCGATGGCAAGCTGATCGATGCCTGTGTTCACTGCGGTTTTTGTTTGTCTACCTGTCCGAGCTATCGGGTTTTGGGGACGGAGATGGATTCGCCACGGGGGCGGATTTATTTGATGGATGGGATTAATGAGGGTGAAATTGCGCTGAATGGGACGACGGCCCAGCATTTTGATAGCTGTTTGGGCTGTTTTGCCTGTGTGACGACCTGTCCCTCTGGGGTGCAGTATGACAAGCTGATTACGGCGACGCGGCCCCAGATTGAGCGGAATGTGCCCCGATCGGCCCCGGAACACTGGTTACGCCAGTTTCTATTTAAGCTGCTGCCCTACCCCAATCGGCTGCGGGTTTTGATGTTGCCGGTTCCCTTCTACCAAAAATCGGGGTTGCAAGCTTTGGTGCGTCGTTTGGGACCGCTGAAGACGCTTTCGCCCCAGCTTGCGGCCTTAGAGTCGTTGTTGCCGCCGCTGCCGTTTCAAGCGTTTCGGGAACCGGCCCAGCGACGGGTTCCGGCCCAGGGGGAGCGGCGCTACCGGGTGGGGCTGGTGTTGGGCTGTGTGCAGCGGTTGTTTAATCCGGCGGTGAATGAGGCGACGGTGCGGGTTTTGGCGGCGAATGGCTGTGAGGTGGTGATTCCCCGGAGCCAGGGCTGCTGTGGGGCGCTGACCCATCACCAGGGTCAGGAGGACCAGACCCGATCGCTGGCCAAGGCGACGATCGACTGCTTCAGCCGCGAGGATCTGGATGCGATTATTGTGAACGCCTCCGGCTGTGGCCATACCTTGAAGGAGTATGGGGAGATTTTGGGGGATGATCCGGTCTATGGGGCGAAGGCCAAAGCCTTGGCGGCTCAGGTGAAGGATGTGCAGGAATTTTTGGCGGAAGTGGGGCTAACGGCTCCGTTGTTGCCCTTGGGGCCGCAGCCGATCGCCCTGGTCTACCAAGATGCCTGCCACATGATCCACGGCCAAAATATTCAGCGGCAACCGCGTCAGTTGTTGGCCCAAATTCCGGGGGTGACGCTGCGGGAGCCGATCGATGCGGCGCTGTGTTGTGGCAGTGCGGGGATTTACAATATTTTGCAGCCGGAGGTGGCGGAGGAACTGGGGCAGCAGAAGGCGCGGAACTTGGCTAATACGGGCGCTCAGGTGGTGGCTTCGGCCAATATCGGCTGCTTTGTCCAGATTAGTAAGCATTTGCAGGAGCAGGGGCGCACGCTGCCGGTGCTGCACCCGATGCAGTTGCTAGATCGATCGATTCGCGGCGAGACCCTAGATCTCTAGGGCAATTTTGCCGACCATGCCGCCCTGTTCCAGGAGCCGATGGGCGGCGGCGGCTTCGGCGAGGGGGAAGGTGTGGGTGAGGTTAATGTTGAGTAAGCCCTGCTCAAACCAGCGGGTACAGTCTTCTAGGAGCCGTGCTTGGTGTTTTTGGTCTTCGATCGACTCCTGAAGCAGGGGCGTTAGCATTAATTCCAGGCTCAGGCGCAGGTTGCGATCGCGGGCAACTTTCCAGTTGGTGGCGGGGTCGGGGGCCAGAATGGTGACGATATCGCCGTAGACCCGCACGGCCCCAAAGGTTTGTTCTAGGAGGGCACCGCCGACGGTATCTAGGGCGAGGTGGACTCCTTTGCCGTCGGTCCAGGTCCGGGCGGCTTGGACAAAATCGGTGGTTTTATACAAAATCGGCAGTTCTGCGCCGAGGGATTGGACAAAGGCGGCTTTTTCGGGGCTGCTGACGGTGGTGCAAACCCGTGCGCCTCGGATTTTGGCCAGTTGGATGGCGACGTGGCCAACTCCTCCGGCTCCGCCATGGATGAGGGCGGTTTGGACGGCTTGGAGGCGACCGCGATCGTAGAGGGATTCCCAGGCGGTGATGAGGACGAGGGGGGCGGCGGCGGCTTGGGCAAAGGTGAGGGTTTTGGGTTTGGGGGCGACGAAGCGCTCATCGACGACGGTATATTCGGCATAGTTGCCCTTTGGTCCGCCGAGGCCGCCGTGGCAAAAGTAGACTTCATCGCCAATTTTGAAGCGTTCGACGTGGCTCCCGACTGCGGTGACGATGCCTGCGCCATCACAACCGAGGACGGTGGGGGTACGATCGGGGTGGAAGCTGCCCCGTTGGCGCAGTTTGGTGTCGATCGGGTTAACTCCGGCGGCTTTGAGTTGAATGAGCAGGTCGGTGCTGTGTTGGAGTTGGGGGTCGGGGAGGGTTTGGAGTTGGAGGGTTTCGGGGGCACCGGGGGCGGTGAGGACGATGGCTTTCATGGTGAGGGGAGCGGGGGGTCAGCTTTATTGTTCCATGGTTTGCTGACGGTGGTTTGGGATTTTTTGGGGGGGGTGCGATCGGTTTTAGGGGGTGGGGGGTTGAGGGAGATCGCGGAGGTAGTAGAAGCGATCGGTGCCGTCGGTGGTTTTGTGGCCGAGGTAACCGAGGAGGGGGGAGGAGAGTTCGATCAGGATGTTGCGGAGTTCTTGAGGTTCTAAGGGTTGGGGCCGATCGGG
>JAYKJG010000164.1:0-10213 GCA_035286285.1 Prochlorothrix sp.
TGCCCCAAGGAGGCGATCGATCGCCCGATGTTGCCTGGATTCCCCTCGAAAAATGGCAAGCCCTCACCCCCGAACAACGGCGGGGATTTTTGCCCCTGTGCCCCGATTTTGTCATCGAATTGCTCTCCCCCTCCGACTCCTGGACCCAAGGCCAAGCCAAAATGGAAGAATACCGGGACAATGGCTGTCGGCTGGGCTGGTTACTCGACCCCAAACATAAACGTGTGGCCATCTACCGCCCCGATCGGCCCGTAGAACTCCTCCAAGCCCCCGCAGTCCTCTCTGGAGAAACCGTCTTGCCCGGTTTTGAGCTAGATTTAGCCTTCCTCTGGCAAGGGGAGGACTATGGCGGCTAAGGCTTGGGTGAGAGACAAAACACAGGCTACCCTGGGATGATTCATCGGTAGGGGTGCGGTTCTCGCGCCCAAGGCGGTAGGGGTGCGGTTCTCGCGCCCAAGGCAGCAGTTGTGTCTCAACTCGCCCATCCCCAAAAAAGGCCGGAAAACCAGAGGGCCGGAAAACCAGAGGGCCGGAAAACCCGGCCCCTACTGGTGTACCCTGTCTCCATCCCCAAACTTCCCCCGGTTCCCATGCTCAGCAGCCTCGATCGCAGCCTCACCCTGGACAAAACCCTCTACCAGCACCAGATGGAAGACCTGATGCAGCAACTGCGCCAGTTGCAGCACCAATGCTGGAGAGCACAACTGCCCTGCGTGGTGATTCTAGAAGGGTGGGCCGCTTCTGGGAAAGGAGCCTTGGTCAAAAAAGTCGTGCAGTACATGGATCCCCGTGGCTTTCGGGTCCATCCCATTTGGCCCGCCACCGCCGAAGAACGCGCCTACCCCTTCCTTTGGCGCTTCTGGCACAAACTCCCCCCCAAGGGCACGATCGCCATCTTCTACCACAGTTGGTACACCCGCGTCCTCGAAGATCGCCTCTTTAAGCGCATTCCCGCCGCCGAAGTCCCCACCGCCCTGCGGGATATCAACGCCCTAGAACGGCAACTCACCGACGATGGGGTCGCAATTTCTAAATTCTGGCTCCATATCAGCCGTAAAGAGCTAAAGAAGCGCCTCAAGCGCTACAGCAAAGATGACCTCATGGCATGGCGAGTTCGGCCCGAAGACTGGCAACAGGCCAAACGCTACAACCAATATTTGGATCTTGCCGAAGAAATGATCCTCCACACCAGCACCGGAGCCGCCCCCTGGACCCTCGTGGAAGCCGACTGTAAACGCTGGGCCAGGGTCAAAGTCCTCTCCACCGTCGTCGCCAGCCTGCGGGAAGCCCTCGATCGTCGCCCTGCCCTCCAATCCACCCCAACTCTGCCCCCTGCTCCCCCCAGCCCCCCCCAGCCCCACCTCGAACCCATGGAACCCAACTGGCTCGCCCAGGTGGACCTCACCCCCGTTCTCCCACGGGAGGACTACAAAGCCCAACTCAAAATGGCCCAAACCGAACTGCGCCAAGTGCAGCAGCAGGTCTATGCCCGTCAGCTACCCGTTGCGATTCTCTTTGAAGGCTGGGATGCGGCGGGCAAAGGGGGAGCGATCAAACGGCTCACCGATGTATTGGACCCCCGCAGTTACCACGTCCATACCTTCGCGGCCCCCAGCGACGAAGAAAAGGCCCAACATTACCTCTGGCGCTTTTGGCGGCGACTCCCCGCAGCGGGCACTATTGGCATTTTCGATCGCAGTTGGTACGGTCGCGTCATGGTGGAGCGCATTGAGGGCTTTGCCACAGAGGCAGAGTGGCGACGGGCCTACCGAGAAATTAATGAATTTGAGGCCCAACTGGTGACAGCGGGCTATGTTTTGGTTAAATTCTGGTTGCACATTAGCCCAGAGGAACAACTGCGGCGGTTTGAAGAGCGGCGACAGGATCCCTTTAAGCAGCACAAGCTTACCGAAGAGGACTGGCGCAACCGGGAGCAGTGGCCCGCCTATGAAGTTGCGGTTAACCAAATGCTCCAGCGCACCCATACCCCCCTTGCCCCCTGGACTTTGGTGCCAGCGGATGATAAATACTATGCCCGTGTTAAGGTATTGCAGTCTGTCATCCAGGCCGTCACCACTGCCCTCAAAATGGGGGCATAATCACGGGTCTTGGGGGCGATCGTCGCCCCTCTCGTGAGGCAGTCTCGTGACAAGGGCATTTGCGCTTTGGTCCTCGTGTTCAGGCGCTGTTTTGGCCCTGACCTCTGGTTCCCTAATTTTTTTGGTGGGGGGTTGTTGCCCTCGTTGGCCCATGCCCGATTTCATCCGTCTACCCCTGTCCGTTCCGTTTGTGAGGAGTAACAGCCATGTTTGAACTATTAACGCAGGTTCTGTTGTGGCTGCTGATTTTTTTCGTTCTCCGCCAGCTCCTCGGCCAATTCATCAAAAAGCAGTTCTACACCACCCTGGGCTTTCTGGCCTTCATTACCCTGATTATTCTGGCCTTCTTTGATCCCAGCCAGAGTATCGTCTCAGAAGCCTGGAGTATTCTGTCCATTCCCTTCCAACCCTTGGGCTTGGCGATCGTCTTCCTCATCAGTTTGGTGTCCTGGGGAGAAGCCTTTAAGCCCGATAAGCTGGGGGATACCCTGCAAAACCGGCTGGTTTGGGTGTTGCTGCTGCTGTTGGTTTGTAGTGCTCCCGTTACCGCCCAGAACCTCAGCCTACAAATTGAAGAAGACTTGGCCCAGGCAGTTGCAGAGTCTGATATTGCACCCGCAACGGTGCTGGTTGTCTTGGCCCAGGGCACCACTGAACCGGGCCTTCCCCCCCGCACCCAAATCGAGTTGACGGATTCCGGCGATCGTCTGCGGGCCGCTGCTAATATCTATCGGCAGCGCTCTGGTACGATTCGGCGCGTCATTATCTGTGCAGGCGATCGGCCCTATATGGAATTGGCCGATGATGCCCCCACCGCTGATGGGGCTGCCGATCGGGTCACCAGCGATGACCTGCGAGAGGTGCGGGCAGTGCGCCAGGTTTTGGTCGATTTTGGCGTGCCTGATGGGGTGATCTTGGTGGGGGAAGGGAGCGATCGGGCTAGTGATGTGCATCAAAGTGCAGAGTCGGTGCGGCGGCTCCTAGAACGAGAAGACCTAGGGCTACGGGGTACCGAGTCCCTGGTGTTGGTGTCCTCGGCCTTAGACATGCAGCGGGCCATGGCGACCTTTGAGCAGGAACTGAATAATGTCGATACCCTCAACGGTGGCGATGGCGTGACGATCGTGCCGCGCCCCACGGGGTTTGTCACGGTGCAAGACAATCGCTTCCAGCGGGTCGTTCGCTATCCCTACGATCTCATGCCCAGCACCGAAGCCTTAGATATCACCAGCGACATTATCAAGGAGCAACTGATCTCGGTGTATTACTTCCTCCGGGGCTGGCTTGCCACCTAAGTTCCCAACCTGGTTGGGGTGAGTTTCTGGATCCTGTGGGGTGGGCCTCTGGCCTGCCCCCTTCTGTATCCTGTGGGGGCCTCTGCCTGCCCCCTGCCGACCTCACCCGTTTTACTCGTCTAACTGCCAGGGCACCGTAATCGCATCCTCATCAAAAATGCGGGGTGCCCGCAGCACCACCACCACCCGACCGACGATCGGCTCCGTTGGCGCTTCCTCAAACCAATCCAAGGCTAACTGGCCCGATCGATCGACCCCGTAATAACTCTCCCCATCCCACTCCCGACTAGCCCGATCGAGGACCACCACAACCGGCTGCGATCGCCCCGCTGGCGGATTCGGCAAAGTCTCACTCCGGGTTTCCACCGCGATCGGATCCTGAGCCGCCACGATCGACGGCCAACCGGGTAACGGTAACCAAGTTCCCCCCGCCGCCGTTGACACCACCGGAAAGGGATGCTCGATCGGCTGCACCGTCCCCGCCTCGGTCACAGTCTGCACCGCTAAGGGCAGCGTACCCAGCAACGGCACCACACGGGGCAAATCCGTTTCCGTCTCCAAACGATAGAGGGGCATCGTCGGCGCAGGACGACTCACCACCACCGTAAAATCCGTCAGCAACTCCTCCAACTTCTTCCGCGCCGGAGTCGAAGCCGCAAACCGCAGCCCCTTGGCAATCAGCCGCGATCGATCCTGCAAATCCACCCGTGCCCGCGCCAAGCGCCAAAACTGATAGGCCAAGGCATCCCCCGGATCATCCCCAAACCCCTCCGGCTTTTGCCGCAGCCGTGCAAACTCCTGGTAAGCCTTCGCCAATTCCTTCGCCTCATCCAGTTCCAGCCGCTGCTGAAGCGCCAAACTCGCCGCCTTCACCCGCTGCTCCTGGTTCAGCAACCGCAGTTCATACAAAACATCACTGCCCCGCTGCTGAAAATGGGCCTGAACCCCTGCCTCCGCCTGCCCCTGCACCAACGACTCATAGACCTGGGCCGCTACAATCACCTGGTTCTGCTGCACCGGCTCAAACCCCGTCGCCTCAAAAATCGCTTGGGTACTGTGGCCCACCCGCTGCAACAGATAACAAGCTTTGCCCCACTCTAGCCAATTCTTCTCCTTACGCCGCAACATCAGGAATAAGCTGTCCTGTTCGGCTTCACTAAGGCTAGGAGCGGGGGGTTGAAAACTGGGGCTAGAGTCAGACATGGGGTTTTTCAATTAACGTGAATTCGGTACTCCCCACCCGTAACGCCTGGATGGGCGAGGCAACCTTTTCAAGATTAAGGCGATTTTGCAGCGAGTTAACAAAATTACCGCTAAAATTCACCCCCCCAATCACAAGTCACCCCCACACAACCCCACACAACAAAGGGTCGGCTCAGCAGCACGACCCCCCATTGGCCTTAGTCTAGGCTCACCATAATCAACGCTGACTTGAGCCATCCCCCAAAGCCAGAACCGTTTGCTTAAAATCCCTGGTTATTGCCCCAGCTCCCTGAACCAGGCTTATTTTCTGTGCGAGGGCGTGCCTTGTTGACTTTCAGGGTGCGACCTAGCCACTCTGCGCCATCTAGCTCTTCGATCGCCTTGACTTCTTCCTCTTCCGATGACATTTCGACAAACGCAAAGCCGCGCATCCGGCCTGTTTCCCGATCCATCGGTACCTTAATTTTCTTGACAGTACCGTAATCCGTGAACACATTGTTCAGGTCAGCTTCTGTAACCTCATAGGAAAGGTTACCGACATAAACGGTCATAGCTTACCTCTTAACCTTGGAAATAGTGGGCATTGACATCCCCTCTAGCCCGATCGGCTAGATCCTTCTGACGGGAGACCCGATCGACAGTCAGCCCGATCGAACCACCCCGGTTGAAGGGGGTTGACGCTTCACCAAGCAACGCCTGAAGTGAGGTGATAAACCTACACGCCCGTTTTAAGTCTCGGAATGCCGTCCCGCGACTGTATAAAGGCCATTGGGCCTGGGATCGTTCGTCTTCGTCAGTCGAGACAATCAAACAAAAGACAAGATCATCCTTCGTAAAACTGGGCCACCGATACCGACTAGAGCCTGAAACCTGCGCCTATAATAACCCCCGGTCCCAAGGCTTGGGAAGTCGCTAACATCAAGAAATCTTAAGTTTCAATAATTTTTACTCCACAACCTTTGACAAGTTGTAACCCTGCCCTCGGTTTCCCCTCCTCATTGTTCCAAGAGGAGAGTCTATTGACCGATCAGGCCGGTTAGGGGAGAGCTGGCGCTGGCAAAGGCTTTCACCGGAATCCGCCCCGACAAATAGGCAAGACGACCCGCTTGGGCTGCCAGACCCATGGCCTGGGCCATAGCCGCCGGTTGCGCCGCCTGGGCGATCGCCGTATTAATCAACAGCGCATCCGCCCCCATCTCCATGGCCTGAGCCGCTTCACTGGGGGTACCAATGCCCGCATCCACCACCACCGGAATTTGGGCATTTTCGATAATAATTTGGATATTTGCCGCGTTCCGAATGCCCTGACCCGACCCGATCGGCGACCCCAACGGCATCACCGTCGCACAGCCCACCTCCTCCAGCCGCTTCGCCAACAGGGGATCGGCATTGATATAGGGCAGCACCGCAAAGCCTTCCTTAACCAGTTGCTCCGCCGCTGCCAAAGTCCCGATCGGATCAGGCAGCAAATACTTGGTATCTGGAATAACCTCCAGCTTAATAAAGTTATTCTCTTCTTGGCCCAGCAACTTCGCCATTTCCCGCCCCAAACGCGCAACGCGGATTGCATCTTCCGCCGTTTGGCACCCCGCCGTATTGGGCAACATCCAAATTTTGGTCCAGTCGATCGCCTCCGCCAAACCCTCATGACCCGGAGCCTGGGTTTGGACCCGTCGCACCGCCACCGTCACAATTTCACAGCCACTCGCCACAATGCTCTGGTTCATCTCCTCCAGGTTACGATACTTCCCCGTGCCGGTCATCAGCCGTGAGCTAAAGGTCCGTCCGGCGATGGTGAGGGGGCGATCGATCGTCGGGATCTCAGCCTTGGGGTGATCGGGGCGATCGCTGGGGGCAGGGGTTGAAGTGGGCCATTCCAGGGTAGGCATAGAATCTCTGGGGAAGAGTGTCGGGACATTCAAGCTTACCTATTGTACGGAGAGAGGGGACGGGGACCAACCTTTCGATCGGGATGCTTAAAGATTCAGGCAAGCCCCCCTACCTTGGCCGCAGCCGTAGCACAACTGCGCCAACACGGTATTATTTTGCCTGTCGGGAGGATAACCACATTAGCGTCCCCCGCACCGCCACCCTGAACCCTCACCCCCTGCAATCCCCATGAGCGCCGATCGCATTATTTGGTACCAAGGCACCGACAGCCCCACCGCCGCCAGTGATTTTGCCGAGATTCAACAGTGGTGGTCGGGCCTCCAAGGGCGAGAAGTGATTTGGCAACAGCGCATGGTGAGCGGCACCCAAGACTGGAGCCAGTTGGATTGGAGCAGCCAGCGCTTTGATGAGCGATTTTTTGTGAAGAATCCTGAGATTCGCGGTATTACTCTCTTTTGGGCCAAGGCCAGCGCAGCCGATCGCCCCCAAAGCACAACCCCACACCGCCTAGAGTGGGACTTTGCCCAGCAGTGTTTGTATATCTTTCCCCAGTCCCAACAGGGTCTCGTCATTCGGGTCAGCCTACCCCAGATTGAGTACAAAACCCTAAGCTTAACTAATCCTTCCGTGGAACGATCGATCGCCCAAGGCAGCCTCATCCTCACCTTCAAAGACTCCAATCAGCGCCTTGCGGTCCAAATCAACCTCAACGCCGAAGCCCTCCTCGCCCTCAAAAAACAACTCCCCTAATCCACCACCCGAATCCGTCCCTGGGCCAAGCCTTGCCACACCCGATCGATATAGACCTTCTCCTCCGGTGTCACTTGGCCATCCTCCATCACAATTTCCATCAGCAAACTTTGCTCTTCGCGAGTAATCGTCCGAGTCTGAAAGATCTGGTTGACCAAAGCTTGCAGGCGTTGCATGGAAGAGAGGGTGGTTTGGTCGGACATAGCCGTCTCCCAGGGGGTAATGTGAATAAAGATTTACAGTTAGGTTGGCAGTTGGGTTGGCAGTTGGGTTAGGTGCATTTCACTTTTGCCAAGGGGCGGACTCAAGTCCGCACTACGAACCCTTTGAGCCAGGTTAGGGGCTGGATTGCTCCAAAGTGAAATGCACCCGTTGGGTTATTGCATCCAGCTTGGCACACAGCTTGCAGCCCAATTCTAGCCAAGCCTCTAGCCAAGCCTCAAGTCTTAAAACTAGCACTCAAAACTAGCACCCGTCTGGCAGTTCGTCTCCCTGGGGAACCCGCAGGTCACCCATCCTCGCAAGCTTTCTCTATAGGACGAGCCTTATAGGACGAGCCTTTAACCTATGGCTTCCCGTCACAGTACGATCGCCCCAGTTTAGCCAGTTAGATTTGCCCCCATAGCCCTATCAGCTTACAACCACACCCTCCAAAGATCGTCAGTGTTTTGTGAGGTCACACCATCGCTTTTCCTGAACCATCGCCTTTCTTGAATCGCAGCCAATAATGCCTAGGGCACCGTTCCCGCTTAAGAAGATCGGGAAAAACGAGAACCATTCGCAAAAATCACAAACCCCCAGAAATCTTTAGGTTATCTATACAAAACTGGCTTTCGATAGACTATAATCTATTTATCCATCATCCCTTCACCTGCTCAAGATCTTGAAACCTGTGACACTCCATCAACTCAAAGTCTTTGAAGCTGCGGCCCGCCATGGTAGCTTTACCCGCGCAGCAGAAGAACTGTACCTGACCCAGCCCACCGTTTCGATCCAAGTCAAGCAGTTGACGAAGGCGGTAGGATTGCCGCTGTTTGAACAAGTCGGCAAACGGCTCTACCTCACCGATGCAGGCCAAGAGTTGTACCAAGCGGCAAAAGAGATCTTTGAGCGCATTTCCCAAATGGAGATGACCGTTGCGGACCTCAAGGGTATGAAACAAGGCCGACTGCGTTTAGCGGTGATTACAACAGCAAAATACTTTATTCCCCGGCTTTTAGGGCCGTTTTGCCAGCGCTACCCTGGTGTAAACGTTTCGCTCCAGGTCACCAACCATGAAGGACTGCTAGAGCGCATGGGGGAAAACCAAGACGACCTCTATATCCTCAGCCGCCCGCCCCTCAACGATGATTTAGAAGTACAACCCTTTCTAGACAATCCCTTGGTGGTCGTCGCCCCCAGTGATCACCCCTTAGCCAAGGAACCCATGGTTTCCCTAGAACGCCTGAGCCAAGAGCCGTTAATTTTGCGGGAACAGGGATCGGGAACGCGGGAAGTGGCCCAGCAGGTGTTCCAGGACAAAAAGCTAGAGATGAATGTCAAGCTAGATTTGGGCAGCAATGAAGCCATTAAACAGGCCATTATTGGCGGTTTGGGCCTGTCGGTGCTGTCTTACCACACCCTCACCTCCGTGGGAGCCACCCATGAGCTAACGGTGCTGAATGTGGAAGGGTTTCCGATCCACCGTCAGTGGCATGTGGTTTATCCCAAGGGCAAACAGTTGTCGATCGTGGCCAAGACCTTCTTGGACTACCTGCTTCAGGAAAGCAGTCACATTGCCGAAGATATGCAATTACCCAAACTGACCCACCTGTAAGGCTTAGGCCCGATCGCTGCACCGATTTCAGCTACGACTTTGATCCCGATCTTAAGCTAAGATCGCCGCACCGATCGCCACATGCACCGATCGCCACATGCACCGATCGCCACATCAAGACTTTAGCTACAATTTTAACCCCGATCGCCGCACCGATCGCGAACCCACTCAAACCAAGCCCCCAAACCATCCCCCGTCTGGGCTGAAACCGGCAAAATCACGACCCCTGGGTTAATTTGGCGCACATTGGCGATAATGCGATCGATCTCCACCGCCACATAGGGGACTAAATCCGTTTTCGTAATCAATAAGCAATCCGCCTCCCGGAACATCACCGGATACTTCAACGGCTTATCTTCCCCCTCCGTCACACTCAGCAACGCAACCTTGGCGTGCTCCCCCACCTCAAACTCAGCCGGACAGACCAAATTGCCCACATTTTCCACCACCACTAAATCTAAAGCCTGGGGATCGCACGCCTGACTCAGTTGCTGAATGCCCCCCGCCACCATCCGCGAATCCAAATGGCACGATCGGCCCGTATTAATGGCAATGACCGGCACCCCATAGGCCCGCAGCCGATCGGCATCCAACTGCGTCGTCATATCCCCCTCAATCACCGCAATCCCTAGCTCCGGAGCCAAAGCCGCCAAGGTTTTCTCCAACAAGCTCGTTTTCCCCGCCCCAGGGCTGCTCATCACGTTCAAGCAGGTAATGCCCCACTCGTCAAAATGGGCACGGTTGTGGTCAGCGCCCTCCTGGTTAGCATGGAGCAGGTTAATTTCTAGGGCGGCATCAAGGGTTTGGTGCATGGAATTACAAGGTTAAGATCTAAACTAGTTCCCCCGCAGAGCGTGGGAATTTCTCCCTAGGCGCTCCAGCGCCCTCTGTCTCCCTGGGGACTCCGGGGAGCCTTTGACTGAACTGGACACAGAGCATCTGGAAGATATTCCCCCGTAGAGCAAAGCAACGAGGGATGACACAGCCTCAAGGGCACCTGGATTAATTCTGTGGGCGACGAAGCCGCCCACCACAACCCCTATTCTTATACCAAATCCGTTGAGCCTGAAACAGAATAAACGGGTAGGGGTCGTGCCCCTGTGCCGACCCTCTGACCGCCAAATACAGGGGCAACCACGGGGGGATTGCCCCTACCAAAA
>JAYKJG010000165.1:0-11027 GCA_035286285.1 Prochlorothrix sp.
GCCTCGTCTTCCTTGGAAATGAGGCGGCCTTCATCTTCAAACCCGGCAATTTGATCGAAATTGAGGTAACGGTAGAGATCGGCGGCGTAGGGGTTGATTTTTGCTGCCGCGATCGCCAGATACTCCTCCTTGGTGGGGATGCGGCCCACCAGGGCACAGACCGCCGCCAGTTCTGCCGAACCGAGGTAGACCTGGGCACCTTTGCCCATGCGATTGTTAAAGTTACGGGTTGAGGTGGAGAAAACTGTCGTATTATCAGCAACACGGGCCTGATTGCCCATACAGAGGGAACATCCCGGCATTTCCAGACGGGCACCCGCCGCTGCAAAGGTGCTGTAGTAGCCCTCTTGGCGCAGCATCTGCTCATCCATGCGGGTGGGGGGACAAATCCAAAGGCGACCCTGGGCCTGACCGGCTCCCTCCATCATCTTGGCCGCTGCTCGATAGTGACCGATATTGGTCATACAGGAGCCAATAAAGACCTCATGAACCGGATCTCCAGCACATTCCGACAGGGTTTTAATATTATCGGGGTCATTGGGGGCTGCGAGGAGGGGTTCCGTGATTTCGTTGAGGTTAATCTCGATCACTTCGGCGTACTCTGCATCGGGATCCGCACCCATGAGGCTGGGGTTGGCGAGCCACTCCTCCATCTGCTGAATACGGCGGGCTAGGGTTCGGGCATCGCTGTAGCCCCGCGCGATCATGTTCTTCATCAGGGCCACATTGGAGCGCAGATACTCGGCAACGGTCTCCTCACTGAGCTTGATGGTGCAGCCCGCACAGGAGCGTTCCGCCGAGGCATCGGTTAACTCAAAGGCTTGCTCTAGTTTCAGGTCTGGCAAGCCCTCCATTTCCAAAATGCGGCCCGAAAAGACGTTTTTCTTGTTCTGCTTCTCCACGGTCAGCAGCCCCTTTTGGATGGCGACATAGGGGATGGCATTGACCACATCGCGGAGGGTAATGCCCGGTTGCAGTTCCCCGGTGAAGCGAACGAGGACGGATTCCGGCATATCCAGGGGCATGGCCCCGATCGCCGCCGCAAAGGCCACCAAACCGGAGCCAGCGGGGAAGGAAATCCCCAGGGGAAAGCGGGTGTGGGAGTCGCCGCCGGTGCCCACGGTGTCGGGTAGGAGCATCCGGTTGAGCCAGGAGTGAATAATGCCGTCTCCGGGCCGGAGGGCAACGCCGCCGCGCTGGGCGAAGAAATCCGGCAGATCTTGGTGGGTTTTCACGTCCACAGGCTTGGGATAGGCGGCGGTGTGGCAGAAGCTCTGCATTACGAGATCAGCACTGAAGCCCAAACAGGCCAGTTCCTTCATTTCGTCGCGGGTCATGGGGCCGGTGGTGTCCTGGGATCCCACGGTGGTCATCAGGGGTTCGCAGTAGGTGCCGGGACGGACTCCGGGGAGGCCGCAGGCTTTGCCGACCATTTTTTGGGCGAGGGTGTAGCCTTTGCCGGTGTCGGCGGGGGCTTGGGGGCGGGTGAAGACATCGCTGGGGGGTAGACCGAGGGCGATGCGGGTCTTGTCGGTGAGGGCGCGACCGATCATCAGGGGAATTCGGCCCCCGGCGCGGACTTCATCGACGATCGTCTCCGGTTTCAAGCTAAAGCTCGCGATCACCTCCCCGGCTGCGTTGGTGACTTCGCCCTTGTAGGGATAAATCGTAATCACATCGCCCGTGTTCATTTGGGAGACATCACACTCGATCGGCAGGGCACCGGAGTCTTCAGCCGTATTGAAGAAAATTGGCGCAATTTTGCCCCCCAGAATGTATCCCCCCGTTCGCTTGTTGGGAACACAGGGAATATCGTCACCAATGTGCCACAGCACCGAGTTAATGGCGGATTTCCGGGAAGAACCCGTCCCCACCACATCCCCCACATAGGCCAGGGGATGGCCCTTGGTTTTGAGGTCGGCGATCGTCCCCAGGGCGTTGTCCAGGCGGCTTTCCAGCATCACCTGGGCGTGGAGGGGAATGTCGGGGCGGGTGGTGGCGTGGGGGGCGGGGGAAAGGTCGTCGGTGTTGGTTTCGCCGGGAACCTTAAAGACGGTGACGGTGATGGCATCCGCTAGGGCGGGCTTGGCGGTGAACCACTCCGCAGCGGCCCAGGAATCGATCACTTGCTGAGCATAGGCGTTGGTTTTGGCCAATTCCAGCACATCATTAAAGGCATCGTAGATCAGCAGGGTTTGCTTGAGGCCCGTGGCGGCGGTTTGGGCGATCGCGCTATCCTCGGACTTGAGCAAATCCACCAAAGACTGCACGTTATAGCCGCCCAGCATCGTCCCCAGGAGTTCCGTGGCGTATTGGGGCGTAAGCAGGGGGCTGGTGGCCTCACCCTGGGCGATCGCCGTCAAAAAGGAGGCTTTGACATAGGAAGCGGGGTCCACACCGGGCGGCACGCGATCGCGCAGCAACTGGAGTAAAAATTCTTCTTCGCCTGCGGGTGGAGTCTTGAGGAGTTCGCAGAGGGCAGCCGTTTGCTCTGCATCCAGCGGCAGGGGGGGGACATTCAGGGCAGCGCGATCGGCCCCATGGGCGCGGTAGGTCTCTAGCATAGGAAAATCCAGCCTGTGATACAGGTAACAAATTGTTTCGGTTTTCTATGCTACCGCGATCGGTTAGTCCTGTGGGTCAAGGTTTAGTAGCGTTTCATCGGCTTTGATCAGACTGATTCAGAGCCTGTACCGGTGAGCAGATTGGGGCTGGGAACCTCCGGTGGAGCGCATTGTGAGGCTTTTCGACTTTGGTTACGGCCTCCATTTTTGGCCGCATACAGCGCCCGATCGGCCCGCTCCAAACAGGCATCAATCTGGTCTTCACCGGAGTGGAGCGCCGCAACCCCAAAGCTGGCCGTAATGGGAAGCGCTGTATTGCAATAATGGCGATTGAGGATCAGCCGCAGCCGTTCCGCTAAATCAAAGGCAAGGCTTTCATTGAGGTTCGGGGCCAAAATCAGAAACTCCTCTCCCCCCCACCGGCAGACCAACTCACTCTCCCGCACATTACTTTTCAAAAGCTGGGCAACTCCCTTGAGGATTTCATCCCCCTTGGCATGGCCGTAGGTATCGTTAATGCCTTTGAAGCGATCGATGTCGCACAGAATCAGGGATAAAGGGCAAGGATACTGGCGTAAGCGCGGTAATTCCAGTTCCAGGATACTCTCTAGGCCGTGGCGGTTCAGCACTTGGGTGAGGGCATCATAATTAGCTGCTTTAGACAAATGTTCAACCTGTTCATGGAGGGAATGGATGGCCTTCTCCTGGACTTGATGGACCCGCTTCCACCGCTTCAGTTGCCCCCGCACAGTACAGAGTACATCCTCGATCGAATAGGGCTTGACAATATAGTCATTAACCCCCAACTGCATCCCCTGACGAATATCCTCAAGACTTGCCCTAGCCGTAAGAAAGACAAAGGGAATTGCCGTCGTTGAGGACTGTTGCGAGAGATGATCGAAAACACCATAGCCATCCAGTTCTGGCATCATAATGTCACATAAAATCAGGGCAGGTAGATGCCGCAGGGCTAGCTCAACGCCTTCTCGTCCATTCCGAGCCTTGAGGACTTCAAATCCCTCTATTGTTAGGATTTCGCCTAGATTTTCCCGGAAAAGTTCATTGTCTTCAATAATGAGGATGAGGTTTTCTTGCATCGGAGTTCTGCTCCAAGGGGAAGGGGTCATGGCTGGGAAGACTAGCCCTGGAAAAATGCTTCACAATTTGCCAAAATCTGGCGACTGGCAGCAAAGGTCAGCAGTTCTTCAGCTTCCGCTGGGCTACACCATTGATATTGAGCAACTTCTGCCTCCTGTAGGGTTACGATCGGGGCAGCGCCATCGGGTCCGGCATGGACTTGGGCCAGAAAATAGGTCACCGTTTTGGCGATTGGCACATCTTGATGGGTCAGTTGATAACATTCCACAAACTCAGCCCCCGGAACCACGGTTAAGTCCGTTAAGCCCGTTTCCTCTGCCACTTCGCGGCGGGCAGTCTCTAGGGGGGTTTCACCGGGATCGGCGTGGCCCTTGGGGAAGGCCCAGTGGCCTTTTTGGTGCAGGATCAGGAGATAGCGGCGATCGCCCTCCGGGGAAGTCAAAACGGGAATGAGGCCGTAGGCTGTATCGGTTTGTGGGTTCACCATGGTGGGATAGGGCTGAAGAGCCGTTCAGAGTGGGGCAAGGTCACGGCGCACCGGTCTAAATCTGAGCACGGTGGAAGGTTCCGGACGATCGCAATTGTATCAGGTGCTTTCCCATGCCAAACTAGCGGCACATCCCTCGCAATCACGATCGCCTGTGAATACCCTCAATTCTTTTCTTAAAGTTTTTGAAAGCCGCAAAATGGCTGTGGTTTTGGCCATGGGCTTTGCGTCGGGCTTGCCCCTCTATTTAACCAACCGTGCCCTCCAAGCCTGGATGACTGCCGAAGGGGTAAGCATCGCCACGATCGGCCTCTTTAGCGTCGTTGCCCTGCCCTATTCCTGCAAATTCCTCTGGTCCCCCGTGATGGATCGCTATGTTCCGCCTTTTTTGGGGCGACGGCGGGGCTGGTTGCTGATGACCCAAATTGGTCTAGCAGTGGTCTTGGCCCTGATGGCGTTGCAGTCTCCGGCCAATTTGGTTGATTTGGGGGAAGTGAGCACTGCCGCCTGTGATCCGAGCTTGGGCTGGTTCCAGGGCTTTTGCCAACTGGCCCAAACGGCCCAGAAATTATCCTACAGCGGCTTTTTTTGGAGTGCCTTGGCGATCGCCTTCCTCAGTGCCAGTCAGGATATTAATGTCGATGCCTACCGCACCGATGTGCTAGAAGAGCGGGAAATGGGGGCGGGGGTGGCGCTGTATGTCCTAGGTTACCGGGTGGCGCTGTTGGTGACGGGTTCTTTGGCGTTTATCTTGGCCGATCGGCTCTCCTGGCCCTGGGTCTACCTCTTGCTTGCTGGTTTGATGTTAGCCAATGTCATCTTTACCCTGTGGGCACCGGAACCCGATCGGGCCGTGGGTCAACCCCCCCACTTGATTGATGCCATTTGGCGGCCCTTTCAGGACTTTATCCGCCGGTTAGGCTTAGGAAAATCCGTTTTGATCCTCGTCTTTGTTGTTCTGTACAAATACGGTGATTCCCTCGTCAATGCTATGGCAACTCCTTTTTTGTTAAAGGCGGGCTTTAGCCAAACGGATATTGGCGCAATCCAGGGGGGCATGGGGTTAGTGGCGACCCTCGTCGGGACGCTCTTTGGGGGGCTAATCTTGAGCAAAATCGGCATTAATCGATCGCTCTGGGTTTTTGGTGGCCTCCAAGCCTTAAGTAACGTCGCCTATCTGATTCTGGCCAACGTTGATAATAGTTATCCCCTGATGGTTTTGGCCATTAACGTCGAGAATTTCTGTGGTGGCCTGGGGACAGCGGGATTTGTCGCGTTTCTGATGAGTTTGTGCAATCCTCAGTTTTCAGCAACGCAATATGCGCTCTTGTCGAGCTTTATGGCGGTCAGTCGAGATTTATTGGTGACTCCGGCGGGAATTTGGGCGGAAGCCCTCGGTTGGCCGCTGTTTTTCACGATGACGCTGGTGGCGGCGGTTCCGGCATTGTTTTTGCTGCCACTGTTCGCGCCTTGGCATACTCCGATCGAGGTCGATCGGCCCGGTTCTTCCTCCAGCTAAGACAAAAAGTCAGGTTTCCGGCCCCTTTCGCGGTGTAATCGCGGTGTAATCAGGGGCTTTCTAGCAAAACCTGGTTCACCGTCAGGTTAACAGCGGGCTGGTAAGCTGTCACCAATGGAGACTCGATCGCCGCCCCCAGACCCAACACCGCCATGTCATACAACCCCTCCACCAGTGTAAACACTGTGACTTGGTGAGCCATGGGATCCACAATCCAATACTCTGCAATGGCACGGGCTTGGTATTGGGAGCGTTTGTAGCGATAATCCCGATCGAGGTTGGTTTTACCCGGTGAAGCGACTTCTACCACTAAGCACGGGGGCGGCATATCCAGGGTGACTGTCGATCGGGATGCGCCTTCTAAAGCCTCAGCTAGCTCTGCCGATAAAATCATCAAGTCCGGGACTCGTACTGTGGCCCGTTCTCCGCTGATAATCATTTCGGTTTTCATCCGAATCCGATCGGCGGGAACGCCCAACTGCGCAAAGTAGAAGAAGAGAACCGAAGCTATTTTTTGATTCAGGTTACTTTCTGGGGGCAAAGCGATGAGTTCTCCATTCTCTAACTCATAAGTCTGCTCAGGGGGTTCTTGGCCCTGGTAGTCTTCAGCGAGGAATGCGGTTAAGCTAAGGGGTGAGGATGTCAAGACCATTAGAAGCTACCTCGATCGACGTTGGTTTCTGGTTGACTGACAGAAAATTCTGCCCTGGGCGCGAAAACCGCGCCCCTACGAGACGTTTGAGAGTGTAGGGGTCAGGTTTCCTGACCCGCCCGCTGCGCCTAGGTTTGACCCGCTTTTGTCAGTCAATCAGCGTTGGTTGAGTGCTGTCGTTATTCTTGCGAGTATAAAATGCTTTAGAAATTAGGACAAGAATGGAGTTTTGTGTTTTGTGGGGTGCATTTCACTTTTACCAATGGACGGACTAAAGTCCGTACTACGAGCCTTTTGAGCTAGGTTAGGGTCTGGGTTACTCCAAAGTGAGATGCACCCGTTTTGTGAGTGCGGAATGTAGGCTTTATTTTATTGCGTATAGTTTTGTCTTTTTATGTAAAAGATTCGTCAACTTATTGCTTTTATCTATTAAACTAGTGCTGCGATATAGCATAAGGGAGTATTACCAATGACCCCTAATGAAACCCTTAGCCAAGTACAACCTAGGACTAAAGCTTCTGTAAATTGGAGTGATCCAGCGATCATCGCTGCTATCATTGCAGGGCTACTCGGTATTGCAAATACAGTGATTACTCTCACACTGAATGAACGGCTGAAGGCTCAAAGTGACTCTTTTACAGATCAGTTGGAGAATACAGAGGCTAGCCTTTCCCGCTTAAACCAAGCAGTTTTCACACCTACGATCACTATCTCTACACCCCTTACCGATCAAACTGTGCCTTGGATTCTAAGTCGTGTTTCCGGTAAGGTTGAGGGCCAAATTCCTCCTGGTTGCAAGGTTTTAGTGGTCCATCAAGGAACAAAAGAATCAAGTCAAGTATTTCATCTCGATAGAATCTCCGAGGTTCTAGCTGATGGATCCTACCAAGTTGATGACGTTTATCTTGGTTCTGAGAGCGAAGGAGCAGGAGAAAATTTTCAAATCTCTGCCCTTTTAGTGAGTGAGGATACCGCCCTTCAATTCCAAACCATGGAAGGTGAAGTCCTAACCTCATTACCAGAGTATATCTCTAAAACTGTGATCCGGGTGACCCGATCGCCTGTTAACCCTGGTACCTCCTAAGCAGATGGGAACTGAGAGCATCTCATACCAAATCCGGTAGGCCATCAAGGGTAAGGAGATTGGTAAGGCAGCATCGGGGATCTGGCCGCTACGATCCTGACTGGTGAGGCACTACCCGGATTTGGTATCACTCCTGAGGATCGCTGACGGAACTTCCCCAAACCAAAGGCCGCACCGCCAACAAACTCCCCAAAACCCCCACCCCACTGCCAAACCCCACCAACACCAGCGGCAGAATTAACAACTCAACCCAATCTAACCGCAAGCCCTGGGCCAAAAACTGGAGAAAATCCGGCTGCTGGTTCAGGAACTGACCCAAACTCTGCTGAATCGCCAGCAGTAGCCCCCAGGCAATGCCGCCCCCCACCGCCCCAAACACCCAACCCTGCAACAAAAACGGGAGGCAAATCCAGGCCGAAGTTGCCCCCACCAACTGCATAATCTCAATTTCCCGCCGCTGGGCTAAAATCACCAGGCGAATCGTCGTCGTAATCACCGCCAGCGCCGTTAACGTCAGCACCAACACCGTCCCTAGCCCCAGTCCCCGCAGCCCCTGGTTCACCTGCTCTAGCCGCTCCACCAAATCCGGGCGATACTGCACCAACTCCACCCCCCCCAACGCCGCCAACTGCGGCACCAAACCAGGCACCACCTCCGGCGACTTGGCCCGCACCCGCAGTTCATCCACCAGGGGATTGCCCTGAAATTGGGCCTCGATCGTTTCTAAATCCGGTAAATCCAACTCTGTCCGGAGGCGTTCCCAGGCTTGATCCTGCGTAATCACCGACACACTCTCAACCCCCGCCAGGGGCTGTACATAGCTCAGCAGTGACTCCCCCGCCACCCCCGGACTCAGAAACAAATTAATCTCTAACTGGTTGCCAAACTGACCCACCAGCCGATCGAGTTGCCAGCCCACCTGAAGACTCAGCCCCAGCAACAGCAGCAGCACCGTAATCGTACTGACCGCAGCCCCATTCATCCAGCCCCCCCGCTGAAGGCTGCGCCCCGTTTCCTGGAGAATATAGGTCAGGCGATTTTTCATAGCGACGATCGGCAGTTTTGCAGGGATTCAACAGAATTGGGGCAGGGGCGAGCAATTTAGGTAGGGGCGCGGTTTTCGCGCCCAAGGTTTCCGCGCCCAAGGCCAACTCTAGCTTCAGGAACTGCCTAGTAGGCGGCAGAAGTTCCTCGACCATCCTAAGGCTGTCCCAGGGGAGGAGCCGATTGGGGTTGCTCAAAATCGCGGGAGCCAGTGTAACCCGAAGCATCGGCAAGTTGCTCTAAGGTTTGGCGGCCAGAATAGATTTTTCCATTGATTTCCCAGCTAGGATAGCCGGTAATCCCTGCCTCACGGCACTGTTCCGGCTGGGGATCAATCCCATTGGGATCGCACTCCACATAGGGCACTAGCTTGATGGCTTCCTTGCCAAACAGTTCCTTCTGCTCGTGGCAGTGGGGGCACCAGTAGGCTCCATACATCTTGGCCCCCGTGGTGCGCAGGTGATCCGCCAAGGGAATCGCGCCCGCCGGGGAAATACTGATTACGGGGGGACCGGCTCCCGGTTGTTCCGTGACCGGGGCATTGACCTGGGCATAGAGACCCAATGCACCGACTCCTGTCGCGATCGCCACTAAGGTTCCCGTAAAAAACAACTGCCCCACATCTTCCCACTCCCGACCAATGATGCTGAGAATAAAGAAAGAGAGGGAGAAAACTGCCGAAGCGACGCAGTAAATACAAACAGCCTTGATTTCAAAGGCCAGTAAGTACATTAAGTAGCTGCTGAACACCATCATGGCGGTTCCGCCCAGGAACAGCAGCAACCCCGTCCACTGCTCCAGTCGCAGCCTCAAATCCTTCTGTTCCTCTGGGTTCACCAGCAGCGGGGCCGCCGCAAAAATCCCCATACTGGCATATCCTGCAAACCCAAAGACAGTTAGGGGCAAACCAAACACAGTGGCATAGGGGCTAGCGAGAACCTGTTGACAACCGGAGGTCGGGCAGGCGACTTCGCCTTGGACCAGCTTTTCATAGGTGAGGTAGGCGGTCCCGATCGCGCCGATCGTGGCAATAATAATCAAAATCGGGCGGGACCAACGGTGGATCCAGGGGACTTGACGTTTGCGAATCATCGGCTTTTCAGAGGCTGTATGCGCTGAATGGTTACTTCGATTGAGGTGGGCTGACGGCTTGAGAGGAACACAAGCAGCGTCGTGCCCCTAAGGCAGCTTCAGGCGTTGGACCGCAGCCAGAATCCCTGGCACCGCAACCGCAGGCCAAGACCCTTCTGCCCGTCGCCCGTGGTGCACAATGAGACTCAAGTCATAGGCTTGGGGGAAGCCCTCGGCGGCAAGGTAAAGACGATCGCTGTCGGCCTCTAAACTGAGGCGCTCTTCGGCCATCACCATCGGCTCCATGGCTGCCATGGTTTGAGCCAATTCTTGCACTAAGCGGCAAAAGTCTGCCAATTCCGCAGCGGTTAGCTCCATGGCCCAGGTGTCTCCCCCCACTAACCCCGGATAGACCAAGGCCGTTGGATCCCAGCCTAAGCGCCAGCCTGCTCCTTCCTGGAGACTGCGGGCACAGGGATCCGGGACTGCTGCGATCGGGCTAGAGTTCCCCGTTGGCTGGGTCATGGGTCTGGGCGAGGTTGCTGGAGGGGCTGGGCAGAGGCGGCTGCTGGAACGGCTGCATGGGCCGGAGTTTGGGCTGGAGTTTGGGCTGTAATCTGGGTGCGGTGCGGGTTGCTGTCCGAGGGGCTGGGCGGGTTATGGCATGGGTCACGCGATCGGTTACACGATCGGTCACAGGGGCGATCGCCGTAGCCTAGACAGTCCCCCGTTTAGTCACCAATAATTTCCGGCTGGGTCAGTTCATCGGACATTTCCAAAATCGCTCGCTTGACCGGCTTGATGCTGCTTTCATCGTGGTCAAAGTCTTCATAGCGGCGGCGCTTGGCCCGGTTGGCAACTTGGACCGTGATCCGATAGCGGTTAGAGGCGGCGCGGATCAGCTCTTCGGCGCGGTAAATAATTTCAGTGGAGTCGTGGCCGAGGGGTTTGGTCATGGGGTTGGGGTTGTCCTTGTGCTTGGGATAAGGGGCAAGGGTTATTATACAGGTAGCTTTTCGGGAAAGGGGGAACAGATCGATCGCGGGTCTGTTATAATGCTCCTCACCTGCCGATGTAGCTCAGTGGTAGAGCACTCGATTCGTAATCGAGCGGTCAGGGGTTCAAGTCCCCTCATCGGCTTTTGCCTTAAACCCTAGGCATAGAAGGGGATTCACCCCTTGCGAAGCACCCCACAGGGTCAGGGTAGGTACATTTCACGTTGGAGCAACCCAGACCCTAACCTGGCTCAAAAGGCTCGTAGCGCGGACTTTAGTCCGTACAGGGACAAAACGTGAAATACACCCAAAAAAGAAGGCGCTTCAGCGCCTAGATAGGGGTTCCCACACAGAGTATGGGAACCAAGAATAGGACAAGCATCAAAAATAATGCAGAATATCTCTCCCTGACAAAGGGGAGTTAGGGAAGATACTCCTGATTAGCCCCTGATTGACTGACAAAAGTGGGTCAAACCGAGGCGCAGCGGGCGGGTCAGGAAACCTGACCCCTAC
>JAYKJG010000166.1:0-3743 GCA_035286285.1 Prochlorothrix sp.
CCTAACCTGGCAACTGCGCTCCTGGTTCCAGACCAAAGAAATGGCTGTGCTGGAGTCCTGTTTGATTGGGCTAGTCTCTGGACTAACGGCGGTGCTGATTAAGCAGGGGGCCGACGGCATTAGTACCTGGCGTGCCCACCAGGCAGAACAAAACTTACTTTGGTTGCCGGTGATTGGCCTCGTGGGGGGGTGGTGTGCAGGTCTCCTGACCGAAAAGTTTGCCCCAGAAACCAAGGGCAGCGGTATTCCCCAGGTTAAAGCGGCCCTGGCACGGGTGCCAGTGGCATTAAATCTGCGGGTGGCGATCGTCAAGCTGGCCAGTACGATGCTGGTGCTGGGATCGGGGATTGTCCTCGGTCGCCAAGGGCCAACGGTGCAGGTCGGCGCAGCCCTCGCCGCCCAACTCAGCCAATGGGTGCCCACCTCCCCCGACTATCGCCGTCAGATGATCGCAGCGGGGGCAGCAGCCGGATTAGCGGCGGGGTTCAATGCCCCCATTGCCGGGGTGCTGTTTGTGGTGGAAGAGTTACTGCAAGATGTTTCTGGATTGACCCTAGGCACGGCCATTTTGGCCTCCTTTATCGGCGCGGTGGTCTCCCGTCTGCTCGGTGGGCAGGGGCTGCAATTTTTCTCGACTTTACCCAGCGAAGTGGTCAATCTCACCATCCAAGAACTGCCGCTGCTGCTGGTGTTGGGGGTGTTGGCGGGGGTCTTGGGCGGACTCTTTAGCCGGGGGGTCTTGGCCAGCAGCCTGCTGTACCAGCGCTTTTTGCCCTGGAGTTTGCCGGGACGGGTGGCGATCGCGGGGCTGCTCTCCGGCTGTGTGGCTTTACTGTTGCCGGAGGTGTTGCGGGATAACGTCGGGCTGCGGGATTGGCTGGTGGAAGGGGGCGCAACCTGGCAGATGACGGCCCTAGCCTTTGTGTCGCGCTTTGGCTTGGTGCTGATCGCCACGGGATCCGGCGCATCGGGGGGGCTGTTTGCTCCGGCTCTGGTCCTGGGCGCATCCCTTGGCTACTTTGTCGCCCTTGAGGCCGATGCCCTCCTGGCCCTCTTACCAATGGGCTGGGGCGCTAGCATCAGTTCCCCTGCCACCTATGTGTTGACGGGGATGGGAGCCTTTTTTAGTGCGGTAACCAAGGGGCCGATTACCGCGATCGTCATTGTTTTTGAAATGAGCAGCAACTTTAACCTAGTGCTGCCCTTGATGATTGGCTCCGTCATCGCCTATGGCATTGCCGATTTGATTTCCCCTGGCTCTATCTACGATCGGCTGCTAGAAAGTAGTGGCCTCATGATTAAAAAGGCGGGCGATCGCCCCGTTGCACAACTATCTGACTGGGACAGCCTCCAGGCCAGCGACGTGATGCAGCACCAAGTCGAGACCCTGGACTATGGGGTGACCCTCGCAGCAGCCCAGCGCATTTTTGCCGCCTCCAACCACCGGGGCTTTCCCGTCTTAACAGACAACCAACTGGTGGGCATCCTGACCCAATCCGATGTCGCCCACGCCAAGCACTACGACAGCTTGACCCCGATCGGCACCTTGATGACCCCCCATCCCGTCACCGTCCAGCCCAATGACACCCTCGCCCACGTCCTCTATCTCCTCAACCAACACCAAATCAGCCGCATTCCCGTCACCGATGGCCGCAAGTTAGTCGGCATCATCACCCGCGCCGACATTATCCGCGCTGAAGTGAAGCAACTCACGGGCAACCACTGCACCCTTGCCGCCCAAACTCAGCCCTCCTATGTGGTCTACCAAACCCGTGCGCCTGCTGTAGGCCGGGGTCGCTTGCTGGTGCCCTTAGCCAATCCTGCGACAGCCCCCACCTTACTCAAACTGGCCGCTAGCTTGGCCCGCGATCGTCACTATGAACTGGAATGCCTCAGCATTATTACTGTTCCCCCCGGTCAGCCCCCGGCGGAGACTCCCGTAGAAGTCGGCCCCAGTCAAGCGCTGTTACACCAGGCGATCGAACTGGGCAAAACCTGGAACTTACCGGTCCATACCCAGGCACGGGTCACCCATGATGTGGCCCAAGCAATTTTGGATACGGTGCGGGAGCGCAACATTGACCTGACCTTAATGGGCTGGAAGGGGCGCAGTCGCAGCACCGATCGGGTTTTTGGCAACACCATGGATACCCTGATTCGCCAAGCCCCCTGTGAACTGGTTTTGGTCAAGCTGGGACAATTGGCCTCCCCTCTGGCAGTCTACCCCCCAACCTTTGTGGCCCCGGCAGTTGCCCATTTGCCCTTCGATCGCTGGCTCATTCCCCTCGGCGGTGGCCCCAATGCCCAACAAGCCCTTGCCATGCTTCCCTCCCTGATCTCCCTCAGCCCAGACCCCGCCATTATCCTCTGCCAAGTCCACAAACCCAACCAACCGCTCCGCCGCCCCAGCGATCGCCAAATTCTGCTCCAGGGCCAACAGATGCTGAAGCGCCACGGAGTAACCTGTCCCGTGACCACGGTAACGGCGGAAGATGCAGTGGTCAGCGACGCTATTTTGAAGGTGGCCCAAACCGATCGCGCCGATGTCATTGTTTTGGGCGCAACGCGGGAAGGGTTGCTCCAACAAACCCTAGGGGTCAATATTCCGGAGGCGATCGCCCGTGAGAGCAGCCAAACCGTCCTCGTCGTCCGCACCCGCCCCGCCCTCGACTAGGTAGGCTTCAAGAGAGATTTAAAAGATGCTGAAGCCGTTGGAAAAAGCCCTGAACATCGGTATGAATTTCCTGGGGCTGCATTTGCACCGCAATGGTTTCGCGGGTCAAGGTGAGGAGCGGTGAGATGGCCCTAGCAGAACTTGGGGCAGCGGTAACGGGGGAATTGCGGGTCTGGGCTGCGGTAACGGGGGCCTCAGAACGGTGTGAGGCGGAAGTCTCTAAAGGGCTATGTTGGGTCACGGTGTCGTGGTTCTTAAGGCGCTGAAAGAGGGAATCTGACCGCTCAAATAAAAGGCGCTTGCCATTGACAACCTGGAAAATATTGGCCTTAACGGTCTGCCAAGACTGACCGGGTGGCAGTGTCAAGTTTTCGCTTTGGAAAAAGTCATCCACTATCTGGATCAGCCCTAGGGTGATCTTGGTCGTTTGATCCCCTAGGGTATCGGCTACGCTGCCTGTATTTTGGGTGATAATTGCCCGTTTCCAAGCATCGGGTACTAACAGGTAATTTTCGATGTTTTTGCGTCGCCACTCATAGAGAGAGAGGTTATCAGCGGGGGGATTGAGGGCAACCTCATCCTCATCATAATCCACTAAAATCAAACGCTTGGCGGTGGGAATCACCTGCCGAATGCCTTTGAAGTGCCGATCGCTATCCTCTAACATCTTCTTTTTAGACCCCCCCTGCATGACCCGAAAACAAACTCGATCGCAAACCCCAGCTTGATCGAGGGCGATCGACCATGCCCGCAAAAGCCGCTCATCGGTTTCCCCTTCCACATACACCAAAAGCGGCGTAGATAACGCCTCTAACTTCGTGACTTCTAGGTTAGAAACCTCAGTCATGGCTGTTAGAATTTCCGAAGTCGATCGCACTCGTTTAGGGGCTTGGTTGAGAAGGGAAATAATCTGGCTCACATCCACACCTTGGATTAATTCCCCTGCATGGGTTGCAATAATAAACTGTGTAGGTTGGGGGAAACGTGGGGATTGGGTGGATGGTAGGACTGGGGCGAGAGCAGGTTGGTGAAGAGACGGTGTAGGTTGCGGTTGGAGGTGTGGGGCTTG
>JAYKJG010000167.1:0-11656 GCA_035286285.1 Prochlorothrix sp.
CGAGAAAAATACGGTTCATCGGGCAGGCTGGGGCAGGTGAGGATAGAGCGCATTGAGGAGCAAATTCATTAAATCAGGGTTAGGGGGTAAGTAGTGCGGACTTTAGTCCGCCCCTTAGGCTCGTAGTGCGGACTTTAGTCCGCCCCTTAGGCTCGTAGTGCGGACTTTAGTCCGCCCCTTGGCAAACGTCAAATGCACCCTCTCATTCAGCAAGACCCCGTTTACACACCCATGACTGCCATCAACGAGACCCCGATCGAGGCAACGTCCACCTACGCAACGTCCACCTACGCAACGTCCACCGACAAAAAATCCACCTACGTAACGTCCACCGACAAGAAATCCACTGACAAGAAATCCACCGACAAAAAATCCACCTACGATCGCATCTACGCCGTCGTTCGCCAAATTCCCCCCGGTCAAGTCGCCAGCTATGGTCAAATCGCCACCTTAGCAGGTTTACCGGGACGGGCGCGGCTAGTGGGCTATGCCCTCTTTCGGGTGACCCTGCCCAGCACCGATATTCCCTGGCATCGCGTCATTAACGCCAAAGGGGAAGTCTCCCACTCCCCCCAGCGGCGAGGAACCGACTATATTCAAGCCCAGATGTTAGCCGATGAGGGCATTGAGTTTGACCCCAAGGGACGGATTAGCTGGCAGCGCTACGGCTGGCAACCGGAGCAAAGGCGGGGCGGGTGAGGATTCCAGGTGCCCCTTGACGATCGACCCAGGACGATCGGCTATAGTGGGGAGCTAGTTTTACCCCAAACCCATGGCCTTCTCGATCGCGCCCCAACCCGACGATAGCCGCCTGAGCGCCTACGACTACACCTTACCCCCCGATCGCATTGCCCAAAACCCCATCGTCCCCCGCGATCACTCCCGTTTACTGGTCCTCACCTCGCCCCAAGACCACATCGACAGCCACTTTTATGATCTACCCCAGTGGCTCCAGCCCGGTGACCTGCTGGTCCTCAACAATACCCGCGTCCTACCCGCCCGCCTGCTGGGCCACAAAGTGACACCGCCCGCCGGTACCCAGTCCCTGACCCTGGAAGCAGCCTGTCAACTGCCGGTCGGCGCTGCGATCGAGGTCTTGCTTTTAGAAGAAGTCGCAAACCAAGCCGAAAACCAGCCCCAAAATCACCGTTGGCTAGCCTTGGTCAAACCCGGTCGTCGCATCCCGCCCGGTAGCTTTATCCTGTTTCACAGCAGGACCAAGGAGGGAATACTCAAGGCAGACAGAGACAGCAATGACATTCTCCTACTGGCCCAAGTCCTATCCACAGATATCGCCACAGGGGGCCGAATTTTGCAGTTTTTCCCCCCCGACGATCGCAGCCTCTGGGACTGCTTCCATGCCCTCGGCCAAGTCCCCCTCCCGCCCTATATCACCAACAGCAGCGCCGATCCCGAACAGTACCAAACCGTCTACAGCAGCCAGCCCGGAGCCGTTGCCGCCCCCACCGCCGGTCTGCACTTTACGCCGGAACTCCTCGCCCAACTCCAGGCCCAAGGCATTGAGCAAACCACCATCACCCTCCATGTCGGCGTGGGAACCTTTCGGCCCGTAGAAGTCGAGGAAATCACCCGCCATGACATGCATGGGGAATGGGTCGAAGTCTCGGCAGAAACCGTCGCCAAAATTGAAGCAACCCAACAGCGGGGAGGGCGCATCATCGCCGTCGGCACCACCGTCACCCGTGCCCTCGAAGGAGCCGCCCAGGCCACCATTCCCCAGTTCGGCAAACTTCAGCCCTACCAAGGCAAGGTGCATTTATTCATTTATCCCGGTTATTCCTGGCAGGTCATTGCAGGATTGATTACCAACTTCCACTTGCCCCGATCGAGCCTGATGATGCTTGTCAGCGCCCTCATAGGTCGGCCTCGCCTCTTGGCCCTCTATGAACACGCCATTGCCGAGTCCTACCGCTTTTATTCCTTCGGGGATGCCATGCTAATTCTGCCGGAAGCCCGTCCCAACTCCCCCTAGCGTTTTTGGTGTCCATTTCTGGTATCCAGCCATGCACGTTGCCCAACCCACGGCCCAGGGCTTGATCGTCCGCTTCTACCCCCTCAAAATCTGGTTACTGTGTCTATTCTTAGCGGCCCTGGGCCTGGGCACCATGGTGGGACTGGGGCGAGTGACCACCCTCTCGTGCGATCGCATCACCCCCTGGGTCGGCACCTGTATGGTGGAGTCCTTAGGGTTAGAAGGCGATCGTCGCCAAATTTTGCCCCTCATCGATGTTCAACGGGCACGGCTCAATACCACCGCCTCGATCGTCCTCGACACCACCCAAGGCACCATTCCCCTCACCGCCCCCCTCGGCAGCAACCCCAACCTCAGCCGCGCCCTCGTGGTGACGCAAATCAACCAATTTCTCGCCAATCCCGTCGCCATTCGCCTCACCTTCCAAGACGACGGACGACCCTTCGCCTATCCCTGCGGCCTCATTTTTTTGCTGGGCAGTGGCCTGATGTTGGTCATGTTTGGCCCGATCGTCTCCTACGAAGTCGATCGCAGCCGCGATCGCTTCACCCTCACCCGCCAATCCCTCCTCAGTACCCACATCCAGCGCTACCCCCTCCAAGGCATCTACCAACTTCAACTAGAGTCAGACTTCACCCAGCCCAGTGGCCCCAGTTGCCGCCTCTACCTCATCCTCCACTCCGGCCAGCGCATTTCCCTCACCCACCCCTCCTTTCTGAGCTACCAGGATGCCACTTGGGCCATTCAGCAACTCACGCCCCAGTTTTAGCCCCAACCCCTTTTAGCCCCAACCCCTGAGGCACCCCGCCTTCTGCCCTTGGCAACCATGGCCAACCCCAGCCCAGCCAAATTTTTGAGGCCACGACCCATCAACTGGGAGAGCGGGCGCTGTACCATATGATCAGCGATCGGGAGTTAACTTTAAGTATTGTTACCTCTGCGTGATATGATGGCCACTGGCCTAGGACATTAAAACTTTTGGAAATCCGAAGGGGTTGTGAGTTGGAATTTACCCGATCTTGCAGCCAAAGCGTCCGCCCATAGGCCACTGGCGTTGACTGGTGTTTCGGAGTTTGTGAGCTTGGCCGACCCTGAGGTGACCCCTTCCCTAGACAAGCCAGAGCCTAGCCCTGAAGCAGACCCTCTGGTCTCCCCCAAGGACTCCCAGGAGGCTGATTCTGTCGCTAGTTCTGGGGATCCCATGGCGGACTACTACGCCCTGCAACAGGAGCTGTTTCTGACCACCTTAGCCATCACCGCTATCGTCTTAGTCAGCACCTGGTGGTTCTATGGCCAGTCCACGGCCTTAAGCTACCTCCTGGGCGCTTGTACAGGTTTGGTTTATCTCCGGCTGCTAGCTCGCAACGTTGGACGACTCAGCGATGCTGGCCAGTCCACCGGCGGACAAACCCGGCTTGCTTTGATTGCAGGTCTGGTCATCGTCGCCACGCGCTGGGATCAGCTTGAGTTTCTGCCCGTCTTTCTAGGATTTCTCACCTACAAGGCAGCGCTCATTGTTTACACCCTCCGCATCACCCTCGTACCCTGACAGATTTCTTAGAAAACTGGGGTAAAGGTTGCTACAAGATTGCAATTGCGATCGCCCTAATGCAGATCCTGAACGCTTTGTTTTCAACCAGCCTGATGGCGATGGAGTAACCCGTTCATGACCATCCCAACGCTCTTTAACACTAATCTTATTCTGCCCCTCGCCGAGCTAGAAGTGGGGGAACACTTCTACTGGGAGATTGGCAGTTTGCGCCTCCACGGCCAAGTGCTTCTAACCTCTTGGTTTGTGATTGTAGCGCTGCTGCTCCTTTCAGTCCTAGCTGGCCGGAACCTTCAGCGGGTTCCCAGTGGGCTACAGAACATGATGGAGTATGTTCTGGACTTTATTCGGGATCTCACAAAGACCCAAATTGGTGAAAAAGAGTATCGTGCTTGGGTACCGTTTGTTGGTACCTTATTTTTGTTTATCTTTTTCTCAAATTGGTCTGGTGCCCTGGTTCCCTGGAAGCTAATTGAGCTACCGGAAGGGGAATTAGCTGCTCCTACGAGTGATATCAATACCACAGTTGCCCTTGCGCTGCTAACTTCTCTGGCTTATTTTTATGCAGGTTTTAGCCGTAAAGGACTGGGTTATTTTAGCAACTACATTCATCCCACCCCGATCATGTTGCCCTTCAAGATTTTGGAGGACTTCACGAAGCCCCTATCTCTGAGCTTCCGTCTTTTCGGGAACATCTTGGCCGATGAGTTGGTAGTTGCGGTACTCGTACTGTTGGTCCCCCTCTTTGTTCCGCTTCCGGCAATGGTCCTGGGGCTGTTTACCAGTGCCATCCAAGCCTTGATCTTCGCAACCTTAGCCGCATCCTATATTGGAGAGGCTATGGAAGAGCATGGTGAAGAAGGACACCATGAATAACCGATTTTAAGTGGTTTTTCTGGGTACTCTTGCTGGTACTCTAGGTTTAGCAGCCTAAGCTGCAACTTGGGGCTAATGAATGGCTCATCACTGTTTTCCCATTTTTTTCGTTCTAAATTAACTTAAGGAAGGCGATCATGGATCCGATTATTGCTGCCGCGTCTGTTATTGCTGCTGCCCTCGCTGTTGGTCTGGCTGCCATTGGCCCTGGTATTGGTCAAGGTAATGCGGCAGGTCAAGCCGTGGAAGGGATTGCTCGTCAGCCCGAAGCAGAAGGCAAAATTCGCGGTACCCTGCTGCTGAGCTTGGCCTTCATGGAAGCGCTGACCATTTACGGTTTGGTGGTCGCACTGGTTCTGCTGTTTGCGAATCCTTTTGCTTAATTAGCCTTTAACGTAGCCCGTTAACAGTGCAGCTTGTGGCTACCAGCCGGTGGGGTTGGAGTCGTGGTGGATTAAGGCTCTGGATCTCTCTAAAGTCCCCTGGGCTTGCTCTTGGAGTTTCTCTCTGCCACAACATGCCCTTCACCCTGGATTAAACCGGTGGTAGCTACACCGCTGCCTGTACCCCGATCGCGCAAAAGGCTCCTAGTCACTGACCCGATTTTCAACCCGTTAAAAACATGATTTTGCAAACAGCATTCTTGCTAGCCGCCGAGGCGGCTGCCGAAGTTGCTGAAGGGCCAGAGGGTGGATTGTTCGACCTGAACGCAACTCTGCCACTGATTGCGATTCAAACCGTTGTGCTTGTTGCCCTGCTGAATAAGGTTTTCTATGAGCCGTTCAGCAAGGTCATTGACGATCGCAACGATTACATCCGCACCACCCGTCTTTCCGCCCAAGAGCAACTAGCCCAAGCGAAGCAACTGGCTCACCAGTACGATCAAGAACTGGCCAGCACCCGCAAGCAGTCCCAGACTATTCTGATGGAAGCCCAGGCAGAAGCTCAAAAGATTGCAGCCGAGCAGATTGCAGCCGCTCAGCGGGAAGCCCAACAGCAGCGGGAAAGTGCCCAATCTGAGATTGAAGCGCAAAAAAGTGCTGCCTTGCAATCCTTGGAACAGGAAGTTGATGGTCTGAGCCGTCAGATTCTAGAAAAGTTGATTGGGGCTTGCTAGGGTCGCCACCCTGTGGAGCACGGGTGGAATTCCACGGGAGACCACTCGGCTATCTGTCCACTTGGTGTATAGGTGTCATTGACAGGTTTTGGATCAAAAATCATGGATATTTTGGGATTGCTGGCCACCGCAGCAGAGGTTGAGGAACGGGGCTTTGGTCTCAACTTCGATATTTTAGAAACTAACCTCATTAACTTAGCCATTATTCTGGCTTTGCTGATTTATGGGGGACGCAACTTCCTCGGCAATATTTTGTCGGAACGTAAGTCTGCCATTGAAGCAGAGTTAGCGGAAGTTGAACAGAAAAACAAAGACGCACAGGCTGCTCTGGCTGTTCAGCAAGACAAGCTAGCCCAAGCCAAGGCTGAGGCCGATCGCATGATTGCCACCGCCCACGCCAATGCGAAGGTTGCCGGTGAGGCTATTCTGGCCCAGGCGGCCCAAGATGTGGAGCGGATGAAGGCTTCTGCGGCCCAGGATCTCAACGCGGAGCAGGAGCGGGCGATCGCCCAACTGCGACAGCGGGTGGTGACCTTGGCGCTTCAGGAGGCGGAAGCTAAAGCTGCTCAGCAGTTGGATGGGTCTGCCCAGCGCAAGCTCATCGATCGCAGTCTTGCTATGCTTGGAGGTCGCTAATGCCACGTGCAGTTACAGCAGAGATTTTAGAGCCGTATGCTGAGGCATTGATGGCCTTGGCCCAGGCACAAGATTTAACCGATCGCTTCGGCGAGGAAATTGCCGATTTGCTCCAGCTTTTGGAAGAGTCTCCGGAATTGCGGCAATTCTTTGCCAGCCCGGTCTACTCAACCCAGCGCAAGAAGGCCGTGGTTCGCCAAGCCTTTGAAGGTAAGCTTCATCCCCTGATGCTGAACTTCCTGCTGCTGCTGGTCGATCGCCAGCGCATTGCTTTTGTGGATGGGATTGGTGCCCACTACCAGAGCCTCTTGCGTGCCCTGAAGAAGATCGAACTGGCGGAAGTGACCGCTGCGGTTGAGTTGTCTTCTGAGCAAGAGCAGGCCGTCAAAGAGAAGGTCAAGGCGATGACCGGGGCTAGCTCGGTTGAGCTGAAGGTCATTCTGGATCCGGCTATTATTGGCGGAGTCATTATCAAAGTCGGTTCCCAGGTGCTGGATGCCAGCATTCGGGGCCAGTTGCGCCGGATTGGGGTTTCCCTCGGTCGGGCTGCGTAGGGGAACGGAACACCAGTCCTGGGCAGCGATCGCGGCACCAACTTCCCCATCCTTGCCTTAGGCTTTCCTCTCCCCCCGGATTTATTTCACCCTTTACCCGATTCCTTACGTCGTTGCAGAGCAAGTCCTATGGTAAGTATCAGACCCGACGAAATTAGCAGCATTATTCGTCAGCAGATTGAACAATACAGCGAAGACGTTAAAGTTTCCAACGTGGGAACCGTCCTCCAGGTGGGAGACGGCATTGCACGGATCTATGGCCTGGAGCAGGCTATGGCGGGGGAACTTCTAGAGTTTGAGGATGGCACCATTGGCATTGCCCTCAACCTAGAAGAAGACAACGTCGGTGCAGTGTTGATGGGCGAAGGTCTCAAGATCCAAGAGGGCAGCACGGTCAAGTCCACTGGTCGTATTGCTGAGGTGCCCGTGGGGGATAACTTCCTCGGTCGGGTGGTCAACCCCCTCGGTGAACCGATCGATGGCAAAGGTGACATTGCCACCACGGAAACCCGTTTGCTGGAGTCTGCGGCCCCTGGCATTATTGCCCGTCGCTCGGTCTATGAACCCCTGCAAACCGGGATCACCGCCATTGATGCCATGATTCCCATCGGTCGGGGTCAGCGGGAGCTAATCATTGGAGACCGTCAAACCGGGAAGACCGCGATCGCCATTGACACCATCATCAACCAGAAGAGCGAAGATGTGGTTTGTGTCTATGTGGCCGTTGGTCAGAAGGCTTCCTCCGTGGCCCAAACCGTCGAAGTCCTGCGGGAGCGCGGTGCCCTAGATTACACGATCGTCGTCGCCGCCAACGCCAGCGACCCCGCCACCCTCCAGTACCTGGCTCCCTACGCCGGTGCAGCCTTGGCAGAGTACTTCATGTACAAGGGCAAAGCCACCCTGGTGGTCTACGATGACCTCAGTAAGCAAGCCGCAGCCTACCGTCAAATGTCCCTGTTGCTGCGCCGTCCCCCCGGTCGTGAAGCCTATCCTGGGGATGTGTTCTACTTGCACTCCCGTTTGCTGGAGCGGGCTGCCAAGCTCAATGATGCCCTCGGCGGCGGCAGCATGACCGCCCTGCCGGTGATCGAAACCCAGGCCGGTGACGTGTCCGCCTACGTTCCCACCAACGTGATTTCCATTACCGACGGCCAGATCTTCCTCTCCTCGGACCTCTTCAACTCCGGTCTGCGTCCCGCCATTAACGTGGGTATCTCTGTATCCCGTGTGGGTTCTGCGGCCCAAACCAAGGCCATTAAAAAGGTGGCCGGTCGCCTCAAGCTGGAACTGGCTCAGTTCGATGAATTGGCTGCCTTCTCCCAGTTTGCCTCCGATTTGGACAAAGCCACCCAGTTGCAACTGTCGCGGGGTCAGCGTTTGCGGGAACTGCTGAAGCAAGCCCAGTACACCCCCCTCTCCCTGGCGGAGCAGGTGGCGGTGGTCTATGCCGGGGTTAATGGTCTGCTGGATGAGGTGCCCCTGGAGAAGGTGACCGAGTTCACCAAGATGCTGCGGGAAACCCTCAAGACCACCGGCGCGGCCTTTGTGGAAGAAGTGCAGTCCACCAAGAAGCTGGAGGCCGAGGCCGAGGCAACCCTCAAGGCTCTCATTGCTGAGTGTACTCAAAACCTGTTGGCGGCTGCCTAAACCTGACCCCACCGTAAGGGGAGTTTGTCCGTAGGGGTAGTGCCCCCGTGCCTACCCCGTTGGGGGTTCACCACGGGGGGATTGCCCCTCGTTTTTTATCCCCCTGATCTGGTCGGTCCCCACTCCCTGACTTTCGCTTTACAGCCCCTGGCTTTACGGCGTTTCCCTCGCCGTTCTCCTGCGCAGCCCCTCCCAGAAGGAACTCAACTATGGCAAACCTAAAAGCGATTCGCGATCGAATCCAGTCCGTTAAAAATACTCGCAAAATCACCGAGGCCATGCGTCTGGTGGCCGCTGCCCGCGTCCGTCGTGCCCAGGAGCAGGTGCTCAATACCCGTCCCTTTGCCGATCGCTTGGCCCAGGTGCTCCACGGCCTCCAAGCCCGTCTCCGCTTTGAAGAAGCCGATCTGCCCCTGCTCAAAACCCGCGAGGTCAAAACCGTGGGTCTGTTGGTGGTGTCCGGCGATCGGGGTCTGTGTGGTGCCTACAACAGCAACGTGATCCGTCGGGCCGAGAACCGCGCCAAGGAATTGACCGCCGAGGGGGTCAACTACAAAATGGTGATTGTGGGCCGCAAAGCGCTGCAATACTTCAATCGCCGGGAATATCCCATCCTCTCCAACTACACCAACCTAGAACAAGTTCCCACCGCAGCGGAAGCCTCCCAAATTGCGGACGAGATTCTCTCGCTGTTTCTGTCCGATGGGGTCGATCGCGTTGAGCTAATCTACACCAAGTTTGTCTCCTTGGTTAGCTCCCGTCCGGTGATTCAAACCTTGCTGCCCCTAACTCCCCAGGGTTTGGAGGTCAGCGATGATGAGTTGTTCCGCCTCACCTCCCGCGAGGGCCACTTTGAAGTGGAGCGCAATAAGGTGACGATCGAAGACAAGCCCCTGCCCCGCGACATGATCTTTGAACAGGATCCGGTACAGATTCTCAACGCCCTGTTGCCGTTGTATTTGAACAACCAACTGCTGCGGGCGCTGCAAGAGTCGGCGGCGAGCGAGTTGGCGGCGCGGATGACCGCCATGAACAACGCCAGCGACAACGCCAGCGACCTGATCAAGTCCCTGACGCTCTCCTACAACAAGGCACGTCAGGCTGCGATTACCCAGCAGATTCTGGAAGTGGCGGGCGGTGCCGAAGCGCTGTCCTCCTAAGCGGTTCCGGAATCCCCCTTGGGGGTTCTCGATCGGGTTCCGATGACACAAGGCGTGCCTACGGGTGCGCCTTTGGTTTGGGCCTCTGAACTCCGACGGCCCTAGGCAGGACTGCTATATTAAGAAATGTCTAGTTTTTTTTAGTCTCTTGCTCCTCGATCGCCTAATCCAGAGGTAACGTACCGTGTCTGTCCAAACGATCGCAAAGCCGTCTACTTCAACTGTTCGGAAAATTGCCCCGCGCTATCGGGTTCTGCTCCACAACGATGATTTCAATCCGATGGAGTATGTGGTGCAGGTGCTGATCCAAACCGTCCCCAGCCTCACCCAACCCCAAGCGGTCAATATCATGATGGAGGCCCATGAAAACGGGTTAGCCCTCGTGATTACCTGTGATTTAGAACCCGCAGAGTTTTATTGCGAAACCCTCAAGGCCCATGGTTTAACCAGCACGATCGAACCCGATGAGTAACCTGCTGCGATCGCAGTTCAGCCGCAACGGTAAAGTAGGCAATGCCTACCTTATGTCCGTTCACCCATGAAAGTAAAATTGGCTGCTGCAAGATTGGCCGCTGCAAAACTACCTGCCTTTGTGAGCCTCCGGTTTGAGCAATTTCAACCGGCTCCCTTCCCAGGCCGGTTGCTGTTATTTTTGGGCAGTTTGGCTTGGCTGTGGTGGCCCTTGGGTTTGCCGATCGTGCTGCTGGTGCCAGACCCAGACTGGCAGAGTATTTTGGCGCTGGGCTGGCTCTATGGCCTATTTGTGGCGATCGCGCGGCGCTGGGGGCGGCGGGTCTGGGGCAAACCCCAAATTTTGCAGCACTATGGGCTGGTGTGGACGGGGCAGGCACTGCGGGAGCTAGCTTTAGGCTGGCTGTTGGGCAGTCTTTTGGTCTTTTTGCTGTTTGGAATCCAGGGGATTTTAGGCTGGGCACAGTGGCAGGTGCCCGGTGCCGGATTGGGGCAAATTGTGTTGGAAGGGCTGGCGGTGGCGCTGGGGATTGGGTTTGCGGAGGAGTTGTTTTTTCGGGGTTGGTTTTTGGATGAGTTGGAGCGGGATTACGGGGGAATGGGTGGCCTAGGGTTGAGTAGTTTGGTGTTTGCGATCGTCCATTTCCTCAAGCCTTGGTCAGAAATTCTCCGCACCTTTCCCCAATTTCCGGGCCTGTTTTTATTGGGTTGTGTGTTGGTTTTGGGCAAGCGATCGTGCCAGGGCCGCATGGGTCTTAATGTCGGCATCCATGGCGGTTTGGTCTGGGCCTATTATTTAGTCGTGGTAGGCAATTTAAGCCAATCTTTGGCGGTGGTTCCCCAATGGATTACGGGCATTGACAACAATCCTTTGGCGGGGGTCATGGGGCTGTTGGGGTTGGGCAATTTAATTGTTTTGTTTGCGCGAAAACGGAGACACCAGGGGTAGCGCATAAAAGAGGGCGAGTTTTTGGGATCTTGGGGTTGAAAGCGGGAAATAACAGGGTAAACCCGCCCTGGGGACTCACCTGCTGGGGATCGAGTTCAAAACCGAAGATCCCCGGTTTCTTTTGCGAAAAAAGCCAGGATTTAGCGGGAAAAGCGACAGAAACCGGGGATCTGTGCCCTTGGGACTCACCTGCTGGGGTCGAGAACCCCGGTTTCTCTGGTGGGGGTTGTTAAATGGCTGGCTTCGGTGGAGAAGAAACCGGGGTTCTAACTCGAAGATCCCCGGTTTCTTGTGGGGGAAAAGCCAGTATTTAGCGGAAAAAGGGACAGAAACCGGGGATCTGTTCCCCAGCCGGGAGGTTGCGGCGGGGTGTCGAGAACCCCGGTTTCTCCAGACAATTTAGACAAACCTGCCCTGGGGTGTTGTGGCACCCAGTCGGGACGAATAAAAGAGGGCGGGTTTTTGGGTTTTTGGGGTGGGTGACCAAGTTGTGGGGTTAAACCCGCCCCTACGATCTGCTGTTACCTGGCACCGGATCGCTGTAAGGCAGATTCTTCCGTGGGAAAACACGGTACAGAAAGTTTTTAGGATCGTCTGAAAGCCTTATAGGTTACACTTCACAAGTCTCGATGCGAGAGAAGGCACAGACCACACAGGCACACCCCACATCGGACCCGGGAAACAAATCGTATTCCGACCTCCAA
>JAYKJG010000168.1:0-11379 GCA_035286285.1 Prochlorothrix sp.
CCGGGGATATTCAGCCGCTGGCTGACAAAAATCTGGTTCGGGTTGTTGATGCCGTTGTGTTGGGCCAAACTGTGGACCGAAATACCATGGTTGCGGGCAATGGAGAACAGCGTGTCTCCGGGCTGCACCGCATAGAGGTTTGTGGCATTGGCGGGGTCAACCAGACCGGCTGCAATGACCGCTGAGGTGGCCCCTTGGGGGGCAGCGGGTTGGGCAACCATGGCTGGAGCAACGCGGGGGACTGGCCCTTCAGCTACGCCTAGGTTGGAGGTTGGGGTGGTCAAGCCAACAATGGGCACAACGGGCAGATCTGCTGTCGCTGGGCTGGCATTGGGGGTGCCTAGGCTGGCGATCGGGTTGGGTGTCCCGGCGGATTCCGGCAACAGCGCCGGATTCACCAAGGTTGCTTCCGTTTCCCCAGAAAAGACTCCGGCTAAGGTCGGAACTTCTGGTGCATCAGCGGCATTGCCGCCATGGACTTCACGAAACTCAGGCAGACCCAAGGCAGAGGCCGTTAACTCAACTGCACCCTCCCGAGGAATCCCCAGCAATTGATTCACCATCAACTGGTTAGGATTTTGGAGGTTGTTGACTTCCACCAAGGCCGCACGGGGAACCGCATGGTCACGGGCAATTTTGTCTAGGGTGTCACCGGGTTGCACCCGATAGGGAATCAAGTCAGCCAACTCCCAATGGGGGACCAAAGTCGTAGAGGTGGCAGCGGGGGCAGCGGCGATTACAGAGGCTGCATTGCTGGCGGGATTGCTAGACCGGGCCGACGTGGCTTTGGGTTCTACCTTCAGCGTTTCCAGGTCTCCCTTAAGGACGTTAGGAAGGGGCGCTTGGCCTCCGATCGCAACCGTTGCATCGGTCTCTTGGCGTTCGGGTAAAAAGGCGACGGGCAATGGATCTGAAACTGCGGGGGAGCTGACCAGGGGCACATCTGTGAAGGTCTGGGCTGTCTCCAGGGCGGGCAACTCCACGATCGCGGGAATGCGAAGGATTTGGCCGGGGGCGAGATTGCTGTCCAGAGGCAGGGCATTGGCCAGCGCCAAGGCTTGGACCGTAATCCCATAGTGCTCTGCAATTTCGTTCCAGGATTCTCCAGCAACGACAACATGGGTGAGCTTGCTTTCGCCCCCAAGCCCTTGGACCTCAGCCAAGGTAGTTTCTGCGGCGATCGGCCCAGCCTCAACACCAGAGGAGGATGCGCCGAGGGGATGGACGGCGGGGGTAGCAACGCTGCTGAAGCTTGCCGTGCTTGGCTCGGGGTCATCTTCCGAGAAGCGCCTCAGCGGTTCAGTAGCAACAGCATCATCCGCAGCTAAAGCTCCCTTCGTATTCCAGAAGCTAGAGAGGTCCGCAGCGCCCACGGAGAGGGCAGCAAGACCCACCATGGCGGCAGAACGGGCACGACGGGTGCGATTGGGGGTAGCAGCATTTGCCACCATCACCGGCTGGAGTTGGGTGGTCGAAGCGACCAAGATAGCCTTGGAATTTTTCGAGACCATAGCCATTGTGGGGGCTGCTGCCTCAAGCTTTGCTGAGGGGCTGTGATGCTCCGTTGTCCAAGCATCAAATGCGCTGTCTCGGCCTGAACCGATGGGTTGCAGAGGCTTTATTTTCTGCGGAAATCCTCGTTTCAAGGAACGACCTCCTGGTAACCAGTACTCAACTGTCCTTAAGTAGTCCATCCCTCACAGACCGCCTTGGGGCAGGTGCTGTGTTCCTAGACTGGGCTAGGGAATGGCCGCCTTAGGCAGGTTTTGTAGAGAGTGTTGTGAATATACCTAGGCAAGGTTAGCTTGGTTTCTCCCATAAGACAAGCCTAACGAGCTTATCCCGATCATTACCTTTTCTCAAGGCAACTTATGGCGATGAACCCAAATCCTTGCAACTATACAAGCCCTCTTAAGTGATGGGAGAAGACGACTCTAGGCCGTTCTATCTCTCCTGCTTCAAAGCCTTGTAAACCTACATTTCACAGGAACGGAAGCTTTCCGTTATTTCGTTAAGGACAGCATATTTCTACCCTTTCCAGACCCTTGGGAACTGTCAGGATGAACCTATCCTAGTCCACCTAGGGCGGGGGAGAGATGTATCCTGTGCAACTTTTCCCAGACAATTTCCAATTCCATAGGAATCTCTTATCAATATTGATAGCTAGGGGCTGCTGTTGTGAAAAGGCCCGGTTAGAGTGCCAATTTTAGGCCGATCGGCTGCAATTTTAGCCCTTACCTCCCGACAATCGCCCCCGTGACAAGGCTGAGTTGACAACCCCAGCAGTTCCCAGTTCTTGCCGTCGTTTCCGGGGGAACCGGTAGCAACTCAGGCAGTGGGAGCCGATCGCGGGGTTGGGCGGGGATAGTCCAGCAGTTGCAACTGCCGCCGCGCCTCAAACAGCCCCAAGGCAGCGCTGACCGAGAGATTTAAGCTGCGCACATGGTCGTGGCTCATGGGGATATAAACCAAGGCATCACAGGCCGCCAAGGCAACGGGGGGTAAGCCGGAGGTTTCCCGGCCAAAGAGAAGATAGTCCCCTGGCTCAAACTTAAAGGTGAAATAGTTAAGGCTGCCCTGGGTGCTAAAGCCGATCAGGCGGCCTGGGTGTTGCTGCTGGTGGTGTTGGAAGGCTTCCCAGTGGTCGTGGTTGTGGAGATCGACATGGGGCCAGTAGTCGAGGCCAGCGCGTTTGAGGTAGCGATCGCTCAGTTCAAACCCCAAAGGTCCCACCAGGTGCAGCGGCGTTTGGGTTGCTGCACAGGTCCGGGCAATATTGCCCGTATTCGGCGGAATTTGGGGTTGTACCAGAACAATATTAATCATGGGGATCCCGCATTAATCTCCGGCTAAGCACACTTCTGGCGCAAAATCGATAGATTTTTCTAATCACCTAGGGGGGGTGATCCCGCCGGAATCGATTAGATATTCTCATCCCCATCATACTCCTCTTCTCGGCGACCCCATCCGCTGCCCAACAACAAGCCGGAAGCGCAGGCAAACCGGGCGATCGTGGCCCCAGACTCCGCGCTTAACGTCTTCGCCGACCCCCCGATCGCCGTCGCTCAGGACACAGAACGGTCCACTTCCGAGGCAGACTCCGGTGGGTTCTGTTGGTAGCGCCGATCGGCATCTTGAATGCGGGTGTGGATTAATTGCAGGTGCTGGCGCAGATTGATCGGGGCGCGGGGTTGGGGAATGAGCATGTTGGGCCAACTGGGCACATCATGGCAAGGGCAGCTTGTGTCTAGGCTAAAGCCACAGGGCATGGGCACCGGCAAGCTACACCGAGGACAGTGGACCAGATCCCAAGAACCGCTCAACAGTTGTGAAATACTTTGACAGGTTCCTTCCAAATAGGAATCCTGGTGGACAAGTTGCTGCCAGCATTGCTCAAACTCAGGGCTGTAGTGATTGCCCTGGAGAACTGGACAGGGGCAGAGAACTTCTCCGGTGCGGTGTAGGACGACTCCCTTGCCAAGCTGGAACCAGCAAGCCAAGTAGGCACGGACTTGATCGGGTTGTGCCATGGTCTTGTGTCTCCTTGCCTACGGCAGTGATTGGGGATACCCCTGGTAAAGGAATCTCTGGCTTCCAAGGGGGTGGATGGAGTTGGGGAATTATTGCCGGTTCAACATTCTCCGACAGCCTGACTGGGTTCTTACCTTTATTAGCTTTGATCCTAGCCTAGGTTGATCGGCTTCGCGGATCCCCAAACCTAGAATTATTCTGAAGGTCTGGCAGACACTGGGGAAGAACCCAAGTCCAGCGGGGGCAGGGGAGTCCCCACTTGGGTCAAATCCACCGCATAGCCCCCCGTGACTAAATAGACCCGCTGGGCCAACTGACCCACCTGGCGGATGCAGGAGCCGAGCCGATCGCGAAAGACCCGCCCCACCGCCGTTGCCGGAATGACCCCCCAGCCCGTTTCCTCAGCCACGGCAATGATGCTGGCTGCTGTGCAGGGCAGTTGCTGGAGCACAGCCGCCTCGATCGATCGCCAGCTTTCCCCATCCTTCTCTATATAATTAGCGACCCAAGTGCCGAGGGAGTCGATCAACAGGCACTCGTGAGCGGTGCTGGCCTGGAGGACAGGGACCAGATCCAAGGGACATTCCAGGGTTTGCCAGGTGGGGGGGCGACGCTGGCGGTGGCGTTCTAGACGATCGCACCAGTCCTGATCCTGGGGATCCCATTGACCTGTTGCGATATAGGTGACCGAAGCCCCCCCTTGGGCAGCTTGGTGGGCCAGGGATTCAGCCCATTCGCTTTTGCCCGATCGGGCTGGCCCGGTAACCAACGTTAGGGCGGGGGCCAGGGTGGGGGCCGAAGAGAGTGTCAGATCTGAAGTGAGCACTCCAGACGCAGCGGGTGCAGAGAAGGGAGATGAGTACAAATTCCTAAGGTCTCAAAAAATAAGCTACAGTAGTGAAAGTTTTAAGAAAAAATAAAGCAAAAGCTCTAGCGTGCAATTTGCATTAGGGAACCTCTCACGATCGTTTCTCATGTTGCTGGACTATGGCTCAACCCATTCGTGAACTTTTGACTTTGCTGGTGACGAAAGGCCGGGTTCCTTACCGGGAAATTAAGGTTACCCACCTAGAACATGCTTTGCAATGTGCAGCCCTAGCCCAGACCCAGGGCGCTAGTCCCAGCTTGATTGTGGCCGCACTGCTCCATGATATTGGTCATTTAATGCGAGACCAAAGTGATCTGCACTACCGGAGTGTTGATCTCAACCATGAGCTGCGATCGATCCCGGTGTTAGAACACCTTTTTGGTCCTGCGGTCACAGAGCCGATCCGGCTCCATGTCTTGGCCAAGCGCTACCTGTGCGCTGTGGATCCGAGCTATGTCGTTAACCTCTCCACCCAAGCCCAACTGAGCCTCAGTCTTCAAGGGGGCTGCTTTTTACCCCATCAAGCGGCTGACTTTTTAAGCCAACCTTACGCGATCGAGGCCGTCCGCCTCCGCCGCTGGGATGACATGGCCCATGTGCCCCACTGCACTACCCCCCCCTTAGAACAGTTTGTCCCGCTGCTCTATGAGGTTGCCCAGTTCACCCCAGAGCCAGCCCCAACCGAGGCCATCGCCTGAGCCAACGCGGCCCCCAAACCGGCCTCTTCCCAGCCAACTCCAACCCTAAAACCGAGGCAGAGACCGCCCCCTAACGGGTGCAGAACTTCCGCGATTGATCGTCCTGGGGATATTGCCAAGAATAGGCAAAGTGGCTCACCGCCGGGAGTTGGGGCGTTGCAGCCTTCAGGGCTAGCATTTGTTCCTCTAGGGACGGACGATCGCGCAAAGAATCTCCCCAGGTTCCCGCCAAAGCCGGTTGCACCCAAGTATCGGGCGAGGCCAAGGCCAGCACCCGCTCAACTTCCGCCACAATGCAATCGGTGCCCTGGCAGAGGGAGTAGGCCATGGGGTGCCACTCTAGGGTTGAAGGAAACTGGTTCCAAGGCTGAAGGCGTGAGTCAAAGCCCTGTTGGCCAACGGTGCGATTTGCCCCCGGAAAGAAAACCGCCCCCGCCGGAAGGCCCGCCGCCTGGACGGGCTGGGTTGCCAACCCCAAAAAGTCTAAAATTCCCCGCTGGGCATGGGCCACACTCAGCAGCCAAAGATCTTGTTGAAGCCAAGGTTGCTCCAGTGCTGCGGTGAGGGATTTGCCCTCTTGAAAGCGGGGTTGTCGCCCCTCCCACAGCGGTTCTGGCTCCAGGGGATAGCGCTTGCCGACATCCGTAACATCCCACACCCCCACATGCCCCTTCTGAAGAAAGCGGCTAATCAGATCTCGCCCCTGGTCATTGAGGGCACGGTTGAGCAAAGACTGGCGGGCAGCGGGGGTATGAATGAGTAAGTCCTGCACCCGCGACACCACAGAGGCGGCCCCATCCCCGCGAGGATAACGAATATAGTCAAAGAGCAGGCCATCGGGGCGGCGCTGAAGCATGGATTCCACCAGCAGCCGGTAATCCCATTGGGCCTGGGAGTTGTAGGGATCAATAAAAACCTGAACCTCGCCACTGACCAAATCCAGGCTGCTTTGCCCCTGGGCATTGCGGGCGATCGCATCCTGGCGATCGGGCCGACTGGCATAGGAATAGCCAAAATTCATCGTAAACATCCAGCCATAGACCTCTAGCCCCCGCTGCCGCCCTGCGTCGATCGCCAAGGCAAAGAGATCAATATTTTCTTGACCGGGTTCATTGAGCACCGAAGGCCACGCCGTCGAATTTTGGGCCTTGGGCAATAGCACCCGCCCATCGTAAAAGACTTCAACGTAAACCTGGTTGTAGCCTTGGTTGACAATGCGATCGAAAATTTGCTCCAACCGCCCCGGTTTTAGGTCGCAGGGATAGAGCCGCAGCCAAAGGGCTTGCTTTTGGGGCCATTCTTGCTCGCGGCACTGGTGCAGCAGGAGCGCATGTTCCCCCAAGATTTCAAGATATTCAGCCTGATTTTCGTTGCGATCGATCATCGCCGATCGCAGGCTCTCCTTCTGTGCCCGCGCCAGTTCAGGAAAACGACAGAACTGATCCAGGTCAATCTCAGGGGCGGGGGCAGGGGTCACCGGATCCTGGGCCAAGCTGGGGAGCGGGGCGGTGAAAAGGGTGGCCCAAGCGAAGCCCAGCAGGGCCAACAGGGAGCGAGCGTTGCGGGGGGAGGGGCAGGTCAATGGACGGGGCAAAAGGGGCATAGTTTCAGGGCGATCGGGGTATCCATTGCCAATGATGGGGCCAGCTTAGCCCAAGTTCCGTAACCAGTTGCAAAACTGACCTAGGGCACTCAATAGGGCAAACCTAGGGCAAACCTAGGGCAAACCTAGGGCACTCAATAGGGCAAACCTAGGGCACTCAATAGAGCAAACCTAGGGCAAACCTAGGGCACCGCAACCGACTCCACCAAGGCTTGAATCACCGTTGCGGCCCGCCGTCCACCCGCCGGAATAATGCGGTGGGTCAGCACATGGGGAGCCAGCTTTTTGACATCATCGGGCAGGGCATACTCCCGCCCCTCCAAAAAGGCCAAGGCTTGGGCCGTGCGCTGGAGCGCCACCGTTCCCCTGGGACTCACCCCCAAGGTGATCGCCTCATGGGTTCGCGTGGCCCGCACCAAAGCCAAAATGTACTGTTGTAGGGGTTCTTCCACCTTGATTTGCTGGCATTGAGCACAGAGGGTTTGCACCTCCTCCAGGGAAATACAGGGTTCCAAACTGTCCAGGGTTGGCCCCCCTTGCAGTTGTTTCAACATCTGCATCTCCTCCGCCTCCTCTGGGTAACCCAGGGACAGAGACAGCACAAAGCGATCCATCTGGGCTTCCGGTAGGGGAAAGGTGCCTTGGTATTCGATCGGGTTTTGGGTGGCAATCACAAAGAAAGGACGCGGCACCAATCTCGAAGTCCCATCGGTTGTCACCTGCTGCTCTTCCATGACCTCCAACAAAGCCGACTGGGTTCGGGGCGTAGCCCGGTTAATTTCATCCGCCAGCAAAACATTGGCAAACACAGGACCGGGCAAAAACTCAAACTCCCGCGATTGGGGGTTCCAGATATTAGTCCCGGTAATATCCGCTGGCAACAGATCTGGCGTGCATTGCACCCGCTGAAACCGGCCCTCGATCGACTTCGCTAAAGACTTTGCTAGCAGCGTCTTCCCGACCCCCGGCACATCCTCCAGCAGCACATGGCCACGGGAGAGCAAAGCCACCAGGACCAGTTGGATCGAGTCCTGCTTGCCGACGATCGTGCGGCTTAAATTACTCAACAGGCGTTCAATGGGTTCGCGCATAGCCTTGAACAATGAAGGGCAAACGAAGCACAGCCGTGGGGATTGCCCCCACGCACAGCATTCCCTTAATCAGCGTCCGCCGACTCACCCGGCTCAAAGACGAGGGCCGCCGAGTTCATGCAGTAGCGCTGACCCGTGGGGGGGGGACCGTCGGGAAAAACATGGCCCAAATGGGCATCACAGACCGCACACCGCACTTCAGTCCGGCGCATAAAAAAGCTCCGATCGTCCTTATAGGCCACGTTTTCATCCGCAACAGGCTCCCAAAAGCTAGGCCAGCCGGTTCCGGAGTCAAATTTGCTGTCGGACTTAAACAGGGGCGTTTTGCAGCAAACACACCGGTACAGCCCTTGAGTCTTGTTGTCGTGGTAGCGTCCGGTGAAGGCCCGTTCGGTGCCATGCTTGCGGGTGACGTAAAATTCCTCCTCGCTCAGGAGTTCTTTCCACTCGGCTTCTGTTTTTTGTACTTTTTCAACCATGGCTGTCAGGAGGATTCTTACGAATAGAGCTTGTGTAATCTTTTGTTAAGGGTGGAACCCCTGCTCAGTATAGCGTGAGTCTTTTCTCAAAACCCGGTTGGCGCTGGGCCGGAGGGATCTATACAAAGCCTGGGGATCCCCAACCCGATAGGGGCAACCCCCCCCGTGGTTGCCCTGATTTTGGTCCCAACCTGGTTTTGGCAAAAATTTCGGTAGGGGCAAACCCCCCGTGGTTGCCCTGGTTTTGGTCCCAACCTGGTTTTGTCCCGTTACCCCCCACAGGGTCGGCACGGGGGCACGACCCCTACCGGTGGTTTGACCGGTTACCCCGTACAGGGTCGGCACGGGGGCACGACCCCTACCGGTTATCCCATACAGGGTCGGCACGGAGCACGACCCCTACCGGTTGGTTACCCCCCACAGGGTCGGCGCGGGGGCACGACCCCTACCGGTTATCCCATACAGGGTCGGCACGGGGGCACGACCCCTACCGGTGGTTTGTCCTGTTACCCCCCACAGGGTCGGCACGGGGGCACGACCCCTACCGGTGGTTTGATCGGTAGGGGGTTTATGCGTAAAGCTGTTGAGGGTTAAAAATGGGTCGCCTGGGATTCGAACCCAGGACCAATCGGTTAAAAGCCGAGTGCTCTACCGCTGAGCTAGCGACCCATAGAAGTTAAGGAACAACCGGTGTTTTAGGTTGTTTTGACCTTTCCTAGACTAGCATGATTCCTGGGAAAGTAAAGTCTTGTAGGATAGATAAATTAAGTTTTTTATGGCCAATAGCCATGGGGTTTTCTATGACGATCCCTGGTCATTGGGCTGGTTATTGAGCAGGGTGGGGGGAGTGAGCTAGGGTGATGGGGACAGGATGACAGCATCCCGTCAAGCATCAAAATCCTAAGGGTTATGGGGTGGGCCATTATGCAACGGGGTGGGCGAGACCAGGGTGAGCAATAACGGGATCAGTCAGAACGGGAGCAGCAATAACGGCGGGGGCGATCGGGCCTATTGGCTAGCCTGGGCACAGGTGCGGGGGTTAGGTCCGCTGTTGTTGCAGCGGCTGGAGGAACATTGCGGTAGCTTGGCAGCGGCTTGGGCAGCGCCGATCGCGGAACTCCAGGCGATCGACGGCTTTGGCCCCAACAAAATCGCCGCCATCCGCGAAACCCGCACCCGTCTCGACCCGTGGCAGTTCCTCGACTTCCATAGCCAAAAAAATCCCCGCTTCTGGACCCCCGCCGACCCAGAATATCCAGCCCTGCTGCGGGAAATTCCCCGGTTTCCCCCGGTGCTGTATGTGCGGGGGCGAGGGGTTGCCTTTGGGCCAGAGGCATGGCAAAAAACGGTGGCGATCGTGGGAACCCGTCAGCCCTCAGACTATGGTCGCCGCTGGACCCGTCGCCTCAGCCAGATTTTAGCGGAACATGGCTTTACGATCGTGTCCGGACTGGCGGCGGGGGTGGATGCCGAGGCCCATCAAAGCTGTTTACAGGCTGGGGGGGCAACGGTGGGTGTGTTGGGCACTGGGGTAGATGTGGTTTATCCTGAGCGCAACCGATCGATCTATGAGAAGATTTTGACAACAGGCTGGGTTATGAGCGAGTATCCGGCCCAAACCCAGCCCAATAAAACCCATTTTCCCCAACGCAACCGCATTATTGCGGGGCTATGTCGGGCGACGTTGGTGATGGAAGGGAGTATGAAGTCTGGGGCGTTGATTACGGCGAACCTAGCCAATGAATTTGGCCGGGAGGTCTATGCTTTGCCGGGATCCTTGGATAATCCCCAGAGCATTGGCTGTTTGAGGCTGATTCGGGACGGTGCCCAGATGATTTTTGATCTGGAGCAACTGTTGGAGGATTTGGGGGCTTTGCCCCAAATGGACTGTGCCCCACCGGCTTTACAGCCAATTCCCGCCGGTTTAGACCCGGATTTGGCGCAGGTTATCCAAATTCTGGGGCCGGAACCCCTCCCGCTGGATTATATTGTGGTTCAAACAGGATTGCCAACGGCAACGGTATCCAGTGCGCTGCTTCAGTTGGAGTTAATGGCGTTGATTGTGCAGGTGCCTGGAATGCGTTATCAGCGTTGTTAGGGAAGAGGGGACTGCTAGTCCTGGATCCTAGGGGATTATGACGGGACTGCCCGTCTTGGACCTAGGGCTGACACTAGGATCGATGGGGATTATGACGGGACTGCCCGTCTTGGACCTAGGGCTGACGGTAGGATCGATCTGACGGTACGATCGAGCAATCAAGGTGGCAAAGGGTATGGCGGAAGGGGTGAGCGATCGCGGGCGACAGAAATCCCCGTGGCTGTTGGCGGTGGGCCTAGGGCTGGGGATTGGGATTATTGCCCTTTTGGGCTGGGTCAGCTTGGGGGTTGGGGCAGCGGGGTGGCAAGGCTGGGCTAGCTGGGGGCTGGGGGGCAGTGAAGCGGAGACCTTGGGGCAGGTGATTATTTGGCAGGTGCGATGGCCCCGGACCTTAGCCGCGATCGCCGCCGGAGCCTCCCTCGCCGTAGCTGGTGCCCTGATGCAGGGGCTAACCCGCAATCCCCTCGCCGATCCGGGGTTGTTGGGCATCAATGGGGGGGCCGCTCTTGCGGTTGTGCTGGCGGTCTTTCTGGGCCATCAGAGCGATTTGAGCAGCTACAGCCTGTGGGCCATGGGGGGAGCCGCGATCGCCGCCGGAGCCATCACCACGATCGCCAATTTCGGCCAAGGTGGACTCAGCGCCCTCAACCTGACCCTCGCCGGAGCCGCCCTGACGGCCATTTTTTCCGCCCTCACCACGGGGGTTTTGATCCTCAGCCAGCGCACCCTCGATGACATTCGCTTTTGGCTAGCGGGATCCCTGATCGATCGCACCCTGCCCTTAGTGCAGCAAGGCTTGATCCCCATGGGACTCGGCTTAGCCTTAGCCTTGGGCTTGGGGCGAGAGCTAACGTTGCTGAGCTTGGGGGAAACCGTGGCCCAAGGGTTGGGGCAGCGGCCCGATCGGCTCAAGGCGGTGGGCTTACTGAGCACCGTACTGCTGGCGGGGGGCGCGGTTTCCGTGGTGGGACAACTGGGGTTTGTGGGCTTAGTGGTGCCCCAGGGTGTGCG
>JAYKJG010000169.1:0-6646 GCA_035286285.1 Prochlorothrix sp.
CCACCCGCACGGGCACGGGAAGCGTGCCAAACGTGGCCCACCAACAGAATAAAGCCGAGAATGTACTGCACCGCAGCCGCACCGGAGCGCTCAGGACCGTAGAACTGAGGGGGGTAGGCCGCATCACAGTAGCGGACAAAGAAGCCAGACAGCAGACCCATCCAGCCCACAGCGCCCAAGCTGTAGGAGAGAATGGCTTCCCCAGAGAAGGAGAAGGGCTTAGCGCCGATCGCGAAGGGCTTGGACAGAATATGCCAGGTACCACCGATTAATTCGAGGATCCCGATATAGACGTGGCCACCAATGATGTCTTCCAGGTTATTCACCGAGGACATGCCCAGACCGGTGAACTGACCATGGTTGAAGCCGAAGACATAGCCGAAGATGTCAGCGGGGTTCAGGTTGGGAGACACGGTGTGGACGGTGCCGAGGGCGGTGTCATAGACCCCACCCCAGAACATGGCCTTACACACAAAGGCGAGACAAGCCACACCCAGCAGCAGCAGGTGGTGACCCAGAATAATGCTGAGTTGCTTGGTATCGCCCCAGTCATAGTGGAACTTGGGAGCCAGGGCCGCACCTTCTGCCAGGATAGCGGGGCCTTTGAAGGTGTGGAATAAACCACCCGCACCCAGGATCGCAGAGGTCACAAGGTGCAGAATCCCAATGATGAAGTAGGGATAGGTATCAACGACGGTACCGTCGGGACCCAGGCCAAAGCCCAGGGTTGCTAAGTGGGGGATCAGTCCTAAGCCTTGCTCGTAGAGGGGAACACCGGGGGTGAAGCGGGCCACCTCTAGGACAGTGATGGAGCCAGCCCAGAAGGCAATTAAGCCAGCGTGGGCAATGTGGGCACCGAGTAATTGGCCAGACAGATTGACGAGGCGGATATTACCAGTCCACCACTGCTCGTCGTAACCTGTACCGGATGTGTTAAGCGCTGTTGTCACTATTGGATTCCTCTATCGCTGCAACGATCGTTCTTGGGGGGTCCGGCCCAGCCAACCTGACAACCAGACCCAACAACAATCCAAAACGGGAACAGGAGACACAGAAAGGGTCAGAAACCTTGTCGAACTCCTGATAAAGTCTCTCAGTCTTTTAGAGACTAGTTAGAGAGGGTTGCGAAGGCATCGCTCACCTTCTTGAAGTCAAAGCCAATGGCGCGGATGGCGTGCCACAGGTGACCTTGGAGGATGAAGAAGGCCAAGTAGAAGTGGACATTACACAACCAAGCACGGGAGCTATAGACTCCAGCGGGCAGGTCAACACTGTCTACGAAGTAGGGCGCGATGTTGAATTGCAGTTCCAGGGGAGGACCGAAGAACTCAACGGGGTAGGCCAGGGTGTTGACCGCAGAGTAGTACGCAGCGGCAAAGCCCAGCATGGACAGACCAGCCAGAGCAGAAGAGAGCAAACCTTCAGCCGAGAAGAGGGAGCTGAGGAGGCGCTGTGCCCAACCGTAGGGTTCTTTGAGGATGTGCCACACGCCGCCACTGAGGAGAACAACCCCAATGAAGGCATGACCAGAGGCCAGATCTTCGAGGTTGTTGACGAAGTAGGGGTTGTGGTCGGGGGTGAACCAGCCGTACTCGAAGATAACCGAGAGGATGGTGGCACCGGGGTTAGAGACGATGCGGACATCGCCGATCGTGGAGTCATACACGCCGTGGAACCGGATCCAAGCCACGAGGGACAGGGCACCCAGACCCAACAGCAACAGGTGGTGACCCAGGATCAGACCCAACTGCTTGGGATCGTCCCAGCTAAAGGCAAACTTGGAGCCTTCGCCGATGCTTTCAGGACCGAAGCGAACGTGGAAGACGGCACCAAAGGCCAGCACAAAGCTGGAGATGAGGTGAACCGCACCCACAGCGGTGTAGGGGAAAGTATTTTCAATTACGCCGCCCGGACCTACGCCTAAACCGAGGGTCGCCAGGTGGGGAATTAGAATTAAGCCCTGCTCACCCATGGGAAGAGCGGGGTTGTAGCGGGCCACCTCAAACAGGGTGATGGCACCTGCCCATAGGACAATAAAAGAAGCCTGGGCTACGTGAGCCGCGAGCCACAGACCCGTACGATCGGCAAACCGGGAGTTCCCAGCCCACCAACCATATTCAACCTTTGGATTTCCGTAAGTTTGCATAACCTTTTTTTGCCAAAAAGACTCTGATGTCGGTGGAATACTGACAACGGAGTGAGCCATGCTTTCCCAGGGTGTAAAAGGGGGTGACATACCAGAAGCTACAGAGGTTCAGGATGTCACCCCAAGGTATGGGGACGCTTAGCACTCCATCATCACCGTAAAGCAAAAGACCATTGCTAAACCCAAGCCCTAATCTTGCAACTAGGACTTGGATCGGGATGGCTTAGGCTTCACCAGAGAGGGAACCAAGCGCTTGCGGAATCCGCTTGAAATCGAAACCGATGGCGCGAAGGGCGTGCCACAGGTGGCCTTGCAGAATGAAGAAGGCCAAGAAGAAGTGGACGTTGCACAACCAAGCCCGAGCGGTGTGAGCACCGTTGGGAAGGTCGATGGTGTCAACGAAGTAAGGGGCAACGCTGAACTTCAGTTCCAGGGGAGGACCGAAAAACTCAACGGGGTAAGCCAGGGTGTTCACCGCAGAGAAGTAAGCAGCCGCAAAGCCCAGCATGGACAGACCAGCCAGAGCGGAGGACAGCAGACCTTCAGGGGAGAACAGGGAGGCCAGCAGGCGCTGTGCCCAGGGGAAGGGAGCGCGGTTGATGTGCCAGAAACCACCCGCCAACAGCACCACGGCGATGTAAGCGTGACCGGAAGCGAGATCTTCCAGGTTGTTCACAAAGTAGGGGTTGTGGTCGGGGGTGAACCAGCCGTACTCGAAGAGGACAGAGGTGATGGTGGCACCGGGGTTGGGCACAATGCGGACTTCGCCGATCGTGGCATCATAAACCCCGTGGAACCGGATCCAGATCACGAAGAGCAGGGCGGCATAACCCAGGGTCAGGAGGTGGTGACCGAGGATGTTACCCAGCTTCTCTGCATCGTCCCACTCAAAGTGGAAGTTCTTGGCGAACTCAAAATCACTCTTAGAGAGGTCAGCAGGTCCCTTGAGGGCGTGATATAGAGCACCTGCACCGAAGACGGCGGAGGCGACGAGGTGAATTACACCGATTACGAAGTAGGGATAGGTATCAACGACTTGACCGCCGCTGCCGATACCCCAACCTAAGGTGGCTAAGTGAGGGATTAGAATTAAGCCCTGCTCACCCATGGGAACTTCAGGGTTGTAGCGAGCTAATTCAAATAAGGTGATACCGCCTGCCCAGAAGGTGATGAGGGCGTACTGGGCGATATGAGCCGATAACCATTTTCCAGACTGAGAGACAAAGCGGCTATTTCCAGCCCACCAGCCATACTCAGGAGTAGCAGTTGTTGCCATTCCAATGCTCCTTAAGAGGGTTGCACCAAGGTCAGACCTCAGCTTTGGGTCTGTGTACAGTCTTCTATGTACACTTATTACGAAAGCTGAGTGAAGATAAGTACAAGTAAAGCAAATTTAAAGGATTGCTCTCATAATCTTAGGGGTACTTGTTACAAGACAAGGAAATTGTATGAATATGTTTACAAAACTTAGTATTTGACCTGTTGGCAGTCACCGATCGGGGTGGGCCTAGGTCAGGGGAGTTGGCCATAGCCCAAAAGGGCGTAGGGATTGGGTTCTGGGCTTTGGGCTAGGACAACGATCGAACCCGTAAGCTTGCGCTCAGACCCGAAAAACCCCCTAGGGATCAAGCAAAACATGAGGATTTCCCAGGTCTTACGTTAACAATTGTAACGAGGCAAGAGCGCCCCCCAAGGGTCTGACAAAGGTCTAAGTTCAGAGTATTTCTGAGATAGGAATTAATATAGCTGGGCAGTCTGTTTTCTGGGTTACCAAATTGATCACCTTCAGGTGCCCGGTTTGGGTGTATGTCACTTTGGAACCCTGGACATCGGGTAGGGGTCGCGCCCCCGCTTGTCCTGAGCCTAGCCGCAGGATGCTGCCCTTCTTGGTGGTCAACAGCCGGGGCAACCACGGGGGGATTGCTCCGCAGGATGCTGCCCTTCTTGGTGGTCAACAGCCGGGGCAACCACGGGGGGATTGCCCCTACCGACCGACTGGGTGCATTTGCCAAAGTGAAATGGACCCCCTGGGTTCAGGTGCCCTACTGAGTCAATGTAAGGGATCACTTTGAGGGGATGGACAATCTCAATATTTCTTTACAGGGTGCTCAGAAGGGTCTGAAACTGGGCTGTACCGGTCTTGCACGGGGGGTTTAGGGGGTCAGGGTGACGGGGATCGTGAGCTGGAAACAGGTCCACCCTGTGCCGCTGTCCACGGTAATTTGCCCCCCCAGACGTTGGGCTAGCTGTTGCACCAGGGCCAAGCCCAGACCGGTGCCCCCCTGCCGCCAGGGATCATTACTGGCAATGCGATAGAACTTGTTAAAAATGCGCCGCTGCTCTGTGGGGGAAATCTCCACCCCTGTATTGGTGACTTGAAGCTGAAAGCTTTGGGAGGGGAGGACCGTGGCCTGGAGGGCAATGGTTTCGCCGGGAGGGGTGTATTTACAGGCGTTGTTGAGCAGTTCCGCCACGACGCGCCCTAGGCTGGGGTGATCGGTGTAGAGGAGGGGGAGATCGGGGGTGAGGTTGACTTGGAGGGTTTGCTGATGTTCGCGGGCGCGATCGTAGAAGCCATGGACCTGCTCAGGGAGCCAGGTGGGCAGATCAAGGGGTTGGGGGGTGACGGGTTGGGCATTGGCCTCCAGGCGCTGTAAATCTAGCAGGTCGTTAATGAGTTGAATTTCCCGTTCGCACTCCTGCCCCAGGATGCTGAGATAGTTGCCCATTCTTTGGTGGAGATGTACTAGCTGGGCATTGGGTTCCGGTAAGACTTCGGCGATCGCCCGTTGTTGTTCCTGGGCGGCCAACCCCAGCATTTTGATCGCCATTTTCAGGTTGGTCATGGGCGTTCGCAACTCATGGGAGACCGTACTGAGGAAGTCGTCTTTCAGGTGATTTAGCTCCTCTAGCTTGGCGACCTGGGCCTGGGCTTCTTGATACAGCTTGGCTTGGCGCAGGGCAATGGCGCACTGATTGGCGACCTGCTGGGCAAAGCGGATTTCCACCTCGCTAAAGGAGTGCTCCGCCTGATTGACCAGCCAAAGGTCTCCTAAAATGCCGCAATTGTCGAAAATCGGACAGGCCAACATGGCCGCATGGCCCCGCACGGGGTTGGGCGTGATGGAACAAAACTGGAAATAGCGTCCCTGTAAAAGCTGTTTGTACAGTTCAGGGTAGTCGGTCATTTTGGCGACTCGTCCCTGGGAGGCGGGTAGGGTTGTGACAAATTCGTAGTAGATCGTTGAGGTGCCCTGTTCCAGGTTATAGAGGGCTGCATTGCAACTACCCACGTTCAAGGCGGTGGCTAGCTCTCGGACGGCTTGTTGCAAAATCTGGCTTTCATCCAGGCTATCCCGCACCCGATCGGTAATGCGCTTTAACATCGCTTCCCAGGCAATGGCCTGCTCCAGTTGGGCGGTGCGCTCCTGGACTTTTTGCTCTAGGGCAACGTTGAGGTGCTGGACCCGTTGGTACAGTTCCGCCTGCCGAATGGCCACCACCAGCCGCATGGCTAGCCCTTCTAAGACCTGAATCTCCACCACCTGCCACTCGCGGCAATAGGCGCACTGCTGCACCATCAAACAGCCCCAGCGCTGATCATCTTGGAAGATGGGTACGGTGAGGCAGGCTTGGGCGGTGGGGGGCAGGCTGGAACTGGGGGGAAGGGTATCGTGGGTGGGGACAGGATCGGGGTCGGACGCGATCGTGGGATCCCGCACGGTTTGATCCTGGGGTAATTTCCAGCCCGGAGCGCAGGATTGGGCCACCAGGACGGTGGTTACGGTTTCCCCGTGGTTGGGGGTGGGCCGATCGGGGTGGGGGGCGAAGGTCTCCGGTGGCGATCGATCGGGTTCCCTGGGTCTGCTGTCCGCTTGGTACTGGTAAATCAGCGCCCGATCGGCATCCAAAAAACTGCGCACCTCCTCCACGGTGGTCATTAAAACTTCTTCCAAGTCCAAAGACTGGCAAATTCGCTGATCTAGGGCCACAAACAGATGCTCACGGGCCATATAGCACTGTAGCTCCAGTTGGGTTTGCCGCTGGATGGTGATGTCACGGCAGTAGATCAGCAGGGCTTCGGCGGTGGGGACAAAGCGGATGTGGAGGGTTTGGAGGGAGTAAAGTTGGGTTTCCGCAATTTCTAGGGGAAAGCGATCGGCGAGGGCACGGCGATAGGTGCGGGTAAAAATCGGGAAATCCTGGGCCAGTTGGGGCAGAACCTGCCAAAGGCAGCGGTTTTGTAGCTCCCCAGGGCTAAGCCGGAAGCATTCGGCCCCCAAGGCATTCACATAGATGACCTCGCCCCTGGGGCTAACCACTAACAGCCCCTCCCCAAGGTGGTCCAAGGTGGCCAAGAGGGCGGTGGGCAAGGGGTGGGGGTCCGGTGCGGAGGCGGCTGACAGGGACATGGAGCAGTCAGGGGTGGAGGATGGGAAGGGGAGGCGTGCATTGCACTATTGGAGCAGCCCAAAAAGTCTCATCGTAGTGCGGACTTTA
>JAYKJG010000170.1:0-17612 GCA_035286285.1 Prochlorothrix sp.
AGGACAGTGGGATAGATCAGGCAAAGCAGACTGGGGAGAAGCGACAAACGGGTTAAGCATGAAAACATCGGGGGTAGGGGCACAGTAAACACCAGATGCAAGGATCAAAACCTAAGGATCAAAACCTGATGTAGGGATCATGGATCCACGGGATTATTAGCCTAACCTGCTACCCCGATCGTCAAAGCGTTGTCCCGCAAGGTTCAGTAGGGTGGCCGACCTCGCAGAAGCCGCTGAAGCAATCGTTGGATTGTGGTTTCCACCCAAGCCAACCCCCGATCGAGCCAATTCAAAAGGCGCTCTAGGGGGTGCTGCTCATAGCCCACGGGGACAGCAGGGGTTTCAATCCAAGACTCCTGCCCATCCAAATTGCCCGCTTCCGGCAAAGTGGGATCCGGCGCGATCGAGGCCCGGTCTGGGGGCAAGGGGTCTGGCCAAAGGGAATTGGGGACAGTAGAGGGGGGCACCTGGAAACCCACGGGTTCAGCGGAATTCAGGCCATCAGTGGCAGAAAGCGGCCAAGAATGCCATGGTTCCTGAGGGGGGGGAGTTGGGGGATTAGAGTTGGGGGAAGAAGGGGCCAAAGTTGTACTGAAGTAATCAGGAGTAGAAGAGCGCAAATCGCCAGAGAACCCATCCCTAGCCGCTAAATCAGAGGCAACACCAGCAGCACTATCAACCGCAACACCAGCGGCACCAAAGTCGGGGGTAACCTGTAAGTTTAAGACCTCCGGTCGCGAATACGGGGGCGTAGTCAGATTCTCTCCATGATCCAACTCCACAGGATCCAACTCCACCCTAGGCCAGTCCCAGAGGGCGAGATCGGGATGGGGAGGCGGCACGGGGAAGGGGCGAGTCGGACGGGTACTGGGCGGCAAGGCAACGGGTTCCACCACCGGATCAAAAAACGTATCCAGCCAAGCCTGGGCACCGGGGGAGAGGAACAGGGCAGCGGGATGGGGGGAAGCCGGAGCCGGAGCCGAAGCCGCCGCAGCGGTAGCAGCCGTCCAAGGTGTAGCCGCAGTAGCCAGAGTAGCTGGAGTAGCCGCAGTAGCCGCAGTAGCCGCAGTAGCTGGAGTAGCCGCAGTAGCCGCAGTAGCCGCAGTAGCTAGAGTAGCCGCAGTAGCTGGAGTAGCTGAAGTAGCCGGAGCCGCTATCCCCGATCGGGAGGAATACCCCGTCCGCACTGCCCCCATCGGCAGGGGCGGAATCCAATGACCAAAAAACCGACGATCGAGCCACTGTTGCAGCGGCTCCAGTTGGGGCAACACCCGATCGCTCACCCGCTGCCAACCCTGCCCCCAAAGCACCAACGCCCCAGACCGTTGGACTCGACTTTCCCACAGTGCCCAGCGGCGATCGAAAAAATCGACCGGAGTCATCGCCCCCCGCGCAAGGGACTGAAGCGAGGGCCGGAAACTGGCTGGAAGCCGATAAACCGGGCGATCGAGAAGATTAGCCCCAGAAGCAACCAGGGGCCGAGCTTGGGGATCGAGGGCATCTAGGGTTGTCGCCCAGGGCCGATCGGGCAGAGAAGGGAGCGGAGCCGGAGGCCGATCGAGGCTTTCCTGGAACAAATGGGCCGCGATCGCCACATCCCGCGTCGCCATCCACTCCACCCAACCGTTGAGCCAACCGTTGAGCCATTGGTGAATGCCCTGCCACTGGCGGCGATCGCTCACCCGCACCAAGCCCTGCAAAACCCAGGGCAAAGCTTGGGGCTGACGGGCATAGCTCCAGGTACTGAGGCCCAGGACAATCCGTTGCAGCGATCGGGGTTGGAGTTCGGGGTTGAGGGCTAGGGGTTGGTTTTGGCGATCGATCAAAATTAAATTGCGGCTCTGGCGATCGCAGGCAATGCCCCGCACCTGGGCGAGGGGAATGGCTGGGGCAAAAATCGGGGCAACCCCAACGGAATTCGGGATACCCACGGGGGGATTCGGGGCAACCACGGGGGGATTGCCCCTACCGGGATGATGAAGATCCTGCTCCTGGAAGTCTGGCCCTGGGCTGGGGAGTTGTGGAGTTGCGCCCATGGCCCGCCCTTGGAGTTGCCGACTGGCCTGCACCACCACATAGAGCGGATAGAGCAAAATCTGAGCGGTCCAACTTAGGGTTGTTTGGACCGATCGCCATGCCACAGCACCACGATCGCGCCAGTGGCGAAACTGACGATCGACAAAATTCAACAACCGGCTTTGGTAGCGACCAGAAGAAGCCATGACTTGTGCTCAGAAGGGGTAGCAACGGGAAATAACGAGAGAGGCAAGACCCAGGCAAGCCATCCCCTCAAGTGTATTATCTATCCCATCCTTGCTTCTATATCCGTCAAGGCTTCTCCAGACAGTCAGCCACTGTCAGCCCAAAGCCACAAATCTCCCTAGTGCTCTGGGTCCGTCGCCACTTCCCCCAATAGCGCCTCCACCTGCCCATATAAATCCGCCTCCGGTTGCTGGGCCAAAACCCGCTCCTTCAGACCAATTAACCCCTTGGCCAACCGATCGGCCCGATCGCCATAGACCGGATGAGCCGCCAACAAATCCCCAAAGACGATCGCCTCAATTGCGTCTCGGCTGGGCTGGGCCTCCCCCTGGGGAATCGGGCTGAGATACTCCGTCCCCGTCACCTCATACTTCAGCAGAAAAATTAGCGCCCCACTCAAGTCCAGCAACTGCTCCCGCAACTGCCGCACATTCAAATCCAACCGGTTAAAGCCCACCTGCCCCTGAATCCGCAACTCCACGATCGCCCCCTGGGTTTTGTCCTGCTGAGCCTTGGCCTGGATGGCCTCGATCGCCGCCGCCTCCAGTTGGGCCGGGGTCCAGGTTTTTTGGGCCATGAGGGTCAGGCGCTGGATCGATCGCTGGCGATAGTCCTGCTTAAGTTCAGCGTTAATCTGGACTGGCAGTCTGGCCTGGGGGTTAGCCTGGGGGTCAATCTTGGGATCAGCCTGGGGATCGATCGCCCCCGGTTCTAGCTCGATCGTGACCCGAAACACCCCCCGATCGTACTGACTTTCCGCCACACTATTGGCCTCCAAAGAACCGGGGTTAAAAATCCAGTTCCCCTTGGTATAGCTCTTATGAATATGGCCCATGGCCAAATAATGGACCCCCGCCTCCCGCAGCGGCAACAACTCACTCTCCCGCAACGCGCCACTATAGCGGGCAATCTCCCCCTCTAGGCCATGGTGAAACAGCATAATCGTCGGGCCAGGAGCCGGAGGCAGATGCCGCAAACCTTCCGCCAAGGCCGCGATCGCCTGGGGAGCCGAAGACCCATACCAGTTCGATCCCAGCACCCGCACCCCACAGTCCAGGTCAATATACCCCCCCGCTTTTTTGCCCGGATCCCAAGGCTGAAAAATCGCCCCAGCTTCCTCCCCATGGTCAGGTTCCAACAGGATAAGCTGATTCTGTTCCGCCAAATATCGCAGCCAACTGGTTTTAGTCCCGTAGGGCCGGTGATCGTGGTTGCCCTCGATCGTCAGCACCGGAATCCCCGCCTCTTGCAGCAACTTCAGGCAATATTGGGCCTGATTCAGCACAGACGGCAAAATATTACGATGTTCAAACAAATCCCCCGCCATAATCACAAAATCAACGGGCTGAGCCAAGGCATAGCGCTGCAACGCATCCTCAAGGGCATAGAAAAAATCGAGGGTGCGGGTTGGGTTGTTGTATTTGCTGTAGCCCAGATGAATGTCAGCGAGGTGTAAAAAACAGGGCATGGTTGGGGAGGAGGGCAATATTTATAGAACAAAAGTACTGATTATGCACTTGATTATATCATATAGCGGGTATCAGGTCCGTGAGGGACACCCAAGCCTTGCAGTATCGACGGTAGGGGCCGGGTCTTCCGGCCCTCTTGCCGGGTCTTCCGGCCCTCTTGGGGGATTGGACTGAACGCAGAGCGTCTGGAAACCAGTCCTGCGCTGAGCCGGAGACCGAGGCACTCGTTAAAAGTCGCTATAATCCTATAACTTTAAACGGACTTCTTTCCCGATATACTCCTAGACCGTTACGGTATTTATCGGATATTTGAACAAAGTGTAGATTTGTTAAGTGTAGCCTTGCTAATATTAAGACAATCTAAAGCCTATCAGAGGAAGCTGAAACCATCATGTTGCCAAAAGTTCCCAAAGATGAGCTGCAAGCAATGATCCCCGGTCTGGCCCATGCTGATCACTTTAGCTTCGCCAAAATCGGGGAAGAAACCTTTGTTGTCGTCTACAAAAATCTCAACAGCACACCGGAGCTACTGTCCTTGTCCTGTCGCTTGCCCCAAGCTGCCTAGAGCAGCCCCCCACGCTCGCAGGCTCACTCACTCACACGAATGTTACGCTGCCGCAGTTGCTCCACAAAAAACTCTTCCAAGCTAGGCCGTGTCAGTTGGAGCGACAGCAAGCGCCCCCCCATGAGGCTTAAACTGCCCAAAAACTCTTCGGGCTTGCCCTTCAACTGACCACTCCAAACTGTATCATCCAGCTTCAAGTGGTCCACCCACTGGGCCAAAACTTCTAAGTTCAGCCGATCGCCCTCGACCTTAATCTCATAGGCGCGGCTCGTCCCCAGCAACTCATCCAGCGACCCCGCACAGAGCAGATTTCCTTGGGCTAGGATGGCAACCCGATCGCAAATCTTCTCCACATCGGCCAAAATGTGGCTATTAAAAAAGATGGTCTTACCCTGGCTTTTAAGGGTCAAAATAATTTCCCGCATTTGGTAGCGACCCTGGGGATCCAAACCCGACATGGGTTCATCGAGAAAGATCAAGTCGGGATTGTTAATCAAAGCCTGGGCCAAGCCAAGCCGCTGCAACATTCCCTTGGAATACTCCCGCAGCGGCTTTTTGCGGGCCGTAGACTGGGCCAGCCCCACCCAATCCAGCAGGTCCACCATCCGCTTACGTTGCTCGGCCTCCGGGATCCCGAACAGGCCCGCCGTAAACCGCAGCATTTCCCACCCCGTCAAATAGTCATAAAAGTAGGGATTTTCCGGCAGATAACCCAGATGGGCACGCACGGCCCGATCGCCCAAAGGCTTGCCCAAGAGGCTACCGCTACCCTGGCTGGGGCGGGTAATGCCCAGCAAAATCTTGAGCAGAGTCGTCTTACCGGCCCCATTCGGCCCCAACAGGCCAAAGGTTTCCCCCTGGTGAACCGAGAGGGAAACCCCCTTGAGGGATGAAATTTTTTGGTTCATCCAGAAGCCCGTGCGGTAGGTTTTGTGGAGGTTCTGGGCTTGGACAACAGCCGCTGGGGCGGCGGCGATGGGGTTGGGGGATTGAGTGGCGGTTGCGTTCATAGAGGTTTCACAGCGGTCCCAAGCTAGGGATCTTATCTTGTGGGGTTAGCCTTCCGGTCTGCCCCGATCGAACTTAGGTTGGGTTGGGTTAGGTCTAGGCTGCATTCGCCCCCTAGTTTACCCCGGACTTTGGGAAAGCATGGCGCACCACCGAGCATCTCCAGCCGATTGCGGGTCTAACCCCACCCCGATCGACCGCCCCTAGGCCCCCGATCGGCCCCAAAGGGCATCCGCAACCCGGCACACCTGCACCATTTCGCCATCATGGACCCGCACAATATCGGCCCCTCCGGCGATCGCCCCGCAGCACGCCGCCGCCGTTCCCCAGATGCGCTCTTTGGGGTTGGGTTGATCGAGGATTTTGCCGATAAAGCTTTTGCGGGATGGCCCCACCAGCAGCGGGTAGCCGAGGGCACGCAGTTGGGGCAGTCCTTGGAAGATTTCCAGGTTTTGCCCATAGGTTTTAGCAAAGCCAATGCCGGGATCGAAAATGAGGCGATCGGGGCGGACTCCAGCGGCGAGGGCGATCGCCCCTTGGGTTTGCAGAAACTGGGCAATTTCCCCCAGCAGGTCGTCGTAGTGGGTCAGGCTTTGCATGGTGGCCGGGGTGCCCCGCAAATGCATCAGCACGATCGGGGCCTGGTGCTGCGCCACAACGTCAAAAATTTCGGGGTCAAAGGTGCCGCCGGAAATATCGTTGATCCAGTCCGCCCCCAACTCCAAGGCCGCAGCGGCCACAGCGGCACGGGTGGTATCCACGGAAATCGGCAGCGGATTGCCCTGATCCCGCAAGGCTTTGACCACCGGCAAAACCCGATCGAGTTCCTCTGCCAGGGAGATTTGTTCCGCACCGGGCCGCGTAGACTGGCCCCCAATGTCCAACAGATCAACCCCCGCTGCGGTCAAGGCTTGGGCCTGGGCCAAGGCCCGATCGACCGTCGCAAAATCCCCCCCATCACTGAAGCTATCGGGGGTAATGTTCAAAATGCCCATCACATAGGTGCGACTGCCCCAGGTAAAGGGGCGATCGCGGCTGATCAGGCTCTGGGTCATAGGTCTGGGCAAGGGTTGGAGGGGTCAGGGTAGATGGGCAGGTCTGGGGGATGGGTTTGGGGATTTATTCGTAATTGACAATCCGGGCAAAGTCCGCCGGTTCCAGACTCGCCCCGCCCACCAAAGCGCCATCAATGTCTGGCTGGGCCATAATTTCGTCAATATTGCCCGGTTTAACCGATCCGCCGTACTGAATGGGCACCGCTGGGTTATGGAGCTTACTGCGAATTTGGCCACAGACCCGGTTAGCCTCAGTAGCCTCGCAGGTGTCCCCGGTGCCGATCGCCCAAATGGGTTCATAGGCAATCACCAACTGGCTTTGGTCTACGCCCACCAGTCCCTTGGCCAACTGCTCAAAAATCACGCTCTCAATGTGGCCTTGGTCCCGTTGTTGCTTGGTTTCCCCCACACAGAGAATCGGCACCAAACCCCCAGCCTGAGCCGCCCGCAGCCGTTGATTCACCGTCTCGTCGGTTTCGCCGAAATATTCCCGCCGCTCGCTGTGGCCCACCACCACATAGCGCACTCCCAATTCCGTTAGCATAGCCGCAGAAATTTCGCCCGTGTAGGCTCCAAAGTCAGCCCAGTGAACGTTTTGAGCACCGACCCGCACCCGGCTTCCATGTAAGCTTTTGGACAGCAGCGGCAGTGCCGTAAAGGGGACGCAAAGAACGACTTCCCGCTCTTCGGGGGTGTCTTCCAGTTTCGGCAAGAACCCCAGCAGAAACTCAGAAGCTTCCGCCTGGGTTTTATGCATTTTCCAGTTGCCAGCAATGACGATTTTTCGCACGGATCCCTTCAGCTAACGTCTACAAACGGTCTAGTCTTTAACGGGTGAACCATTAGGAGACCTCGATCGGCGATCGAGGGCAGCACAGCCATCCCTCCCAAGCCCTGGAATCACGTCAATTCGGGGGGCTGGGGTCGCATTTTTCGAGGTGCTCAAAAAATACAGAATAATTTTATTAGTATACGGGTAAAGGGTCTCGCCTCAGGGGGGGACGAAGCACGGGCGGCAAAACTTAGGGCGATCACCCAGGGAATCCCTGCGCCAATGCTTCGCCCATACCCAAATGAGTTCTACAGCCCCTGTATTCAAGTGGGGCATCAACATCCCCTGATTCGATCCGACCCTGCCCCCCCAATGACAAGATGCGCCCGTTTCCTAGAGGTTGCCCTCAAGATTGCCCTAGAGCTTGCCCTAGAGAACATTGCTCGTCGTTGATCGTCCCTGATTCAAGACACAGCCAGATTGAGGCCGATCGATCGCAACTCCGTCACCACCGTATTGACCGTAAAGCGAAACACCTGTCCCCGTTTGACAAACCCCCGAAATCCATCCACCATCGCCTGGGGCTTCGATCCCCCCTGGTAGCCACAGAGCCAAGTCTTGGCGCGGACCTCTGGGGGCAGGGTGAGCAACTGCTCGTAGCGGCTGTGGACCGAGGTGGGAACCGGAGCGGTTTCGCAGTCCTGGAAAATCAGATCGGCGTTTTCGTAGTAGGGCTGAAGGGTGGTCCAGGCAAATTGGGTGTCGGTGGTAAAGAAGACGCGGGTGCCGTGGAAGTCGCACCAAAGGCCATAGCTGGGCATCAGACCTTGGCCATTGTGGACATGGGGAACTTGGACCAGTTGGAAGCGGAAGCCCTGCCAGGTAAAGCTGCCCTGGGGTTCGATCGCCTGGACCTGAAAAAAGGTGTCTAAGGTCGCAGGGCTGCCCTGGAGCGATCGCATTCCCCCCGCTAGGGTGTGATCCCAGAGATCTTGAACAATATCGGCGCTGGTGTAGAGGCGAGGCCGATCGCAGTGGGGATTAAACCGAGTGCTAAAGCCAACATATTCCAGCCCACCCACATGATCAGAATGGAGATGGCTGATATAGATATCCGTCAGATCTGTAACCTGAAAACCGGCAGCATTCAGGGAAAACCGAAGGTCAGAGCCACAATCTAAGAGCAATTTTTCGTTATTTTCGGCCACTAGCAACATATTACACTGAAAATTTCCTGCCTCTAAGGTAAAAGCAGAACCAGAGCCGAGAAAGATAAGTTCCATAGCAGATCGATCGAGGGTGGGGAGGGTTGAGGCGGCGGTCTGGGCGAAACTCACAGGTTACTCACTCGCTCGTGAGATGCGTCTGAATCGGGTGCATTTCACGTTTGCCACGGGACGGACTAAAGTCCGCACTATACGGACTAAAGTCCGCACTATACGGACTAAAGTCCGCACTATACGGACTAAAGTCCGCACTACGAGCCTTTTGAGACAGGTGAGGGGCTGGGTTGCTCCAACGTGAAATGCACCCTCTGAATCAATGCGATGCTCGATGAATAATGCTCAGGAAGTAATGCTCAGGAAGTAATGCTCAGGAAGTGCGATGCCCGATGAATGCGATGCCCGCTAAACACGATGCCCGATGAATGCGATGCCCGATGAATGCGATGCCCGCCAGATCAGTGCCTGGTCAGTGCCTGGTCAGTGCCTGGTCAGTGCCTGGAGTCTGCGCTTGGAATTTGCACCGAACTCAGATGCAATCAAATCGCTGATAGATCTGTATTTATATGGCCAGGGTTCAAAAAGCGAATCCGGACACTTTCGGGGTCGTGTTCCCAGTAACGGGGGCGATCGCCCGCTTAAACTCCCCCCTCGGTATAATCAGGAAACTGGCCCCCAACCCTTGCGGGCAAATTAGCGGGCAACTGGGCGAGAAACCGGGCGGGCACCTTAGCAGCCCATCATTCGGGGAGTTGCTGCAACCGTGGGATGCGCCCAAACTGCGATGCGCCCAAACTGCGATGCGCCCAAACTGCAATGCGCCCAAACTGCGATGCGCCTGAAATTAAAGTTAAACCTGGGCGGCAAAGCTGTTCACTTTCCGTAATCCTTTGTTAATACCGGTTTTGTCATGGTTGTGACCCTTTCCTCTGCGGCTTCGGCCCCTTCCGTTGCCACGATCGCCGCTGCGATCGAGCACCAGCGGCAGTTTTTCGCCACTGGACAAACCCGCTCCCTCCCCGATCGCCGCCAGCAACTGCTGAAGCTCCAAGCCGCGATCGATCGCCAAGGCGAGACCCTCATCCAAGCCGTGAGCCAAGACCTCGGTAAGCCCTACTTTGAGGCTTGTATCAGTGAAATCTCGGCGATTCGCATGGATCTGGCCCACACCCTCAAAAACCTCAAGACCTGGGCTAAACCCAAGCCCGCCGCCCCCACACTGGCCCAATTTCCAGCCCAAGCCTGGATTCAACCCGAACCCCTAGGGGTCGTGCTGATTATTGGCCCCTGGAATTATCCCTTAAGTTTAGTTCTACAGCCCCTGATTGGGGCGATCGCAGCCGGAAACTGCGCCATTCTCAAGCCCTCGGAAATCGCTCCCGCTTCTTCGGCGGCGATCGCGGCCCTCATTCAGGAAACCTTCGATCCGGGCTGGGTCACCGTGATGGAGGGCGGTGTGGAAACCAGTCAAGCCCTGCTAGCGCACCCCTTCGATCATCTCTTTTTCACCGGAGGAACTGCGGTCGGCAAAGTCGTGATGGCAGCAGCAGCGGCCCACCTCACCCCCGTAACCCTAGAACTGGGTGGTAAAAGCCCCTGTATTGTCGAAAAAGACGTAGATTTAGAGATTGCAGCCCGTCGCATTACCTGGGGTAAGTTCTTTAATGCCGGTCAAACCTGCATTGCTCCCGACTATCTCCTGGTCCAGGAAGAAATTGCTGAGCCGCTGAAACAACGCATCGTAGCCATGATCCAGCAGTTCTATGGCGACAATCCCCAGGTTAGCCCCGACTATGGCCGAATCGTCAGCGATCGGCACTTCCAGCGGCTCCAGAAACTCTTAAAGGGCGGTCGGATCCTGGCAGGGGGGCAGTCCGATGCAGACGATCGCTATATTGCGCCCACGGTGATGGACGGGGTAACCTGGGCTGATGAGATTATGCAGGAGGAGATTTTCGGGCCGATTTTGCCCATTTTGACCTATAGCAAACTGGAGGAGGCGATCGCCCAAGTCAACGCCCACCCCAAACCCTTGGCCCTCTACTTCTTTGGTCGCAATTTCCAACAACAGCAGCAAGTTTTGCACCAGACCAGTTCGGGCGGGGTTTGTCTCAATGACACGATCGTGCATTTAGGCACGCCTGAGTTACCCTTCGGGGGTGTCGGTCCCAGCGGCATCGGAGCTTACCATGGCAAGGCTTCCTTTGATACTTTTTCCCACAATAAAAGCGTTTTACGCCGCTTCTTTGACCTTGAGCCACCCTTGCGCTATGCACCCTACTCTAACCTTAAGTTACGGCTCCTGAAGTTTTTTCTCAGTTAACCTCGGCTCCTGGCTGACGGCCAAAAAAGCCTACCTTGGGCGCGGTTTTCGCTTCTCCTTCCCTGGGAGAGGGGTCTTCAGATCCCAAGGGTGCATTTCACTTTGGAGCAAGCCAGCCCCTAACCTGGCTCAAAAGGCTCGTAGTGCGGACTTTAGTCCGCCCCTTGGCAAAAGTGAAATGCACCCGATCCCAAGAGAGATCACTATAGATCAGCGCCATTGACCCAATCCGCCCCCTTAGGGGTTATGGCTAGAGAACAAAGCTCTCAGGCAGAGCAGGGTTAAGCCATAGCCTGAAAGACTGTGAAACCACAGATAATATTGCAATAACACACCAGATTTTAGCTTGAGCGCCAAAAAGCCTAGGGTTTGGCCCCGATCGGGACTGGGCAACCAAGCAGACTCCTGATGGAGATCGACTCCCAGCAGAAAAACATCCAGACTGTAGGCCAAGGCATTAAAATCGGGGTAAACCTGCGGTAAAAGCAAGTTAGTCTCTGATTCAAACCCAGTCATAGCCTCTAGGGCCGATTCTGCCCCGATCGGCACCAAGACCCCCTGACGGTAGCCCTGCCCAAAAACAGCCACCCCCCACAGCACCATACCCAAACTCAGGGCTAAATAAAACCTTAAACTACAGAGATATCGAGAAAGAAAAGGAGATTTAACCCAAAATCGCTGCCAAACACTCAAATCCTTGCCTTGATTAAGCTGGGCGAGATGAATCGCAACGGCAGCCTTAGAACGACCCTGGGTTTGGAGAACGCGGGCAAGGTGTTGGTAGGGCTGGGGGCAAAAGTGGGGCATTCGGCGCAGCCAGGTGAGGCGACTTTTAGCATCTTGGGGGGCAGACTCCCCCAGGCGATCGTAGCAAAAGCCATCCAAGCGCAGTCCTCCCGGCAATGGCCAACTCCGGGCCTCATCCTGGAGCCAGCCCACCTGAGCCGCCCTAAGATCCAGCTTAAAAGTCTCTGGCTGCTCAATATCGTACAAAATCAAGCTGCCCCGCACCTGAGCTTGGTTCAGCCGCACCCACCCCGCCACCGCCAACCCATTCCGCAACCGCACATCCCCCGCCACCTGAAGCCGCTCCCCATCCAAGGCCACCCGATCGGGATTGTGAAACCGGCTCGCATTACAAATCAGATGTCCCCCCACCCAACTGCCCGTTAACCTCACTAGCCCTTCTGCAAAAAACTGATTATGCAGCAGCAAATCCCCTTGAATTTTAAGGTTTTGACCATTAAAGAGACATTGGGGTTGATAAAAGGGTTGCGAAAGGGGCGGGGAGAAAGTTTGGGAGGGGGCTTGGGAGGTCGTTTGGGCCGAGGGGGCCGGACCTGAGGGGAGAGAGTGCGAGAAGCCAAGCAGAGAGCTAGGGGAGGCCACAGGGGCGGGGGGAGCGCTCTCAACAACGGGAGCAGGACGGATCTGACAGTTTTGGCTGTCCAGGGTTTCAGCAATCTCAGCCCCCGCCAGTACCACCTGCCCCACAATCAACAGCGGCTGCTCCTGCGGTAGCCCCAAACTGAAGCGCCGCACCCGCAACCCCCTCGCCTCCAGCGCTACGCCCGTCGCCGCCCGCCACTCTCCTCCCCCAATCCGCAACTCCTGCCCCACCTGCGCCCCCGTTAACTGACCCCGCCCCCAAATCTGGAACCCCTGCTGGAGATAAAGACTTTGGCCAATGTGGAGGTCAGCGGCCTCTAGTACGGTATCCGGTGCAGTATCTGGCGCGATATCCGGTCCTATATCTGGCGCGGTATCTGTATCGAGTGCTATATCTGGTCCTATATCTAGTGCTATATCTGGCCCGATATTTAGCGCGGTATCTAGCCCTGTATCTAGCCCTGTATCCGGCCCTATACCTGAATTTTCAACCCTAAACGCTAAATCTAGGGCTGAATCCGTCGCCCTACCCAGGCTAGCCCTGCCAAACTGCACACCCCGCAAGGTTAGGGAGCCACCAATGCGGCCTTGGCTTAGGGTCAGGGTACCACCAATGCGGCTACGATCGAGGCACAACTGACCCCGACAGCGGATGGATTGAAGCCGTAGATCCCCCGTAACTTGGACCTGTTGGAGGTATAAATCCCCTTTAATTTGGCAGTAATTGCCATTAATAATTGAAAACTGGCTTCCTGTACAGTCTAAAGTCTGTAAAACAGCCCCCTGCACACTGAAGGGTTTGGGGAACTGACAGCGCTGGAAGAGGAGCGGAAAAGGAATGCGCCAGTAAGACAAATCTAAGCGATCGTCGAGTTGTGCATCTTGAATTCTCAGCCCCAGGGAGCAACAGCGGGCCGAGAGTTTTTGCAAGTTTCGGCGCTCTAGGGGATCTAAGTTGCTGGGTCGATCGATCGGGCGGTTAACCGATCGATTAACCGATCGATCGCCTGGTCGATCGATCGGGCGATAACGCTCTGGGTTAGGGTCTAAAAAATCGTCAAAATGAGTCTCATTGCAGCCGATCGTCAAAAGCTGGAGCAGCCACTGGATAAATTGCGATCGAACCTGACGATCGCTCCCCCCCAGCCTTCCAGAGTCAATAGAGCCTATGCCCTCAGATTGAGTTAGGGCTAGCAGCACCTGCAACTCAGCCCCCTGAAGCCGTCCCCACTCCCGCTGTGCCCAAACCAAGAGCCAGGGGTGGAGGGTGGAGGGTGGTGAAGGGGGAAAAATAGCCATAGAGACTGTCGCTTAGGAGCTAGAGGAAGAAGACGTAGAACAGTCTGAGGGCACAGAGGCAGGAATTACCCCCAATTTTGGGGTAGGAACGGTGGAAAGGCGATCGCTCAGCTTGATTTGCCCCCGTCTAACCGAGTAAAGAATGCGATTAATACAGCGGAGGTCGTCTTCCCCCACATTACCCATCAACAGAACGGCCAGTAGACCATAGCGATCGGCAAGGGTAAGTTCTTCCGTGGCGGATACGTCAGAAAATAAACGTCCCAGCGCATTAGGCAGTGGATTGATAGGATCCCGTGTCATGGGTTCACACCTGGACTAAGGATTTGCAGTCGATATCGCTGTGGCCCCCATAGCCCGATCGAGCAAGCCCCGATCGGGGGGTCCATCTGGCTCAGGCTCAGACCCCTTCAGACCCGTTGCCTGCGAGTTCCAACGGGAGAGGCTCCCCCTAGCTTGGCCTCTAGTATGACGGCTCTTCTCCTTATTATCCTGTTTCTTTCAGCTTCGCCCAATAAATGATCTTGCAAACTGTATCGAAATTCTTACGAAGCTTTAGAAAAAGCAGTCAATACTCTCAGACTGTGTTGATTTTGTAACTTAAACTGCGACTAAACCACTGATTTAGCCTTAATTAAGACAGAGATCACAACCCCAAATCCGGTCAGATCACAATGTCCTTCATCAAGCTTAAACAATTTCCTAGGGAATACTCGCCCGCCGACCTGCTCCAGCCCTATGACGTGGGTGCATTTCACACTTGGGACGGGCCGGAGAGGGCTACATCCCACCCCCAAGGTTGTTGTGGGATGGCCGTCTCGGCTGTCCATTGGAAAACGTGAAATGCACCCCGTCAAGCCCAAAAAAGGCTAAATCACCGCCAGATTAGGATATTGGGCTAAAACCTCCTCAGCACTCATCACCTCACCGGGGGTTTGGGGAGTCCAGAGAATTTCAAGGGCGAGTAACTGGTCCCCCGCGATCGCCCCAATTTGGCGCAGTGCCTGGGCAAGATCCTCCGATTCCTGGATTTTAGGCAGCTTCAGGCTACCCTGCGTCCCCAAAATCAGCGTAACCACGATATATTCACCGGGATCACCGTTCGCTGGGGTTGCCGATCCCTCGATCGAAGACTTCTGCTGCACCTCGCCTTGAACATTCGACAAACTCTCACCGGAAAACTTACTCCGCTCCTCCAGAACCAGGCGGTTAAACTCCGTTTCCGCGCTATTCAGGCGGGTTTGTTGGCTGGAGGTCGCGCCATAGCACCAATACTCCGGATGGCGAAGCAGGGTCAGGGTACTTTCCTGGAGGAGCTTGGTGAGGCCGGAGGTGGTAGAGGTGTTTGCGCTCAGGGCAAGGCGACCCAGGTCCGTTTGCAGGGTTTTAGCCTGGGAAGAAAGGCCCAACTGCACCTTAGCGACGCTAACCTTGGGATTGCTGTTGGGCAGGGCACCCCCCTCGTCGGAGTTGTTAGACAGAACCTGGCGCACGGTGCGCACCAGGAAGCTGGCGATCGCCAGCAGCACCAAAAGACTCAGCAGGCCGCCCCCACCGCCAAAGCCAAAGAAGGGGAGGAAGAAAAACGGGCTAAACCCAAAGCCACCGCCCCGATAGCCGCCTTGGTAGCCGCTCGTCGGCGCAGAGTAGCTGCGGGGGGCCGAGTAGGTCCGGCTCGTCGGCGCACGGAAGGAACCGCCGCCAATGCGCCCACCGCTGCGGGCAGCCCAGGCATCGTCACCGTGACCCAGGACGAGGGCAAGGCTCAGGCAAAGAACGAAAGCAAGCTTAAGAAGGGATTTTAAGGATTTTTGCAAAGGGCAAACTTTGGACCACGGGAAGAGTGAATTCATAGGTCGGTTCGTAAAGGTTCGGTTTGTAAAGGTTCAGGTTGTGGGAATGCGCTAGGTTTAGCTTGGCGACCTTGAGCCACGCTTAGCTATCTTGAGCTACGCTTGGCGACCTTGAGCCACTTAACGCTAGCCACCGCCGACGATCGTGACAATTTCGAGCCGATCGTCCGCCTGCATCACCGTTGTTTCCCAAAACTGTCGATGCAGAATTTCACCGTTATATTCCACCGCGACGAGTTGAGGCTTTAATCCCAACTGTTGCAAAAAAGTCGGCAAGGGGGTGTTAGGGGCGCAGGTACGGGTCTCGCCATTGACTTGGAGAACGAGGGCATGGGAGGCTGCCGCCGGAACCCCCGCAGGTAGATCAGACATGGGATAGCAAGCCCTCCATCACAATCAAGACAGTTCCTTCCATTTAAAGACTGGAGCGTTAGGAAGGGAGCCGATGCCAGACATTTTTTAGCATTTCACACAGGCGCGATCGCTGCTGTTCCGTGAGCAGTTGGTCTTCCGTCGCAACCTCAGCAATGAGATCCTCTAGGGTTTGGCCCTGTTGACGCGCCATCTGCACAACCCCCGCCATGGCACGAACCACAGTTTCGGAATTGGCGGGGGACTGGCGCAGGGCCATGATTTCCTGAAGGGTGGATGGAATCGAGTACTTCATGGGGTCTCCCGATGGTCCTAGGGATTCTACCCTATGGCGATCGATTTGGGGCGGACGCATCGCATGATCATGATCAAGACAAAAACCAGAGGAAACCCCCAAGGAGCAAACCCTTGCCGACTCACTTGCAGCCGCCCTCGCCCATGACCCCACAGCGCACTTTACAGACTAAAATCTGTGGCCTGACCCGATCGGATCAAGTCCAAGCCATCGCCGCCCTGCGCCCCCACTACCTCGGCTTTATCTGTGTCCCCCAGTCCCCCCGCTTTGTCACGCCGGAGCAAATCCAAGCCCTCACCCCAGACCTCCCTGCTGAAGTCTGCCCCGTTGGGGTCTTTGCCAATCCTGACCTGGATGGGTTAACCACCACGGTCACCGTGGGCGGGCTGGGGGGCATCCAACTGCACGGTAACGAATCCCTGGGGTTTTGCTGGGACGTGCGTCGCCGCTTCCCCGCAGCCTTTTTAATCAAGGCGCTCCGGATCCGAACTGCTCGCGACCTAGACCTGGCCGCTACCTACGGCGGGGGAGAGGCCACCCCGATCGATGCGCTGCTCTTAGATGCCTACCACCCCCAGCAGTTGGGCGGGACCGGGGAAACCCTGGATTGGGCCATGCTGCGGCAGTTTCAGCCGCCGGTGCCTTGGTTTTTGGCGGGGGGACTGAGGCCGGACAATGTGGCAGAAGCCTTGGCCTTGGTCCAGGCCCAAGGGGTGGATGTGTCGAGCGGGGTTGAACGATCGCCGGGGGACAAGGATCTCGATCGGGTCGCCGCCTTTCTCCGCGCCGTTCGTCAATGCCCTCACCCCAATCCTGAGGTCTTCCCTAGACAGAAGCCGTAATAATCGCAACAATACTACCTGAGTAGATTCCCCCCTCAGAGGCCCAAATCCCGTCCCTGGGCCGATCGAAACCTTAACATTACCCTCCCTTTATTCCTATGGCAGCACTAAAAAAAGGTTCCCTAGTTCGCGTTGTGGCTGAAAAACTGCAAAATAGCGTTGAAGCCACCGCCAGCGATACCCGCTTTCCGTCCTACCTCTTCCACAGCAACGGGGAAGTCCTGGACCTCAAGGGCGACTATGCGCTGGTGAAGTTCACCGTCCCCACCCCCAATATTTGGCTCCGCCAAGACCAACTCGAAGCTGCGCCCTAGGGAATCCCGATCGGGTGCCTCCTACGCGCACAACTGCGCCCCCCGTCCCCGACTCTCTGGGTAGCCAACCACCGAGGCAACCACGGGGGGGTCTGCCCCGACCCGATCGGTTCACTCGTCACAGGGGGATGAACCCTGACCATAGCAGGCTTCCTACACAGGTGGGCTAGCCCTGGTTGACGGACAAAAAATTCTGCCGGGGGCACGGTTTTCGCACCCCAACAAGACCTGTGGAACTGTAGGGGTCAGGTTTCCTGACCAGGCCACTGCCCCTAGGGTTGGCCCCCTGTTGTCAGTCAGTCGGGGGTTAGTCACCGCGATCGGTCCAAGTCTTAAGAATCCATGAAGAAATCTTTAGTTTGATCCAACGTCATCTAGAGATTAAAGCTTTCCCACAGATCGACTTACAATAATGACTAGTTGTACAACCTGACCCCAGGCTGTAAAGCCCAGCCATGGGCATTCCCGTCCAGACCCTGGAGATCCCATGTGATATGACCTTCTCGGAAGCACACTCAGAGCAAAACGACCCCAACGGTACTCCTACGGGCAGTCAACGCCCGTCTGCGGC
>JAYKJG010000171.1:0-3567 GCA_035286285.1 Prochlorothrix sp.
ATGGCCAGGAAATGGAAATTGATGTTTTGGCCTATGCCAACAGCGATCGCCAAGCCGTCTATGTCGTAGAGGTCAAAAGTCATCCTAGGGATGAGGCGATCGAACAAATGCGGCGCTTATTGCAACGGTTCCCTGAATTCTTCCCCGAACACCGGGATAAAGCCCTCTATGGTATCCTCGCCGCTGTGGATCTCTCTGCTGCCCTGCGGGAGCAGTTCTTAGCTGAGGGGATATACGTGGCCCGCATTGATGGCGAGGTCTTTGCCCTGGATACGCCTCAGGACTTTCAGCCCCGATCGTGGACCGAAGACAACGGGAGGACTGAAGCTACAAGCTCCCCTAGCGCCTAACTCCAGGCTAACAACTGCTCCGCCGCCGCTAGCCCCGATAAAACCGCGCCCTCCATGGGTGAAAGCTGCTGGGCCATTTCCGGGGTTTGAAACCCATCTCCCGCCAAAACTAGCCCTAAGGCTCGATCTCCCCCCCACTCTGCCCCAAAGACTCGATCGGGCACACTATAGCGCCAACGGTGGACTTGGGCCGACACCACCGCCGCCCCCAGCCATGGTGCAGCCGCATGGACTAACTGCTGCACAATCTCGCCATCGGTCAAATCCCAGCAGTCTGCGCTAAAAGCGGGGCTAGCATGGAGCGTTACAGCGGGAACTTGGGGGGAAACGCCCTTTTGCTGATTGCAAGCAATCCAGACGAGGGGTTCCTGGGTGATCTTGAGGCCACCGGGGGCAGGAATGTGGCTGGGGTGGGTGAGGAGGGCAAGGACGGCAATACAGGCGTGGTAGGTGACCTGTTCTAGGGACTGCTGGAGGGGGGACGGTAGGGGAGTGTCTGCGAGGAGGGCGAGGGCTTGGGGGACGGGGGCAGTGATGGCCAACTGGGGCGCTTCCCAGCGATCGCCCGCTGCTGTGGTGGCAATCCAGCGATCGTCCTGGTACTGGAGCCGATCGACCCGCGCTTGGGTCTGAACCGGTAAGCCTTGGGCCAGATATTTGGCGATCGCCCGATTATTGGGGGTGCCACGATAGCGGGGCATTTCATTCTGGTGAAACCACGGCGTTACTACCCCCTGCACCATCCACTGGGCCACTAAATTCTGAAAGACATCGGTTTGGGCCTGGAAATATTGGGCACCATAGTCCAGCGCGGCCTCTCCCACATGGTTATAGGGTATGCGCCGAGTCGCCAAGCGCCCCCCCAAACCGCGTCCTTTGTCCAAAATAACCGTTGTACGGTTGTGTTGCTGAAGCTGGCGGGCCAAGATTAAGCCGGAGAGGCCCGCCCCAATCACTAAACAGTCGGGAGCAGAGGAAGAGAGCACAGGCATGATGATCTAAGGAAAACGGATGAGAAGGAAAACGGATGAGAAAGAAACCGGGATTGGGGCGCGGAAACCCTGCCCCTATGGTGTTTGAGTCCGATTCTAGCGGGATTTTTTGCCCTTGTGGCGATTATTAAGAAATCCCATAGAATCGCCGCACTAGAATCGCCGCACTAGAACCCCCTAGCTAAAGGCATCCGCCATTAAGGCATCCGTCATCTCAAAGTTAGCCGTCACCGTCTGGACATCATCCAAGTTATCCAAGGCATCGATCAGTTTGAGGAGCACCTTAGCCTGATCAGCGTCGGTTACCTCCAAAGTATTGCCCGGAATCCAACGCAATTCGGCCCCTGTCAACGTGTAGCCCCGTGCTTTGAGTACTTGGGTTAGATATTCGAGATTGGTGACCTCAGTAAAGACCTCCATCAAGGGCCGATCGGCCTCCTCGTCCTCTAGCAACTCATAGCTCTCGGCTCCTCCCTCTAGGGATGCCTCCAGCAGCGCCTCCTCGTCTTGGAAGTCCCCGGCGATCGTTGCGACCCCCTTCTGGGCAAACATCCAACTGACACAGCCCGTTTCCCCCAGGTTGCCGCCGTTTTTGCTAAAGGCCGCCCGCAGGTCCGCCGCCGTTCGGTTGCGGTTATCCGTCAGCGCCTCAATCAGCACCGCCACGCCCCCTGGACCGTAGCCCTCATAGCGCACCTCCTCTAGGCTGTCGGCCCCGCCGTAGGTTCCGGCCCCCTTGGCGATCGCCCGCTCAATATTGTCCTTGGGCACCCCAGCGGCCTTGGCCTTTTCGATCGCCACCCGCAGTTGAAAATTGCCCTCCGGGTTGGGTACACCTTGACGGGCCGCCACAATAATCTCGCGCGAGATCTTGGTGAAGACATTGCCCTTTTTGGCATCAACCCGTGCCTTTTGTCGCTTAATATTCGCCCATTTACTATGACCAGCCATGGAAAACTTTAAATCGGGTTATGACAGAGAGTGCTTAGGCATTTTAGAACTCCAACGGTCGATCGTCCAAGGGATCAGCCCCCTCTGGGATGCCGGGGTCTTCCGCCGCCATCACATCGGCCCAAGCATAGCGATTTCGCCCACCGTCCTTCGCTTGGTAGAGGGCCAGATCCGCCTGCTTCAGCAGGGTTCGCACCGGCATTTGGAGGGAGGGGGAGGCACTGGCAAGGCCAAAGCTGAGGGTTAGGGTGGTGGCAACCAAGGAGCCACGGTGGGGAATCGACAACTGGCTAACGCGGGCTTGAATTTGCTGCACCAGCGCGATCGCCCCCTCTAAGTCGGTTTGGGGCAAAACCATAACAAACTCCTCTCCCCCATAGCGTGCCACCAAGTCCGCCGGACGCTTAAGCACACTGGCGAGGGTTTGGGCCACCTGTTGCAGGCAGCGATCGCCCGCCACATGGCCATAGGTATCGTTGTAGGCTTTGAAGTAGTCTACATCACAGAGAATTAGGCTCAAAATACCCTTTTCTCGGCTTAAACGTCGCCATTCCTGTTGGAGATAGCGGTTAAAGAAGCGGCGATTGGCCACATGGGTTAGGGCATCATGATCGGCCCAGTAGCTAAGCTGTTGGTTGGCCTGCTCTAGACTGCGGTAGAGTTCTGACTGATGGATGGCGATCGACAGTTGCTCAGTCAGTTGTTGCAACAGCGCTAAGTCTTGATCGCGCCAGATACGGGGCGCTTGGTAGTGATGGAGCAGTAAATAGCCCCAAAGGCGAGGATCAGTCGCCGATCGCCGCCCTTCGGGCTGGGTCACAATGGGCAAAACCAGGGCCGACACAACCGGTAGGGTTTCCGGCAGTGCCGTGCCATCGGGGCGTAAAACCTGGAGTGAAAGCGGGGCGGTTGGCATTGCGGGGCCTGGGCAAGCCCAGTGTCCTTGGGGGTCGCTTTTGCCGGAATAGGCACCCACTGGCGAGGCACCCACTGGCGAGCAAACCGAGAGACTCACCTGCGCCTCTAGGGGTAGATCTTGAATCCAATGGTTGAGGAGGGAAGGATAATCGTCTACGACAGACTCTGCCACCACTTTACCGCGAAATAAAGCTGAAACCGCCGCCATATCAACGACTTCTTCATCTAAAAGGCTGCATTGGTTGGACTCCGTTGTTTCCGGGAAAAAACAGCAGACCAGCACCCGATCGTTACCCAACATCTGGCGCACCTCCGCCACCGTTGTGGCCAAAATCGTTTCCAAGCTGAGGGAGTTC
>JAYKJG010000172.1:0-7584 GCA_035286285.1 Prochlorothrix sp.
CCAAAGAGCCAACTAGGAACTGAGGCGATAATTGCGGGGCGTGCCCGTATCCTTACTATTGCCCTGGGAATTGGAGCCTTGGCGGGCCGCATCGCGGCGGCGTTTGAAATCTTGCCAAGTCGAGCCAGAAAATTGATCGCGGGACTGGGGCGCAGGGGCCGAGGGGGAAGCCTCTGGCACGTTTGCCGATCGGCTGTCAGGCTCCGCCGCACGCTGTTTATAGGTCCAGCGGCTAGAGGCTGGTTTGTACGGTCCCCCCGACAGTTGATCCAGACCCGCCACACCCCCGACCTCACCCGATCGGGGCAGACTCTGGATCACCGGATCCAAAGCACTACCCAGGATCTGGGGCAAGTCGTGCCATTGAATAGACTCATCCTGAAGCAAACCCCGTAATTTCTTAAGGGCCACTTCCTTAGAGTCCTGCTGCAAAGGGCTAAAGCCATGAATTGGATTTTGGTAAACCAAATTCATCGCAATTTTCACCGTTTTGCGAATTTCGCCCCGCAACTCCTGTTCAGCCCGCTTCAGTTGTTCCTCAAAGCCGCGCTCTGTACAGGCATAAAAGGGCTTCAAACGGTTCAGCACATAGGTCACGATCTGAATTGAAGGGAGCAACTCAGTGACATGGGCGGGGAGCTTGCTGAGCTGATGCTCAACTTCTTGCTCCACTAAAAGCTCAACGATATTGCGATATTGATACTCAGTCATATTGACGCTCAGTCATGGAGTGGGGAGTGAGATCAAAAGGTTCACTGGGACTCTCTCACGTTGGGTAGCCTGTCCTACAGGGGATCGAGCAGAGACCAGACAACGTGAATGCCACCGTGGGAGGCATCCGGTTTACGGTTATTGACGGCCAATGCACGACAAACAATTGGGAGACACGCCCAGACATTCCAAAGGCTAGGACCATCACAGAATGCTAGGGGTGTAGAAACGCCTGCCCAACCGGGTTGTGGTCGTTGCTAGGGGCTGTCATCATTTAGTCCTAGAATGCCCGGAGTCTCAGGATTACAGCCCCTAGCCGATAAAACTGGGGCGGACGTGTAACGCTGATACCCTAAGGTTTCTACGGTTAATTGATGACACGCCCTAGGATGCGCTTGAACGTGAAGTCCGCACCAATGACCTGAGGATCGGAATATCTTGGATGCTTGTTCTCTAGACTTGTTCTTTAAATCAATGCAGGTGAGCTTGTAAGGTTACAAGGTTTTGTAGCGCCTGATGGGATGAGAAATGTCAACAAACAAATGTCAACAAACAAATGTTAAGAGTCTGAGAATCGCTTTTTCCCAGCTTAACGTAAGGTTTACCTTATGCCTACTGTCTTGGGGGAGAAAGTAGCCTCTGTAACCAGATCTGAACGGCATCGGGCTGTTCTAGGTGGGGAACCATGCCAGCGTGGGGCAGGGGGGTGAGGCTTTGGATCCAGTGGGGGTTAAGCTGCTGGAGGCGGTGGCCAGTGCGGAGGGGACTGGCTTGGGCCTGGGTGCCCCAGAGGAAATGGGTGGGGGTTTGGAGGTGGGGGATGAGGGGGGCCAGATCGAAGCAGAGGCTGCCGCGTAGGGTAGCGAGGGCGGTGAAGTGGGCGCGGGGCTGTTGGGCAGCGGTGGTGTAGGCGTGGTAAAGGTCTTGGCGATCGGGGCGGCTCAAGGGGGAGTTAGGAGCCAGGAGAAAGCGATCGATCGCCCCCGCAATCGCCCAGGGCTGGGTTAGCCCTTGGTACAGCGATCGGGTTATGGCTCGATCGCCGCCCCGATCCTGACCATGATGGCAATCTGGATTACCTCCGCGATCGGGCCTGCCATTGCCCCACCGCTCCAGAAAATTCAAGACAGGATTGCGATAGGTTTGGCCAAAGTCGCCGTAACCGGAGGGGCTAACCAGGGCTAAGCCTTGGAAAAGGTGGGGTTTTTGGGTAGCCAGACGAAGCGCAAGGCCGCCCGTGAGGGAGGCGGCCAGAACCCAGGCGGGCGATCGGGCAACCTCGGTCAGAATTTGCTCTAGTTGGTCTAGGTAGTCCTGGATTTGGTAGCGGCGATCGGGTTTGTCCGATCGGCCCCAGCCCACAAATTCCGGCACAATCAGACGATGGCGATCGCCCCAGGCGGGGTAAATTTTGGACCATTCAAAGGCCGAAGATCCCACGCCTAAACCATGGCAAAACACAAGGGGGGGATTGTCTTGATGGGACGGGCTGGGCTGGCTGGGATTAATCTGGCTGGAATTAATCTGGCTGGGATTCCTGGCGTTGGTCTCGTCCCGGCTGGGATGCCCTGGGATCGCCGACCTCCCATCCCCCAGGGGATCCTGCTCCCAGTAGCTCAACTGCCCTAGGGGGGTTGTTAGGGTTCGATAGTGGCCCATGTGCCGGATTCCAAAGGCGAAATGTTTAATCCCTCACCCAGCAATGTCAGGCTGGCTGGCTGGACTAGCATAGATTACCCCGTGTAATTTTTTTGCAGCCATTGGGCCACCTGGGCCACGGTCGATCGGGGGGAAATCCGGGGAAACGGTTGCTCCTGGCCCGCAGCCGTCACCCCACAAACCACGGGAATTTCAAACTCATAGGCTTGCAGCCAAGCGTCATTGGTGCGAATATCCCGCACTTCGAGGGCGATCGCAAACGCCGTAACCGCTTGGATTTTTTCCTCCAACCCTTCGCACAAATGGCAACCGGGCTTACTGTACAGCACCAATTGCATCGCCCCGTCCTGGGGTGCCCCCTTGGCGTTCTCTGGCATAGCTCCCTCTGGCATAGCTCCCTCTAGTATTCTCCCTTCACGTCCGGATTGCGGCCTATTCCACCACCTGCAAGCGCTGGGTCACAAAGGTCATGCCTCCCTTGCGCACAATCACCGCCGAAACCCACCGGGTATCCTGCACCGCAGGGGCGCGGCCAATCTTAAAAATCCCCCCACTGACGATCGGCGCTAGATCAATCTGACCGGGATCCAGATAGGTTTCCTTGCGCACCGGCTGATCCAAAAATCCCCCCAACAGCAAATCATCCTCTAGGGGTTCCAGCACAATCACATCCAAGTTAAAGGTTTCGTTGACCTGAACCTGCTCCGGCAAGTTAAACATCAAAGTGGGCGGCGCTTCCCCCGTTTGCAGTTGATTTTGCTCCCCCAAGACCTCTTCCCGCACAATCTGGTCCCCCTCCCAATACTGCCGCAGGTGTAGATCTGACTCTAGGGTCAGGGTGCGGTTATCCAGGGTTTCAGTCCCGGTAATGGTGGTTTGGGTTTCGGTCATAATTTGACCGTTGACGCTTTGCCAAGCCAAAAGCTGGGTATTGTAGCGCAGGTTGGAAAACCGCGCCCAGAAGTTGCCCAGGGACTGGCGCAGGTCGTTACGGGTCCAGCCGTCACTGTGGAGGAAATTCCGGCTGTAAAAGCCTAAAACACTGTCTAGATCTTCAGCCGTGGCGGCCCGATCGAGGGCGCTGAGGCTTTCCAGGACTGCCGCTGGGGCAGAGTCGGCGGTGCGGGCCTGGGCCAAGAGGCCAGCGGAGACGGGGGCAGTCGTGCGATCGGCGGCAAAAACCGGCGTAATCCCCCCCAAAAGGCAGCTTAGACCCGCAAGGGCCAGAGCAGAGGGCAGGGGAGTCCAACGGGGGCGGGGGAGCGATCGCAGTGCAACAGACATAGGGTTTGGATAGGGTGAGGGGCTGGGAATACCAGGATACACGATCGGCCACAGCCCAAGGGGGAACAGACCGATCCCAGACAGGTATATATTAGGTCTGAATTGGAAGAATCCGGTAAGGACTTTGACCCCGTTTTTAACCCTGTTTTTTAACCCCCATGGGTAAAGGAGTGCTTTCGTGACCGCAGCCTCACCTCGTCTTCTCATTGCAGCGAGTGGAACCGGGGGCCATTTGTTCCCCGCCCTGGCCGTTGCCGCTGAATTAGGGGATTGTACGATCGAGTGGCTGGGGGTGCCCGATCGCCTAGAAACAACGCTCGTGGGCGATCGCTACCGACTCCACACCGTCCAGGCCACGGGGTTCCAAGGGCGCTTGGGCTTCGGCACCCTCACAACAGCCTGGGGCTTGGTGCGATCGGTCTTCCAAGTGCGCCAACTCCTGAAACGGGGCCGGTTCAACGGCGTATTTACCACCGGGGGCTATATTGCAGGGCCAGCAGTTTTAGCAGCGCGTTCCCTGGGTTTACCGGTGCTGCTCCACGAATCCAATGCCCTACCGGGCAAGGTTACCCGCTGGTTTAGTCCCTGGTGTACTGAAGTCGCCCTGGGCCTCGACAGTGCAGCCCGCTACCTGCCCAAAGCAGCGCAAACCAGTTGGGTCGGCACGCCCGTCCGCCAAGATTTTCTGCAAAACCCGCCCCCCAAACTGGATTTACCGATTCCGCCCAAGGCTCCGCTGCTGGTGGTGATGGGGGGGAGCCAGGGGGCGGTGGGCCTCAATCAGGTGGTGCGGCGCTGTGTTTCAGGCTGGTTAGAGGCGGGCCTGTGGATTGTCCATTTAACAGGGGAAGCCGATCCCGATCGCGACAGCCTGCACCACGATCGCTACTTGACCTTCCCCTTCTATGACCAGATGGCGGCACTCTTGCACCGGGCTGATTTGGCCATTAGCCGATCGGGGGCCAGCGCCCTCACCGAATTAGCCATCACCCAAACCCCCGCCATCCTGGTGCCCTACCCCTACGCCGCCGAAGACCACCAAACCTATAACGCCACGGTCTTCGCCTCAGCCGGGGCCGCGCTGCTCTTCCAGCAGCAAGACATTGTGCCGGAGGACTTGGAAAGCAAAGTCCTACTGCTGCTGCGGGGGGCACTGCAACGCTACCAAGATCCCACCCACTTACCCTTTACCCCCAACGATCCCTTGGTGAGGATGGCGGAAAAAATGGGAGACCTGGCGATCGCCAACAGTGCCCAGTTATTGGCCGATCGCATCCGTCAGCGTCTAGGGCGTGTCATCAATTCACCGTAGAGACCCTGGGGTATCAGCATTACACGCCCGCCCCAGTTTCATTGGCTAGGGGCTGTAATCCTGGCACTCCGGGCAGTCTAGGATTAAATGGTGACAGCCCCTAGCGCCCTAGACTGCCCTAGGGAGCCTTCAGGCCATCTAAACCCGAAACCACACGGGCCGACTCAATACGATCGCCCTGCTGAATCGCATCTACCGTCTCCATCCCCTCCGTGACATAGCCAAAGACCGCATAATTGCCATCCAAAAAGCTCCAGTCTGCCAAGGTGATATAGAACTGAGACGAAGCAGAGTCTGGATACTGGGACCGGGCCATGGCCAAGGCACCCCGCTTATGGGCCAGCTTGGGGGCAACATCCAGGCCAGCCGCCTGAAATGTGGTGCTATAGAGGGGGTTCTCAGCCCCTTCCGGCAAAATTTCCAGGGGAATGGTGCGCTCCTTGCCGCCTTCATCCCGATAGCCCCCCCGGCCTAACTGGCTAGCAGGAACCGAAGGGTTAGCACTGGCCGGATCCCCCCCTTGAGCCACAAAGGGCTGGGGATCTTTGACCACACGGTGAAAGGACAGGCCGTTGTAGAACCCTTTATTCACAAGTTCCACAAAGTTGCCTGCGGTGAGGGGCGCATCATCGCCATAGACCTCCATCAAGATGGGCTTACCCTTGACCACCATCTCGATCGTGGCGGTGCCGCTCAGGCGGGGCAAATTGGGGTAGGCCGTGGCAATATCCGTAGCAGGAGCGGTGGGGCTGTTGGCATTAACAGTATTGGAACCACAGGCCCCCAAAGTCAGACTTGCCGCCACAATACAAATCCACAGCAGGGGCTTAAAGGGTTTGGTCATAATCATGTCCCAAGGATTGAGGAGGCTAGAACAAACAACGTTATAAAACCGGTTTTATTGAAGCAGGGGTTTGTCAAAATGGGAATTACAGTCCTTCCAGGGGAACTTCCAAAAAACGGGCCAGTTCTGCGCCTTGGGTTTCGAGTACCGAAATAGGAAGGGGTTGGCCAACTCGGGTGAGGGGCAGTTCCCCCCGACCGCGAATTTTGAGATATAGTGCCCGCTTGGGGTTAAAACCGTCCTTGATGTCAATGCGAACGGATTGCACTTCTTCCCAGTCATAAACCAATTCAACACGGCGATCGGCCCCCGGAAAGCCCCAGCGGAAAATCGTAACCTTTTGGGTATCCCGGTTAAATTCGTTATAGCCACCACCGACATCCCAGGAAATCACCAGCCAAAGATAGGTGGAGAGCACCAAGGCCGCAACGCCATAGAAGCCCATCACTAGCCCTTGGGGACGGAAAACCAACTGTGTCGGGTCAGAAAAAAGCAGCAGGTTGACCTGAAAGTAGCTCGATAGACTGGATAGGACAAACCCAATCCCACCCAAGAGGGTTACCACAGCCCACAGGTAATTGCTGGGACGACGGGAACCCAAAACTGGGCGACGCAAGATCATCTCGGATGAGAGGGGTACGGTCATAGTCATGAAAATCGTCGGGTACGGCAGAGATGGAACAGGTCAGCCCTCTGATTCTATGCCATTGGGTGAGCCATTGAACCAATCCATCCCTGGGAGACTTCTATGGATAGGATTGTGCAACGGGAGCATCCCACTTTGGAAAATCTCGGTCGGGGTCGTGCCCCGGTGGCTCCTCCCTGGGGACCAAAACCAGGGCAACCACGGGGGGGTTTGACCCTAAACCGTTAAATTCGCTTCAACTGGCCCAGGGCAAAGCCCAGATTCAGAACCCAGGCGCTAAAGCCAAATAAAATCATGCTCTCTGCCCCCTGGAGCACAAAGGCCACCGCTTCCGGTTCCGGCCAGTGCAGCATCTGGGGGCCATCCAGACGGGCAAGGCTGCGCACCAGGACAAAGGCCGCGATCGCCCCCGATCGCAAATGGGGGCTAACCTCTCGCCGCACGATATAGCGATAGGTCACCCCAAACATCAAGCCCGTCAGGGCAATCCCAGCCCCTTGGACCCAACCAAACCACGACCCCCAATCCACACCGGGAGCCACCAACGCAAAGGCCAAACGCGGGGCAATCCAGGTTTGGATCACCGCCTGCCACAGCAGCGTGGCCACCACAGCCGCGATCGCCCCCGTCAGGCCAACCTTGAGGGATTCGATCCGCTCCGCCAGGGAGAGCGCCCGATCGCCGTTGCTGGAGGGCTGGGGGACTGAAGGTTGTGGACCTGAAGATTGTGGACCTGAAGGTTGTAGGGCTAAAGATTGCGGGGCTAAAGATTGCGGGGCTAAAGATTGCGGACCTGAAGATTGTGGACCTGAAGATTGTGGACCTGAAGCAGGTGCAGTGCGGGATTGCGGGTCTACGGCGGGCGAGTGGGGAGAGGGCACGTTGGGGGAGGTAGAGGGGGCGTTTAAGGTCACGGGTTCAACGGGATAGGGCAACCGGGGGTGGGCTGTGCAAAAATTCTAGGGGGAGGCCGTCCCCATCGGCAATAAAGGCAACTTCATAAACCCGATCGCCAATCATCTGCTGGGTAGGCGGCAACAGCACCTTCAAGGTCAGCGGCGGATCACAATCAACCCGCTGGAGACGCTGCTCCAAAATCTCCAGCCACTGGGGTAAATTCGGAGCCAA
>JAYKJG010000173.1:0-2690 GCA_035286285.1 Prochlorothrix sp.
AAACCCGATCGCCAATCATCTGCTGGGTAGGCGGCAACAGCACCTTCAAGGTCAGCGGCGGATCACAATCAACCCGCTGGAGACGCTGCTCCAAAATCTCCAGCCACTGGGGTAAATTCGGAGCCAAAGCCGTGACATCAAAGGATGCATGGTAAAAGCCCGTGTAATGCTCATCGCCAAAGGCATCGGGAACCGAGCGCGGCTGGGGAATTTGGATTAACTCAAGGCGACCCGACAAACCGGGAGCAGGGGCCAGCGTTTCCCCAGGGGCAGCACTGCCACAGCCTTCCATCCAACAGGCCAAAGTAAACCCGGTGGTAAAGCGTTCCTGAACCTGGAAACCGAGGGCTTCATAGAAGGCGATCGCCCGGTGAATATTGGCCGTGCGGATGGAGAGATGGTGCATAGGGGCTACTCGATATCCTGGGTCAGCCGAGTCCACAGTGGCAGCAGTGGCACAGGTGGCATAATAGTCACCCATGGCGTAATAGTCACCCATGGCGTAATCGGCACCTGTGGCGTAATCGGCACTCTAGTCCAGTAACTTGACATAGACAGCGGGGGCGCTAGCGCTATGGTCCGTTTCCAGATCAAAGTTAATCACACCCCAGCGAGAGTCCTCATCCGGCAGTGGGCTGAAGGAAACCGGCAAACCATAGAGCTTCGGCACAGGAGCACCGGGATTCTGGGCAGACCAGCCCGAACTGCGCTCGAAATAGGCACTGATGATGCTACGATACCGCTCCGCAATAATCACGCGCTTAGCGCGGTAGCCTTGGGTATAGAGGCGATCGAGGGCCTCATGGATCTCAAAGCGAATCCCATCCGGATGGGTATGCTGTCGATACCACAACCCCTCCCACTGTCGCCAGTATCGTCCCGACTGGAGATGAACCAGTTCCTGGGTTTTGGGATCCGCTTCAAAGGCTCCATGACGCGGGCACAGGTAGGTATCCGTGAGGGTTAAAGCAGGAATGGCTTGCCGACAATGGGGACAGCTAATTTCTGCCCCAAAAACCGGATAATTCAAGGCCGGATCAATCATGGGAGCTAAGTTACCTCCATCACACCACAATAGGTTGCTCCAGACCCATAACCCTGAGGCCACTGGAGGGTTTTGGGGTACCCGGTTGGCCCGTGACAGGGTTGAGGTTGGATCAACGTAAGTTTAGGGTTGGTGAGAATCAGGGTCCAACGAGAATCGCAGTCCCAAAGGGGGACGGGTTCCCATGGAATTCTTGGAAATTCTCATTGGTGACCTATTATAGTCTTTGGCTCTAGCTTAGGCAGATTTACTTATCTCCCCTTAAAGATTCCCGATGGCGATCGGCCCCAAACCAGGGCAACCACGGGGGGTTGGCCCCTACCCGATCGGTTCAGCCCCAAACCAGGACAACCACGGGCGGTTTGCCCCTACCCGATCGGTTCAGACCCAAACCAGGGCAACCACGGGCGGTTTGCCCCTACCCCTTTGTAACGCATTCCCCCACAACGCATTCCCCCGCAACCCCTTCCCCCGCAACCCCATGACCGATCTCGCAACGCCTCAACCTTCTGCCAACGCCTCTGCCGCAGACTTATCCCTAGCGGTGCCCACAGCCCTGCCTTTGGAGCCAGTGACCCCTTGGCCCTTGGTGTCTAGTCCCCTGAGGGTCGATCGTGGGCAGTTCACAGCAGCAGCTTTCATTGCACCCGATGCGGCGATTACGGGACAGGTAAGCCTAGGGGAAGGGGCGAGTGTGTGGTATCAGGCCGTTTTGCGGGGGGATGTGGAACGCATTGAGGTGGGAGCCTATACCAATATTCAAGATGGGGCCGTGTTGCACTGCGATCCGGGGGAACCGCTGATCCTAGAAGACTATGTGACGATCGGCCACCGCGCCGTCATCCACTCCGCCCACATCGAACGCGGCAGCTTAATCGGCATTGGAGCCATAATCTTAAATGGGGTGCGGGTTGGGGCCGGTAGCATTGTGGGGGCGGGGTCCGTGGTGACCAAAGACGTACCGCCCCGATCGCTGGTCCTGGGCATTCCCGGCAAGCCCGTCAAGCAAGTTTCCGAAGCCCAGGCCACCCACCTGTTGGAACACGCCCAGCGCTACACCTTACTCGCCCGCGCCCACGCCCACGCCTAAGGCAACCGGCAGAATCCCCGCCCTTGCCGCAGTCTAGTCGTTCAGGAACCAAAAACCATTGCGCCGCCAGTGCTGTTCTTGAATAGCAGCTTCCAATTCCTCCAGGGAAATCATGCCCTGCTCGATCAGCACCTCACCCAAGCGCTTATTGGGATTTTGGTGTTGCAGTTGCAGAGCATAGCGCAGTTGATCCACCGTGATTAACTCCCGTCGCGCCAGGATTTCCCCGATCCGCATCCGCTGGTTCCGAACCGCACAATCCAAATCCTCCGCAGACAGCAACCCACTGGCGACAAAATATTGACCCAGGGGGATATTGCTACTGGCTTGCTGCTCTAGGGCTTGCTCTAGCTGGGCTTGGGTAATGAGGGCTTTACGGACCAAAATTTGGCCGATTTTGGCATAGGTCGGCTCCAGCAGATGATCCGTATCCACTTGCTCTAGGGCGATCGCAGGACCACTGGCGGGGGCCGCAGCTTGCTGCTGTTGATAATTCAGGGGCGGCACAAAGGCAGCAGTGGTTTCTTCAACCTCTGCACCGAAGGGATTAACCAG
>JAYKJG010000174.1:0-3238 GCA_035286285.1 Prochlorothrix sp.
AATCTCGATTCGTTTTGGTAGGGGCAATCCCCCCGTGGTTGCCCCTGGATTTGGCTGGTCGAGGGTCGGCACAGGGGCACGACCCCTACCCGTTTATTCTGTTTCAGGCTCAACGGATTTGGTATTACTTGATTCCTACTTTTAAGACAAATGAGCCTTGGTATGAGTCCTAGGGTGAGTCTTAATTGAGCTTTGTGAGAACATCTCTAAACCGCTTGATTTTGGGGTGCATTTCACTGGGTCACCCTCAGCCTAGGGGTCGCGACCCCGTGGCTCCCCTCTTGGCGACCCACAACCGGGGCAACCACAGGGGGTTTGCCTCTGCCTAAATCGGTAAACCCGCCCAAGTGCAATGGACCCTGATTTTCACTGTTTCCCTCTAGGGAAACCATTGATGACTTCAATGGGAGAGTCTGGGCAGGTTGAGAAATCGCGTTATGCTAAAACCATTAGCAAAACCCATAGTTATCACTGGAACAGTTGAGTAAATCTCATGTCTAAAGCACGCTCCCCGGTCACTGCTCTGGTAGCCCCCCTGGTTACGGCTCCGCCCCTGACCCGCTCCCCCCGCCAGCGGAAAGCATCCGGTAGGGGCCGGAATTCCCTGCTGACCCTGGGGCTGGTGACCCTGTTGGGCTGGGAGGCTGGGGCGATCGGGCGATCGGCCCTGGCCACGGTTGAGCCACGATCGGGCAGTATCGCAGCAGTTCTTGCCGAAACTGGCCCAGAACAAGCTAAAGCGCCAGGGCTTGCCACCGCAGAGGCTAAGGGTAGCCGCAGAGCCTTGCGCTTTGTGCAGCAGCCGACCGTAATGGCAAATCCCAATCCCCAGGTGCCCTTGGCGGCAGTGTTGCAGTTTGAGGCCAGTGAAAGCGTTGAGACGATTGTGACCGTGAGCGACGGCACCCAGACTTGGACCTTAAGCTTTGACCCCAAAACCCATCCCCAGTTAGACCCCAAGCAGGGCTTGCCGATTGTTGGAATGCGGCCCGATCGTCGCCACACGATCGCAGTGGAAATCAAAAATGCAGCCGGTCGAACTCACCGCGCCAACCGAGTTTTAGCGTTTACAACGCCCCCTTTACCGGAAAATTCCGAGAATTTCCCCCGTTTAGAGGTGTCAGCCAGTGAGCCGGAGCGCATGGAGCCGGGAGTTACGATGCTGAGTGTGCGTCGCCGTCGGCCAACCCTGGGACAGCGGGAGGCCGTGGCCTTTAACCAGGGGTTTGGGATGCTGTTGGCGGTGGACAGCGCAGGGGAGCCGGTTTGGTTCTATCGCACCGACTCGCGCATTAATGATTTTGAGATTTTGCAGAATGGCAATATTGCTTACCTAACCCAGGATTACCGCATGGTTGAAATTGATTGGTTGGGCAATACGGTCAATACGTTTTGGGCGAAAAATCGGCCCCAGGGACCGACGGAGGGCATTGCGATCGAAACAACAACGCTGCACCACGATATAGACCAACTGGCCAATGGGAATTTTATTGGTCTGGGGACGGAGCGGCGCATCCTTGAGAATTACTACACCAGCGAAACGGATCCCAATGCGCCCCGTGCGACGCAGCCGGTGATGGGGGATGTGGTGTTGGAGTTCGATCGCCAGGGTCAGGTGCTGTGGTCTTGGAATACCTTTGATTTTTTGGATCCCTTTCGCATTGGCTATGAAACCTTTAGTGGCTACTGGGATCGGCGCGGTTTTCCAGGAACGCTAGACTGGACCCATAGCAATAATGTCATTTATGACTCCAAAGATGACTCAATTTTGCTGTCCTCGCGCTATTTGTCTGCCATTTTCAAGATCGATCGGGCTTCGGGCGATTTAGTCTGGATTTTGGGGGATCCGGCAGGTTGGTCAGGGAAGTTGGCGGAGAAGACTTTTACATTGACGGGGGCGGCTGAGGGAACAGAGCGCTGGTTTTACCATCAGCATTCGCCGTCACCAAGTCACAATGGGACGGTGCTGGTGTTTGATAATGGCAATTTTGGCACCTTCCCCTTTGAGCCACCGTTGCCGTTGGTGGAGACAAGGAGTCGGGCGGTGGAGTATGAGATTAATGAGACCGATCGGACGGTAACCCAGGTTTGGAGTTCGGAGATTCCGGGAGAGGAGCCGGTGTTGAGCTTTGCCATGGGGGATGTGGATGCACTGCCCCAGACGGATAATATTCTGTTGTCGGAGGGGTTGTTGTTGGCGCGGGAGCAGGTGGCGGAGTTGGAGTGGGAGGAGATTGAGCCGAAGGCAAATGTGTGGACGCGGGTGCGGGAGATGACGCGGGGGACTCCGCCGGAGGTGTTGTGGGAGGTGGTGTTGGATAGTGGGATTGGTCCTGATGTGGTGGGGTGGGTTTTCTATTCGTCTGAGCGGATTCCGTTGCCCTATCAGGAGGATTGAGCAGATTAATCAAGGTTGTCCCCTGCTCTCTTTGGAATTGCGATAAGGCTCGTAGTGCGGACTTGAGTCCGCCCCTTGGCAAAGGTGAAAGGCACCCTGCGACCTAGCCAACCAAGGGGGGATTGTCCCTCCCGATCGGGGGCATCTGCTAATACCAAATTCGTATAAACAGGTAGGGGTCGTGCCCCTGTGCCGACCCTCTGACCGCTAAATACAGGGGCAACCACGGGGGGATTGCCCCTACCAAAACGCATCGAGATTAGTCGGATTTGGTATAAGGGAAAATTCACCTTTTGCGATCGGTTGTAGGGACAGTGCAACTGCCCGATTTTAGTGACTAGTTCTGGCTGTCGATGCCACCGATCGATCCCGGTTATCGATCCCGGTTGCTGGCCTCCGGTTGCCTTGCCATGGGCCGCTAGGGGCTGGGGTAGTCCCCCCACGACCTTCTGCGTATCACGCAGTATTCCAGCAGGCTCTATTCTTGTCTCAGTGGGGGTTCCAAGCGATCCATTCCTACTCCCGGCCTATTTTTGGACTATTTTTACCCCCTATTTTTAGCCCCCGATCGGCTGGGAGCAATCCAGCCCCTAACCTGCCTCAAAAGGCTCGTAGTACGGACTTTAGTCCGTCTCTTGGCCAAAGTGAAACGCACCCTCCCTTAACCTCCCCTACCCCCTCTATTGTCCCTTCAAATCAAGGTTTAAGCCGCCCATTGGAGCAAATTTAATGTTTCACATTCCCCCACGATCGCAGACCAATTTCTAGGGTGCATTTCACTTGAGAGCAATCCAGCCCCTAACCTGCCTCAAAAAGCTCGTAGTGCGGACTTTAGTCCGT
>JAYKJG010000175.1:0-31082 GCA_035286285.1 Prochlorothrix sp.
ATAGATCAGCTAACCAAACCTGAAGCAACCCCAAGACGCAAGCTTCCGATCGCCCCACCGCACCAACAAAACACCATCTTAAAGCAAAATAGTAAGACTCATTTTTAGACTCAGATTCAGACCTAAACGTCTCATTTTGGGCACCTAAAACACCCTAATCCTTGGTTGACTGACACAAAATTCTGCCGGGGGCACGCAAGCCACGCCCCTAGCCGCCCTTGACAAGACGCTGAATTTCCCCCAACGATCGCGAAATCCATGGTATTGATATTGAAGTAGGTACAACGACTGGAAGACTGAATGGAAGCGTTGTGCCTTGCCGTGCAGGGAGTCCAACCCCGATCGCTACCCCCCCCACAATCCAACCCAACCACCAGCTTGGCGTATTTAGACCCACGCCTCACCGCCCTCCTGGTTCCTATCCCCCTACCATGCTTTCCCCCGCACCAGATCGCCGTACAGCAGTCCCCCTCCACACCGCCTTGGTCTTGCCCTTCATCCTGCAACTGGTGGGGACCACCTGCGTCGTGGGATGGTTAGTGCAGCGCAACGGGGAAAATTCCCTGCGGCAACTGGCCACACAACTGCGCACCGAAGTCATTGAACACGTCCACGATCGCCTCAGTGACTACGTTGCCGCCCCCCATCTTGTCAACGAGAATAACCAAATCGCCCTTAACCTGGGCATGTTAAGCTGGGACAACCTCGCCCAAGCAGAAACCTATTTCCATCAACAAGCCCTCGCCCAGCCTTCCATCGGTTATGTCGGTTTTGCCAACAAAAAAAGCCAATACTTGCGCGTTGGCTGGGTCAATCGCCTCTCTGAACAGCCCTACCTTGAAACAGCCGTTCAGCTTCAACCGGGCGGCGGCACTCTGACCTTCTACAGCATTAATCCCAAAACGGGCCAGCGGGAAGAAATCTCCAAAACCATCCCCGACTACGATGTGCGCTCCCGCCCCTTCTATACCATTGTCCACAAAAGCAGCAGTGCCGTTTGGAGCGAGATTTATGGCAACATTGCCTATCCCGTGCTGCAAATGAACGCCTCCCTGCCCTACTACGACCAAGACGGCAATCTCGACGGTATCTTAACGTGTCAGCTTGCACTCAACCAAATTAGTGCATTTCTCCAGATCATTCAGAAGGATAAACCCGGAGAAATTTATATCATGGAGCGGAACGGCTATCTTGTGGCCAGTTCCCTAGAAACAGTTCCCCTCCTCCTCCCCACCAACCCTGCCACCAACCCCGACCCAACCTCCACAACAGCCCCCAAGCTCCCCGAACCCCAGCGCGTGAAAGCCAGCGACAGCAACAGCCCCCCCATGGAGGCCAGTAGTCGCTTCTTAGAGCAGGAGTTTGGCCAACTCAGCAAAATTGAGGGTGAGCAGCAGTTAGATTTCTACGCTGAGGGAAAGCGTCACTTTCTCCAGGTTTCTCCCTTCCAAGATCCCTATGGCTTGGATTGGCTCATTGTGGCGGTTGCCTCGGAAGCTGACTTTATGGCGGAAGTGCAAGCCAACCAGCAAAGAACTCTACTCCTCTGTGGTTTCACCCTCTTCGCCGTGACCACCACCAGCTTCTTCATCACCCGCCGCATCATCCAGCCCCTCCAAACTCTGATCCAGGCCACAGATCCGATCGCCCCCAGTTCCCCAAGCTTCGCCCCCAACCCCCCCGCAAATCCCATCACTGCAATCAACGCCGCTCCCCCCCGCTTCATCCAGGAGTTCGATCGCCTCCACCAGAACCTCACCCACCTCACCCACACCAACCAACACCTCCAAACTGAATTACTCACCCTAGAACAAGACCTCCAGCAGCGTCTTGCCACCCTAGAGCAGGAAAAAACACGATCGGAGCAAATTCTCCTCAACCTTCTCCCGCCTAAACTTAGCAAACGGCTGGGCAAGTCTAAACGATCACCCACGCAGTACATCAAGGAAGTGAGTCTCCTCTTCGCCGATCTGGTCAGCTTCACTGCCCTAGAAAACGAACTGGCTCCCCTTCAGTTGGTCCAAGACCTCAATACCATCCTGACGACCTTCGACACCCTCACCGATCACTACGGCCTCGAAAAAGTCAAAACCATTGGCAACGCTTACCTCGTCATTGGGGGTCTCTCCAACCCCACCCTGGATCATGCTGCCGCGATCGCCGACCTAGCCCTTGCCATCCAGAGCTACGTGCTCAACCACCCCCTCGCCCGCGATCGGGGCTTCCAAATCCGCATCGGCATCAACACCGGCCCCCTCATTGCAGGAACCCTCGGCCAGAAGGATTTTATTTACGACCTGTGGAGCGATACCGTTACGGTTGCGGCCCAGGTGGAGAGCCGAGGCAACGTAGGCTATATCCAAGTCACCCAGGCCACCTACGATCGCCTCAAAGGTCAATACCACCTTGAACCCCGCCCCCCCCTCCACCTCAAAGCCCAGTCCCCCGTCAAAACCTACTGGCTGCGCAGCAAACGATCGGTCCCCTAGGCAGCACGTCCCCACCCCCTCGCTACAGCGCACCCCCAAAAAATTTCACCCCCCCTTGGCAAAGATCCAAAACCTGCTATAGTAGAAGACCTGAGAACAAAACACCTCTCAAATCGGGCGATTAGCACAGGGGTAGCGCGCTTCCTTCACACGGAAGAGGCCACTGGTTCGAACCCAGTATCGCCCATTTACTCCTAAATCCACTATTCCAGTCCCAACTCTAGCTTTAAAAGCCGAATGGACTCGGAATCAATGTAGTTATCACAGCGGAGCAACTGAGGAGGACGAATAATATCCTCACGGACTGCTTGCACAGCACCCTGCACGGCCTTAAAGCTGGCCTGATCCGCCAAAATCGTCGAAGCGCCCCGCGCCACCGCCTCCAAACGATACCGATCCTCCGGCTGACAGGTCATCAACAGCAGTTCCTCACCGCGCAGGCTGTGGATCAGCACCTCCGCCGCCCGCAGAATCCCCGGACTTAGGCTCACCAGCCCCACACAACTGCCGGACTTCATCTGGCTAATCAGCGCCAACTCCTTGCCATAGTCGTAGATATCCACCGCAATCACCCGCACCGAATGGGGCAAGGCGATCGTCTCAGCTTCCCGACTGAAGTAACGGCTTGTCACCACCGTTCCCGATCGGGTCCGTTGCACCACGGTCTCCAGCTCCTCCAGGGGCACCAACTGCACCGGAATCTGCAAACTCTGCTCCAACTCCCGCACCATCAACTCTCCCGCCCCCAAATCCTGGTGGGGCACCGTCACCAGCACCCGCGCACTGCACCGTAGCCGCCAGTCAATTTCCGCCAAAAATAGCTCCCGCGCCTCATTGAGGGAACAGCCCTGTTTGAGCATGTCATCCACACTCTGGCGCACCTTGTGGTAAGCATCGGGGTAGCGATCGATCAGCGGTGTCGTCCGCTGTACATCCTGACTCCCGCCCGCATCCCGCACATAAATCCCCGACCCCGCCTGGGCCAGCACCACCCCATCGTCCTCCAGTTGGCGATAGACCTTGCTGATGGTGTTCCGGTGCAACCCGGTTTGCATGGCCAGTTGCCGGGTACTGGGTAGCTTGTGGCCCGGTGGAAACTGCCGCGAGGCGATCGCAAACCGAATCTGGTTATAAAGTTGGTTGGAGGCGGGAATATCGCTATCGGGATGGATGTAGAACTTCACCATAGTTCAGAGAGTGCCAAGAGTTCAAAACAAGCGGAAAAATGGAAGGCAATGGTAAGGATTGTAAGGGATGAACTGAAATTTCGATGCTGCCAGTGCAGATTCATTCCCAGCGGATCCCAGCACTATCGGGCCGTTAACCCCAGCCCACGGGCCGACCACACCCCCTCCGGCAACCAAACCCCACCCAACGCTCGCACCCGATCGCGCCCTAAGACATAGACCCAGGCATAGGTCAAAAAGTGGCTCTGACCTTGGCAATCCCGCTGGTAAACGCCCCGCCACTGGCGATCGTAAAAATTCGGCCCCTCCGCCTTGCCCGCCCAGTGGGGGTCGTAATCCTCTAGGCCATCTAATACAGCCAAGCGCCGATCGATCTCCACCGGTGGCCCCGCCCACTGCAACACCACCCCCTGCACCCAACCCGGCCCATCCACCAAACCGGGATACCCCAACGGCGGCAGATGAAACAATTGTCCCGGCACCCACGCCGATCGCTGGCTCCATAAACCGGGCAAACAGTAAGCGGCGTGGTTACATTCCCCCGGCTTGAGGGTGCCATAAACAAACACAGTCAACATAGAGTTCGGGAAAACGCGAATTTTGCCAAGCCTGTCATAGCAGAACCGAAATGAGACTGCTATAGTGCCTATGATAGGCATGAGACTGATTCAAAAACCTCAGAACTCGACTCCCAAACCCCCTAAACCCCTCACCCCTCTCTATCCTGTGGGTGAGTGCTGTGCTAGGGCGTTTTCGATCGCCGTCCCCCTTACCCTTGACGCTCATCACTGGAGCCTGACCTGTTCAAGGAGTGTGTACCCCAGGAATGTGTACCCCCTGTGCGCTCTGTCTGTTGTCTGTCCATGGTTGCCTTCAAGGATTGCCCTCAAGGATTGCCTGCAAAGGTCACCTTCACGCTCTCTTACCCATGGTCACGGTCACAATCCTCCGCCATTCAGTACCCGTAACCCTCTATGAAAGAGTTTTTAGCCAATGTTCTGCATCATTTGGGTCAAGCCTACTGGGTTGAAATCACCACCAGTGTCCCTCAATGCACCTACTACTTTGGCCCGTTTTTTTCAGCGCAAGAAGCACAGGCAGAGCTGGGAGGGTATGTGGAAGATCTAGAAGAGGAAGGAGCAACGGGAATTGTTGCCATCGTCAAGCGCTGTAAGCCCACAGAGTTAACCATTACAACGGAATGGGAGGATTGGGAACTCTCCGCCGAGAAACAGACCCCCCCGCCCCCCAACACCGCTGAACCCCAACAATTCTCGTCGTAGTTGCCATGCTTATTACGGTTCGATCGTCAACGTCGGATCGCTATCGTCGGATCGTCAACGTTGGATCGCCATCGTCTGACAGGATTCTGACGGGGTGCCATCTAGGGATATCAGGACAGAATTCAAGCGCAGATTCCCCCTGCTGTCCTAGCTCCTCCCCGCTAGACTTTATCCCCCTGTCCCTATGTCCCCTTTTACCCCCAGCCAACGATCGGCCCTCTACACCGAAGTAGCAGCCCAATGGGGGATTCACGCGCCCCTCTTGGCAGCCCTCGCCCAAGTCCAGGGCCAACCCCAATTAGCCCACGACAGCACCGGACTGGGAATGACCCCAGCGGGATCAAGGCCCCTCGCTGCCGTACAAGACTTTCCCGGCCAAGTCTACGCCGCCGCCCAGACCCTACGGCATCTTCTGGATGACCGAGCCGCCTGGGACTTTCTCGGCACCGACAGCAATGTCAACACCACCAGCGGCGACAACCCGTGGGACAAGCAACGGGGCACCTACACAGCAGCCTTCTGAAAATAAGTTGCCCAAGACTACGACCCCAACCGCTCCCCCCACCCTCTGGACTCCCGACAACTTAGACCTCCAGGCCCCCATTATTCCGGATAGTCCCCTAACTTGGGCGGAAGCAACGGCAGGGGGACTGTATTGGCCCCCCTCAACGGCCACCCTCAACGCCATCACGGGGCTAGCAGAACAACTCCAAGGCGCGATCGATCGCCTAGGTCGTCCCCTCCGGGTGGTGCGCTGGTACTTTATCTCGACCACCGAGGTTACCGCGTGCGTTGGTCCGGCACCTTTCAACCCAGTTCCAGCTCAGTCGCCCAGGACTGACGAGGGCGCGGGCTACAACCCCCCCTTCCCCAATTCCTGACGGCAAAAACCGCTAGAACCGCTTTAAAGACTGGCTGACGGAAGGGAAATTTCCCAGGAATCTGGGAATCCCTGGGATTCACTGACTACAATGGCAAAGAAGTATCCCTAAACTCCAGCGATCGGCAAAGCAAGGACTGACCCGCCAAGTCAGTGTTTATCAGCCTTTGCAGTCCATTCCTTAGCTTCACCTCAGCCCGATCGTCAACCCACCTACCCTCAGGGTCTTTTGCCACAGGGCACAACAGGGGCGACATCAATCAGCAGTGACCTCCCAGAAGTGCCACACCTCCCGTCCCAGTTCTCCTAAGTCCAGCTTACAGTCAGGACAGCACTGGAACAGGAAGCCAACCCAGGTTACCCAACGGTCAAGCCCCCGGTGCTACCGCACTGGTCTACATCTGGCCTCCTTGGACTTTCTGTGGACCCTCCCTCTGTCAACCCAGTGAGACACGCACCTTGGATCTTGTCGGCCCCATCCCGGCCTTGGCCCCAAGCCTGCATTGCTCCTGTGTGCATCACCTGAGATAGGAACCATGACGACAAACTCTGCTGCATCCACCTCAACCTCCTCCCGTGCTGCCCTCGCAGCCGTTCCCCCCTCCACCACTTCCCCCGCCCTAGACCCCACTCCAGCCCTAAATCCACCGGAGTTAGTCGTAACTGGCGCAGGTTCGACTTCTGTAACGGAAAGCTTGGACGCTCAGCCCGAAATCAGCTTTGCAGTCCCAAACGCTAACGGAACCATGGACAATGCAGAGACCCACAACCCAGAGGACTGCATCCCTTCCTTGGCTTTCCTAGAGGATATTACAGCCCTTGCCCATTTACTCCGGCAAGAACTCGAAACGGAAACCCAAAAACCCACCACCAGCAGCAAAGCGGTTTCCGAGCGCATTGCCGAAGAAGTCACCCGCATTTGCAACAAGAGTAACCGCATTCAAAATTCCGGCGAGATTGCCAACTGGAAGCTCACGTTAGGCAGACACCGGCTCAAGAAGTGCCTGGGCTACTACAAGCTCGGTTCCCGTCGGGGCCGCGTGGAACTGCACAGCACCCTCAGCACGATCGTCTATCGCCACGTCGCCCCCCTCAAAGCCCAACTGGGCTTCCAAGGCCGCCACGCCCTCATTGAAGACTTTCTCCAAAGCTTCTATATTGAAGTCCTCAAGGTCTTCCGCCGCGAAAATAACCTGCCTGAGGACTACTGCCCCAAGACTCGCTTGGAATTAGCAGAATATATGGCCTTTACGGAGCAATACGCCAAGCGCCGCATTAATCTGCCGGGACGCTCCAACCAGCAAATTATTGTCCTCCGTGCCCAAAACTTCGCCCGTCGCCAACCCCAAGAAACCCTCCTCGACATTGAGTCGGCCATGGAATCCCCCAAGCGGGAAGAGGCTGAGTCTTTCAACCGCTCCCCCCTCTCCAAGCAGGTGCGCGAGCAGATGGTGGCCGATGCCCTGGATCCAGCAGAAGCCGTTCTGCGCGATCGGGTGCTTTCGGAGTTGGTGAAGTACTTAGAAGCCCAAGGCCATGGCGACTGTGTAGACTACCTCACGTTGCGCCTCAGAGATTTACCCGCCCCGGAAATCGACGAAATTCTGGGTTTGACTGCCCGTCAGCGCGACTACTTACAGCAGCGCTTTAAGTATCACGTCGAGAAGTTCTCTCGGATGCACCAGTGGGAACTGGTTCACCATTGGCTAGGGGCTGACCTCAGCCAAAACCTGGGCCTTTCCCCCCGCCAGTGGCAAAACTTCCTGGCCCAGTTGGACAATGCCCAACAGGATATTCTCCGCCTGAAGCAAGCCCAGGTCAGCGACACCCAAGGCACAACCCTACTGTCGGACCAAGACATCGCCCAGCGCCTTAAATGTACACCCAAGCAACTCCAACGCCGCTGGTATCAAATTCTGGCCCTGGCCTGGAAAGTCCGTAACGATGATCTCAAGGATCTGAAGGTACAGTGAACAGGGGTTGGGTCAATGGGGGGTGGGGATTTTGCGCCCGATCGGGTCTGAAGGATTAAAGCCCAACAACAGCCCAAAATTCCCCCGAATTTCCCCCAAATCACCGACCCTTGTCACCATTGCTCCCTGAGTACCCATGCAGTAACAGAAAAATACAAAACTATAACCCTACCGTAGCGCGGACTTTAGTCCGTACATTGCCCAATTTCGTAGCACACTCCAGTCTTTGGCCCCTAACTCGCGTCCAAAGCAAATTCCCGGTAAGCAGGCCGAAAATTTCGGTTTTCATGGCCCGGTTGACTCAGTTTAACCAAAGCAAAGCGCTGAAGCGCGTTCAGACCTTGCCACTGTGCCACACTCACCGATAATCCCAAGGACTGAGCCTGATCTTGTACCTGCTGCGGCACCGCTGTTACCACTTCCCAAGGCAACGGATCCGGCACCGGTAGATCCGTTGGGGGCACAGCGTCGTAGCGCAAAACCTGCTGGTGAACTAAGGCTCGGTAGGCGGCGATCGACTCCGGAGTCTCACAGGGAGCGTCCACAAGCTGCTGCCGCTCCGCCAAATTAAACTGGTTCCAGTGCTGTAACTTCAGCTTGACCCCGCAGGTATCTAACTTAAAGCGCACCACCATCGGAATACAGCGCAGCGCTTCCACAAAGTCGGTCTCAAACTGGAAGAAGGGAGTCATGGTGGGCAACCTGGGGAATTTCACGGGCCAAAAGAGAACTCAGGGGCAGAACCCGCACAGCACAGGCTTTCAGTTCCGGTTCTAGGGAAATGGGGCAAGCCTCGCTATGGGTGAGGGCATTGGCCTCTGCATCCTCAGCCCACAGCGCTCCCCAGTGCATCGGTGCAAAGACCACACCGGGACTAATCGCTTTTGTGACAAGAGCCTGAAATTTCGCCGTTCCCCGCCGCGATCGCACCTCAACCCAGGTATCTGTCTGAATTCCTAACTGTTTGGCATCCTTGGGGTGAATTTCTAGAAACGGTTGGGGATGGAGCTTGCGGATTTTTTCAATGTGGCCCGTGCGGGTTTGGGTGTGCCAGTGGCCATAGAGACGACCCACCGTCAGCACAAAGGGATAAGTAGGATCCACCGGCTCCGCCAGTCCTTGGTCATGGAAGGGCTTGAAGCGGGCGCGGCCATCGGCAGTGGGAAAATTGAGGTCGGTGTAGAGGCGTTGTTCGGGGCGATCGGCGGCGGCAACCACCGGCTCCGAGTCGGGACAAGGCCAGTGGAGGGGGCCAGATTTGAGGCGATCGTGGCTGAGTCCGGTCATATCACAGCGGCGATCGCGGGTCAGTTGCACAAACTCCCCATAGACCTCCGCCGAGTTCCGGAAGGCAAACTGCTGCTCGAACCCCAAACGCCGCCCCACTTCTGCAAAAATTTCCCAGTCCGCCTTAGCCTGACCCGTTGGCATCCGAAAAGCCGAACACAGGGTTACCCGTCGCTCAGAATTGGTCATTACCCCCGTTTTTTCGCCCCACTGGGCCGCTGGCAAGACCAAATGGGCATAGGCAGTGGTTTCCGTGGGGTAGTAAGCATCCTGGTACACCGTAAAGGGAGACTGCCGCAAAGCCGCCTGGGTCCGTTTCAGGTCCGGCAGACTCACCGCTGGGTTGGTGGCCGCAATCCACAAAACCTGCACCTCCCCCGTCTCCAGCCCCGTAATCATTCGCCAGGTATCCCGCCCTGGTTCCGCCGCAATCCGACCCGCAGGCACCCCCCAGGCCGCTTCCACCTCTGCCCGATGCTGGGGATTTTTAACACTGCGATAACCGGGCAACAAATGGGACAAGCCCCCCGCTTCCCGGCCCCCCATGGCGTTGGGCTGTCCCGTCAAGGAAAATGGCCCCGCACCGGGTCGCCCCACTTGGCCACTGATCAGGTGCAAATTAATAATGCTACAAACCTTAGCGGTGCCCTGGATTGACTGGTTAACCCCCATGGACCACAGAGACAGGACATTATTGGCCCGTGACCAGTACTGAGCCGCCTTTTCTAGCTCATCTAGGCGGATCCCACACTGCCGCGCCACCAGTTCCGGCGGATACTGCCGAATTACGTCCACATAGTCCGTAAAGCCGATCGTACATTCATCAATAAAAATGCTATCCAGTTCGCCCCAACGCATCAAGAGATGGGCCATGCCATTGAGCAGGGTGATATCAGTGCCCGGTTGAATGGCCAGGTGCAGATCAGCCGCTTCAGCGGTTTTGGTCCGGCGCGGATCCACCACGATCATCTTGACGTGGCGATTGCGTTTGTGGTGCTTGTGCAGGCGGTTAAAGGCGATCGGGTGGCACTCCGCTGCATTGGCCCCAATAATAAAGGCGCAATCGGTCAGTTCTAAATCTTCATAGCAACAGGGGGGGCCATCGGAACCAAAGGATTGTATGTAACCCGCCACTGCCGAGGACATACAGAGGCGAGAATTGGCATCAAAATTATTGGTTCCCAGGCACCCCTTCATCAGCTTCTGGGCAATGTAATAGTCTTCCGTTTGGAACTGACCAGACCCATACATACAGATGGAGTCTACCCCGTGGCTTGCCTTCGCCCGCTGAATTTCCTGGACAATGCGATCGAAGGCTTGCTCCCAACTCACTGGCTCTAGGGGCTGATCTAAGTGCTGGCGCATCAGGGGCATTTTCAGGCGGTTACAGTCGAGGGCTTCCGCCACCGTTGCCCCCTTCACGCAAACTTGACCTTGACTGGAGGGGTGGGACCGATCGCCCCGCACCTGCCAGAGGGGATTCCCTTCTGCATCTCGCTTGACCGCTTTACCGGGCTGCGCCGGAGGGGTCACTTCTAAGCCACAGCCAACACCACAGTAAGGACAAAGGGTTTTACTTGATTGCACCATAGGAAAGGGGAGGTAGTAAGAAGGGTAACTGGGCAAAAAGTCAAAATCGGCTCAAAACAAACAAATAGCGCAGATAACCCCAAGGGTAGGGGCAATCCCCCCGTGGTTGCCCCGGTTTACAGACACCCTAGGCTTTGGGTGTAGCCCCAAAATCCTTGACCAAAAGGTCATGGAGAACAGATTTCAAGGTGTCGCACGGCACACTCTTCATCACCCGATCGCCCAGTTGGGCATCTTTACCCACCTTGCCGCCCATATAGATGTCCACACCCTCGGTCGGCTTACCGTCAGCCCCACGGGCCTTCGTGCCGAGGAGACCAATTTCGGCAACCTGGGGCTGGCCGCAAGAATTGGGACAACCCGTCCAATGCATCCGTACAGGCCGGGGAAAGTCCAATTCAGCCTCTAATTCGCGGGCGATCGCCAAAGCACGCTGTTTAGTTTCCACCAGGGCAAAATTGCAAAACTGGGCACCGGTACAGGACACCAGCGATCGCACTAGGGGCGTAGGATTGGTGCTGAACTTCTCCAGCAGCGGCTCCCGAAGAAAGGCCGTTAACCGCGAGTCGGGCACATTGGGAATAATCACATTTTGCTCAACGGTGAGCCGCACTTCCCCGTTCCCATAGACCTCCGCAATCCGGGCCAACTCCAGCAGATCCGAAGCCATCAGGCGACCCACAGGAACCAACAGCCCCACATAGTTAAGGCCAGCCTGTTTTTGGGGATAAACACCAATATGATCCCGCTTTTCCCAGGAAATTTCATCTTCAGGGGCAGCGCTGAGCAAGTCCCAAGCCAACTTCTCAGCGACAGCACGGCGAAACTGCTCCAAACCCATTTCATCAATCAGCCACATCAGCCGAGACCGCTGACGATTGCTCCGAGACCCCTTATCCCGAAAAACTTCTAAGATAGCCCGACAGATTTCCACAACCTGATCATTCGGTTCTACCCAAGCATCCAACCCGATCGCCGCTGCACAGCGCGTTGCCGAGAAAAAGCCACCCACTAAAACGTTAAACCCTAAAACACCGTCACGGTAGGCCGGAACCAGGGCAATATCATTAATTTCGGCATGAACTGAATTGTCCCGACTGCCCTCAATGGCAATATTGAATTTCCGGGGCAGATTGGAAAACTCTGGGTTACCCTCACCGCTATTGGTGATCATATCCTGCACTTTTTGCACCAATTCGCGGGTATCCAGTAGCTCATCGGCTTCTAGACCAGCCACCGGGGAAGCCGTGATATTGCGAACGTTGTCCATGCCGGACTGAATCGAGGTGATATCGACCGCTTGGAGGAGGCGGAAGATTTCCGGGACATCTTCTAGACGAATTCCCCGTAATTGGAAGTTTTGGCGCGTTGTAATGTCAGCGCTACCGTCTTCGCCGTAGGGTTGGAGAATTTCGCCCAAAGTGCGCAGTTTTTGGCTATCGGTTATACCGCTGGGTGTACGCAGCCGGAGCATAAACTGACCGGGAGTCACGGGGCGGAAAAAGACCCCCAGCCACTTCAAACGATGGTCGCGATCGGTCGCATCCATGGCTTCCCAACCCATTTGAGCAAAACGCTCAAGCTCCGGTTTAACCGCTAAACCATCTTTTTCTGCTTTAAATTGCTCGAATTTGTTCAATTTAGTAGTAGCAGCACTCTCAGTCATGGAAAAGTCCTACGATGCGGAATGGAGTTGGAGGGAGAGCCGTCTTTTGTTTTCTGAGGCAGTCCTAGCAAGGCAAGATGACCTGGCGCACGATCTGAAAGCGAGATAGGTCAATGGTTGCACGAGATCTGTTTGAGCCAACCAGTGAATGCAGTCTAGGCGAGGCCCTAGGGAGGTTTAGTATACGGTTTAACAAAGACTTAAGATCAATGCACTTTACGCATTTTTAATATGCATAAAACACATGCATAAACCAATTGTGCCCCACCCCCTCCCACGCGAGCAGGATGCTCGCCAGTTCAAACCCAACATCCTGCTAGGGGCTGTCATCATTGAGTCCTAGAATGCCCGGAGTATCAGGATTACAGCCCCTAGCCGATAAAACTGGGGCGGGCGTGTCACTCTGATACCCCAAGGTTTCTAGCGTTAATTGATGACACGCCCTAGCTGAGTCAACTACGCTCCAGAAAGGCGACGGTTTCCACATGGGGCGTTTGGGGGAAAAAGTCTGCCGATCGCACGCGCTTGAGGCGATAGCGGCCACTGTCGCAGAGAATCTTCAGATCCCGCGCTAAAGTAGCTGGTTTACAACTCACATAAACGATGCGAGGTGGCTCTAGGGAGAGTAATTCTTCTAAAACTCGCCGATCGCAGCCCTTGCGCGGCGGATCCAGAAGCACAACATCCGGCATCACGGTCAGCCGCCCTTTCCACTGGGGTAAGACCTCCTCCACAGTGCCAATCCAAAATTGACTATTGGTGATGTCATTTAACTGGGCATTGACTTCTGCTTGGGCGATCGCCTCTGGTTGCACCTCAATGCCAATCATAATGCGGCAGGATTTGGCCAAGGGCAGCGCTAAGGTTCCCACCCCGCAATAGGCATCTAAAACGACCTCATCGCCCTGAAGTTGGAGTTCGTCGGCAATGATGTTCAGCAGGGCTTCTGCCTGCTCGGTGTAAATTTGAAAAAAGGTGTCCGATCGTATCTGGAAGCGTAAACCGCCAAATCGCTCCTCTAGATAATCTCGACCGGCGACACAGCGACTTTCTGGCCCAAAAATAACATTAGTTTGCCCTGGATTATGGTTCAAGGCCACCCCGACTAAGTTGGGATAGCGCTCTAACCAAGCTTGGGCCTGCTCCTCCAGTCCCGGCAAATTCCAGGTCGTACTAACTAAAGCAATTAACTGCTCCCCCGTGCGGCGGCCAATGCGTAGGGATAAATGCCGTAAAGAGCCGCTATGCTGCGCTTCATCATAAATACTCCAGCCCTGGGCCTGAATATCCTGCTTTAGTTCTGCTAAGAGTAGATCGAGCCGATCGTCCTGCACAGGGCACTGGTTCAAGTTCACCAGTTTATGGCTGCCCTTGCGGTAGTAACCCGCCTGCACTTGGCCGGTGCTCGACACAGCCAAGGGATAGGTGGACTTGTTGCGGTAGCCCAGGGGTTGCGCCGCCGCCAAAATTGGCTCCAGCGGCGGATCCGCAAAGTGTCCCACCCGCTGCAAAGCCTGCCGCACTTGGTCTTCCTTGGCCTGGGTCTGGTAATCATAATCCAAGGTTTGCCACTGACAGCCACCACACTTGTCCGCCACAATGCAGGACGGTCGAACCCGCTGGGGCGAGGCTTCCAGTAGGGTTTCAATTTGCCCCTTTGCGTACTGGCGCTTCACCTTCAGCAGACGGACCTTGGCCCGATCGCCAGGAACACTATCCGGCACAAACACCACCGGCCCCCCCACCTCATCGCCCAACCGCCCCACACCCTCCCCCTCAGCACTGAGATCGGTAATGGCAATCTCAATTTTATCCCCCTGCTTCCATTCTGCTTTTGTTTCTTGGTTCATGGTTGAGTATCCTTACAAATACAAGTTCAGTCAGTAATTCAAGTCAGCAAGTCAAGTCAGCAAGTCAACACCCTAGGCAACCCCCTAAGTCAGCAAACGCGGCAGAAACAACCAGCGCAAACAGCCTTTTCCCGGCCCGATCGCGGCCCAAGTCTCGATCTCCAAGTCTATCCCAACCAGAGCCGCCGTTGGCACCTCCACCCGGCCCCCCCCCATCAACAGCGCTGTGAGCATGGACCAAGTGGGTTCATGGCCCACTAACATCAACCGATCGAGGGGCCGTCCCCCCATCCGATCGGGCACCCCTTTGACCATGGAAATCACCCCCTGGGGCGTTGTTTCGTACAAATCCGCCATAAACTCCAAAGGACAAGGCCATCCCCCCGCTGTATGGGCTAATTCTGCCGTCGATCGTGCCCGCAACGCCGTAGACGATCGCACCAAGTCCGGAACCTGCTCGGCTCGGCTCAACAGTTGCCCCATCGCCTGGGCGGCTTTGATGCCCCGCTTGGCCAAGGGTCGATCGTGATCCTGGACAGAATCCCCCTCCCAGTCTGATTTACCGTGACGAAATAGAATTAGTTGCTTACTCATGTTGCTGACTGGTATTACTGACTGGTATTACTGACTGGTGGGGACCGGTTGCCTACCGCTGCCAACGGGAGAGATATCCCAGGATGCTGATGGCTCACCCCTGATTATGAAGGGTCACTGATTCACTGCGCCCGATCTGCGAAATCTTCTAACAAATCCGCTGCCACACAGCAGAGATAACTGTGGCACGTTCCATTGCTACCCAAAAGACAACCCCACTGGCTCACATCTCCCTGGTTGTAGGACAGAGGCGACCCGTCCACATGGGTCAGCTTGCCCCCCGCCTCCGACAGAATTAAATCCGGCGCGGCCATGTCCCAATCCTTAGGGGCCGATCGGCCCGACAGCGACAGATAAACCTCGGCCTCGTGGCGCAAAATCTTCACAATGCGGTAACCGATGCTACTGGCCCGCACCTGTTGCTGGACTGGGAAATGGGCCAACACAGCCCTGTAACGATCGCCCCAAATCCGCCGCCCCACCACCACCTTCATCTCCTCCAGCCGCGATCGGCTCGACACCCGCACCGGCCACACCTCCCCCCGACGGTTCACCCCAAACGTCCCACGGCCCCGCAGCGCATAGTAGATCTCCTCCTCCTCCGGCAGCGCAATCACCGCCAAAACAGGCCGTTGCTCCCGAATGAGCGCCAAATGCACCGCATATTCCCCCGTGCGATCGATAAAGTCCCGCGTCCCATCCAGGGGATCAATAATCCAAACCCAGGGCTGGGGACAGCAAGAGACCTGCGGTTTCTCCTTGTAGGACTCCTCCGTTAAATACCCAAAGGTTTGGGCCGGTAACTGGGCCTGAAGATGCGCCAAAATGTAGCGATTCGCCGCTAGATCCGCCTCCGTCACGGGGCCATCAGCCCGCACCTGCACCCCCAACTCTAGGGGATCCCCGCTGGGACTAGAGCCGCGATAGTAGGCCCGCAACAGATCGATCGTCCCCCAAGCCACCCCGATCGCCAAGGTCAGCACCTCCGACAACGGCGGATTGAAGTCAGCCTCACCCGGCCAAGGCTGGACAACACCGCCAGCGCCATCCTGAACCATCATCGGCAACCCTCCCTCACCGCCATCAGCCAGACTGCGCCTGCAAAAACGCTCCCACAGTCCGGTTAAATGCCGCCGGTTCCACCAAAAATGGCCAATGATTGCCCGGAACCTGTTTAATTTGCAACTTCTGCAAATAGGTACGATAGGGCTGAAGCTGGAAATCCGTGCGATTTAAACCCTGTTCCGGCTGAATCAAGAGCGTAGGAATCTCCAGGGATCGCGTCAGCCCTGCCATCCGCATCGAATCGACAAAGGTCTCATTTCGGGCCGGAACCGTAAACTTACTGCCCCACTGGCCCCCGGCCTTAGCCTCGATCGCCTGCTCAAACACCGCCGCCTGCAACCCACTCCAGCCCCGAAACTGCTTCAGCCCCTGGGCCGTTGCCTGGGCAGCCTCCCGACTGGGAAACGGCCCCATCATCTTCAGAAACGGCAAGGTCTTGTACAGGATCGGAAACGAAAGCTGCATCCAACCCGGCATGACATTGATAAAAAAGGGATCAACCAGCACCAAGCTTCGGAAGCGATCGGGCGATCGGGTTGCCCAAATCGCCGCAATCTTTGCCCCCCAAGAATGGGACACCACATGGGCCGACGACCAACCCAAGAAATCTAGCAATCCCTCCAAATCCCCAATTATGTCATCGCAGTAGTAGCCCGTCGGCGGCTTGGCACTATCCCCATGACCCCGCAGATCCGGCGCAATGCAGTGGTAAGGCGCTCCCAACTGCTGGGCAAAATCCGCCCAAACCAACCCATGATCCGCCAAGCCATGGAGACACAAAACCGGCTCATTTCCCTGTTTCCACTCCAAGTAAGAGAGACTAACCTGGGGCAACCGGAGCGTATGGCGTTGGGCAGTAAGCGTGAAGGGCATGGATCAAGGGGGAGCAATAAACCACAATCAAACGAGACCTCTTAAAACCAAGGTAGGACAAAGGGGGACACTCTCCAAGCACTCCCCTCAACCCTCTTCCAGCATCGGAGCAAGAAAGTACAAAAGTACCCATGCCGCATAGGATCAGTTGTGCCCGAAACCCCCGCTCAGCCTAACAGTAAGTTAACCTTAAAAACAGTGAAACCCGCTTCGGCCCCCGCCCCCCGATGACAGACTCCCCCCTCTTTCCTCCGTCTGCCCCGGCCCCCATACTCCCGATCGCCGCCGCCGCTCTCCTGGGCGGTGCAGTTTTGGGGGGAGGCTATTGGCTGGCCGATCGCAGCCTCGATCGCCAAATCGAACAGCGCCTAGAACAAGGCATTATCCAACTGACCGGCGTACCTGCCGACTGTGCCCGCGCCAATGGCCGTTTTTTCAGTCCCCGCATCCAAATCCAAGACTGCCAAATTAACAACGTCCCAGGGTTCCCCAGCGGCTATTTGCTCCAAGTCGGCACGATCGACCTCGAAAGCCGCAACCTGCGCCGGAAACCCCCCGAAATCGATCGCCTCACCCTCCAAAACCTCACCCTCAACCTCGACATCAAAGCCGACCTCAGCCCCCAAAACCTCCTCAACCCCAAAGCCCTCTTTCCCATTAACCTCGGTGAAGCCCTCGCCGGAGTTGATGCCGGAAGCGATCGATCGGGCGATCAACCCTCCACTCGCCCAGAAACGGACAATACCGAAGCACAAGCCGAAGCACAGGCCGATCTCCCACCCGAAACATCCCCCGAAGCCGCCCCAGACCCCGCCAACCCCAGCTTTACCATCAAACAACTCCAAATCCAAAACATCACCGCTACCCTCCAAATCCAAGCCCCCCTGTTCAACCCCTCCCACCAGTTCCAACTCGACGACATCACCCTCACCGAAGTCACCGCCGAAAACCTAGAAGCCAAAATCTTTGCCGCCCTCCGGGAAGAAGTTTCCACAGAACTCCAAGTCATGCTGGGCGACGAAGCCGCAGTCGTCGGCCAAAAAGCACTAGAAATCCTCGTCCCCGTCCTCCGACGCAGCCTAGAAGCCTATTTACTCGGCCTACCCTTTTAATCGGCCTTTAATCGCCCTCCAGCCCCTGGATTGAATGCCACTGAAACGAGCCGGGAGCTTATCCCAAAAATACGCCACATTTCACTTTGGAGCAACCCAGCCCCCAACCTGACGTGAAATGCACCGCACCAAAAGGCTCGTAGTACGGACTAAAGTCCGTCCCGGGGCAAACGTAAAATAACCCACAAAATCCGCCCTCTTGGCTAACCTTGGAGACAGCGAATCGCCTCCAGCATCCCCCGTGCCTTATTTAACGTCTCCTCATACTCCCGTTGGGGATCAGAATCCGCCACCAAACCTGCCCCCGCCTGCACCATAACCAGATGGGAATTAGGACGATCGTCGCCGCAATCAGGACAGACAACCATCGTGCGGATTGTAATCGCCGTATTCAGTTGCCCCTCAAAGTCATAGTAACCATAGACCCCCGAATAAACCCCGCGACGGCTTGGCTCTAGGTTGTGGATAATCTCCATTGCCCGAATTTTCGGCGCACCGCTCACCGTTCCCGCCGGAAAACAAGCCTTCAACAAATCCCAAGCCGTTTTTTGCGGATCCAACTGGCCCACCACATTGCTGACAATGTGCATCACATGGGAATAGCGCTCAATGCGCATTAGCTCATCCACCTGCACCGTGCCATTCAAGCACACCCGCCCCAAATCATTGCGGCCCAAATCCACCAGCATCACATGCTCTGCCCGCTCCTTGGGATCCGCCAGCAAATCGGCCTCTAGGGCCAGATCTTCGGCGATCGTCTGGCCCCGCTTCCGCGTCCCCGCGATCGGGCGCACCGTCGCCATCATCCGCTCCGGATCCTGGGGATCCCGCTCCGCCTTCACCATCACCTCAGGGCTAGACCCAATCATCTGCCAATCCCCAAACTGGAAATAGGCCATATAGGGCGAAGGATTCACCAAGCGCAACGATCGATACAGCGCAAAGGGATGACCCTGGTAGGGCATGGTAAAACGCTGGGAAACCACCGCCTGGAAAATATCCCCAGCGCGGATATGCTCCTTCGCCCGATCGACATTGGCACAAAACTGCACCTGAGACGTATTGCTCGTAAAGTTGAGCGGCGGCAAATCCTGAGACCCCACCGGAGACCACTCCAGCAGCGCCGTATCCTGGGGCAAAGGCTGCTGAAGCTGATCCACCAACTGCCGCACCCGATCGCACGCAGCCCCATAGGCCGCCTCCAAGTCCGGCTGCACCTGCAAATCCCCATAGGCCACCGCCCAAATCTTGCGCTGCACCTGATCAAAAATCAGCAAGCTATCCACCTGCATCCAGCAACCATCGGGCAAATCCTCCTCCGTCGCCGGATACACCGGCACCCGTGGCTCAATCCACTGAATTAGCTCATAACCCCAAAACCCAAACAACCCCCCAATACCGGGCGGCAGTTGAGGCAAATGTACCGGCTGATAGGGAGCCAAGCACTCGGTCAAAATCTTGAAGGGATCCCCCTGAAACAACCTGTGGGAGCCATCCCGAAAAGTTTGAGTCGTGCGATCGCCCCGTGCCTCCAGCACCCACAGGGGATTACAACCCAGCAAGCTATAGCGGCTAACCTTCTCGCCTCCCTCCACCGACTCCAACAAAAAGCTATAGGGCTGACCAGCACAAACCCGATACCACGCAGAAACCGGCGTATCTAAGTCAGCAACCCATTCTTGGTAAACGGGAACAAAGTTGCCCTGCTGGGCGAGGGCCGAAAAGGTCTGAAAATCGGGGGCAATCATGGGGAGCGGGGGGGGTAAAAAATCCTACTTTTCCATGCTAAAGGGTGGGGTGTCACTTGTCCTACCCCCTAGGAAGGCCGATTTGCGATCGGCTCTCCCCCTTCTTTCTAGGAACGCCGCTTTGCGATCGGCTTTCCTAACCCGTCAAACAGCAAAAAAAAAGTGGGCATAGCCCACCCCAAAAGCTCCCATCCTTAAGCTGAGAGCAGAAATTTAGTTTTTTAACACTCGTTAAGGTCGATTGGGCCTTAAATCAGCTTCAAAGCCCTAAGCTTCAAAGGTATCCTTACCGCTGAACTTCACCGCAGCAGGCTCCGGATTGTCGCCAATCTTACGAGCAACACTCCCTACAGCGCTACGGCCCTCGTTGACCTTCTCAGGGAACACGCCATCCTTAGGATGTAGATACTCCACATCGCCTGTGGGGAAGACACGGTAGATCTTATAGTTGTCCACTTTGGGCTTGAACTTGGTACGCAGTTGGCGACCTAAGGCTAAGCACTGCTCTTTACGGGCCAAATACAGAAGATTTTCGCCTTCATTCATGGTTGCCGCGCCACCCGTGGGCATTTCAAACACCTGCTCTTTGGTGCTTGTCCAGGTGATAGCGTACTTTTCTTCTAGGTCAGCCTTTTTCAGCAAACCGCCTGTGCTGCCCCCGAAGACGGGAGTCTTGCCGGTCAATGTTTCTGCCATAGGGTTTCTCTTGAACCGTGGATGTGTTTTGAAATCGAGATAGGACAGCAGTACTGTCCCATCCTAACTTCCAGCAATATTATTTTTAGGGAATCCTAGCACCTTGCCCCTCAGCAACTTAGTGAGCAGAAATGAACTGTTACAGTTCTTTAGACTTGAGAGGGTTTGTCGAGAGTGTATCTAAAGTTTGCGGGGTTCATCAGTTCATCAGTTGCCCAGGCGCAAACCCCCCGTGGTTGCCCCGGCTTTGGTCCCAAGCGGGGAACCCCAGCAGCACAACCCCTCCCCCAAGTACTGCCTTGCAACTGCTCTTCCTCCTTGCAGAATACACCCCCTATGCCCATCCCCCATGTCCATTTCCTATGCCCATCCCCCATGTCAAGGAGAACTCAGCAATTCCGATCGATTTGTTATAGATTGTTAAGAACCACGCCCTAGTCCCCAACTAGGGCTGCTTTGATTGCCCTTTTTTCCTACCAAGCCTGTCCATGCAGCCCTCTGATCCGAATCAATTTACCGAAAAAGCCTGGGATGCGATCGTCTCCTCCCAGGAAGTTGTGCGCCGCTTCCGTCAGCAACAGTTGGAGGTGGAGCATGTGATCATTGCTCTGCTGGAGGGACAGGACGGAACCGCCCCCACAATTCTGAACCAAGCCGATGTGGATCCCGTGGCGCTATTGCAGCAGGTGGAAGACTTCGCCCGTCGCCAAATGCGGAATATGGCCGGGGGCACCCAGCTTTATTTGGGGCGGGGGCTGGATGAGATGCTCGACAAGGCAGATCAGGCGCGGCAACTCTGGCAGGACGAGTATATTGGGGTGGAGCATTTGCTGATGGGCTTTGCGGAGGACGATCGCTGTGGTCGCCGCATTTGCCAAGGCTTTCAAGTCGATGCCGCCAAGCTGCAAACCGTGATCAAAACCCGACGGGCCAACATCGCCAAGGCCAAGGAAGCCCGCATGGAATCTGGCCCCAGTCCCCTAGAGAAGTATGGACGGGATTTAACGGAATTAGCCGAAGAAGGCAAACTAGACCCCGTAATTGGCCGGGATGATGAGATTCGCCGGGTGATTCAGGTTCTCTCCCGCCGGACCAAGAATAACCCCGTCCTCATTGGGGAACCGGGGGTGGGGAAAACCGCGATCGCCGAAGGACTCGCCCAGCGCATTATTAAAAATGAAGTGCCGGAATCCCTCAAAAACCGACGTTTAATCACCCTAGACATGGGATCGGTCATTGCAGGGGCCAAATATCGCGGTGAATTTGAGGATCGCTTGCGATCGGTCATGCGAGAAGTGATCGACTCCGAAGGCCGCATCGTCCTCTTTATTGATGAACTCCACACCGTCGTCGGCGCAGGGGGCGGTCAGCAAGGTTCCGCCATGGATGCCGGAAACCTCCTCAAGCCCATGTTGGCCCGTGGGGAGTTGCGATGCATTGGAGCAACCACCCTTGATGAGTTCCGCAAGTTTATTGAAAAGGATCCGGCCCTAGAGCGCCGTTTTCAGCAGGTTATGGTCCACCAGCCCAGTGTAGAGGATACGGTGTCGATCCTCCGGGGCTTAAAAGATCGCTACGAAGTTCACCATGGCGTGAAAATTCTCGATTCTGCCCTCGTTGCTGCCGCCAGTTTATCCAACCGCTACATCAGCGATCGCTGCCTGCCCGATAAGGCGATCGATCTCGTAGACGAAGCCGCCGCCAAGTTGAAAATGGAGATCACCTCCCAGCCGGAAGAGTTGGAACTCCTCGATCGCCGCATTAACCAGCTTAAAATGGAGAAAATTTCCCTAGAAGGGGAAGAATCTGCGGCCAGCAACGGGGAACCGACCCCCTTTAAGACTTCCCAGGAGCGCCTCGATCGGATTGAGCAGGAAATCGCCACCCTTCAAACCAAGTACAACGCCCTCCATAGCCAGTGGGAATCGGAAAAAGTCCTGCTAGAGGCCATTAACCACATTAAGGAAGAAGAAGAGCAACTGCGGGTCTTAATTGACCAAGCCGAGCGAGATGCCGATCTCAACAAAGCAGCCCAGTTAAAGTATGGCCGCATGGCAACCCTAGAGCAGGAAAAAGCCGATAAAGAAGCGGAATTGCTCGCGATGCAGGATAGTGGCCAAACCATGCTGCGGGAAGAGGTCACCGATGGCGATATCGCCGAAATTGTCGCCCGCTGGACTGGAATCCCTGTCAACCGTCTTCTCGAAACCGAGCGCCAAAAACTCCTCCAACTGGAGCAAGTGCTACACCAGCGAGTTATTGGCCAAGGGGAAGCCGTTTCTGCGGTATCCGCCGCCATTCGACGGGCACGGGCTGGGATGAAGGATCCCGGTCGCCCGATCGGCTCTTTTCTCTTTATGGGACCAACAGGGGTCGGTAAAACCGAGTTAGCCCGCGCCCTAGCCCACTGCCTCTTTGACAGCGACGATGCCCTTGTGCGCATTGACATGTCCGAGTATATGGAGAAGCACTCCGTAGCGCGGCTGGTGGGGGCACCTCCCGGTTATGTGGGCTATGAAGAAGGGGGACAACTGTCGGAAACCATTCGCCGTCGGCCCTACTCTGTGGTGCTGCTGGACGAAGTGGAAAAGGCCCACCCCGATGTTTTCAATATTCTGCTCCAAGTCCTAGACGATGGCCGCATTACCGACTCCCAAGGCCGGACGATCGACTTCCGCAATACCGTCATTGTCATGACTAGCAACATTGGCAGTGAGTATATCTTGGATGTCTCCGGCGACGATAGCCACTATGAAGAGATGCGCAAGCGAGTCATGGACAGTCTGCGCCGCCATTTTCGCCCGGAATTCCTCAACCGCATTGATGATTTGATTCTGTTCCACTCCTTGGATCGATCGGAACTGCGCCAAATTGTCGCCATCCAAATCAAGCGCATTGAGTCCCTCTTGGCCGACCAAAAAATCAACATCAAGCTCACCCCCGCCGCCCAAATCCACGTTGCCGAAGCGGGCTATGACCCCACCTATGGCGCACGGCCCCTCAAGCGGGCGATCCAGCGGGAACTCGAAAACCCGATCGCCACCAAACTCCTGGAAAACACCTTTACCGAAGGCGACACGATCGTCGTCACCGTCCAAAACGGTCAACTCCTCTTCAGCCACGCCAAAGATGCCCCCCCAGAGTCACCCCTAGAAACCGAAGGCAAAGCCACCCCCCCGATCGCCCCCGAAGACGACGAAGAAGCGATCGCCGTTCCCGTTGAAGTCGTCTAATCGATCGAGGCAACCCCCCTGGTTGTCCTGATGGCCCCTTGTGGGATAAGCCCGCTGGCCTATCCCTCCCCCCCCAACCCCCATGCTCTACCCCTACCCGCCCCTTCTGCCCGGAACCCTCATCACCCGCTATAAGCGCTTCTTCGCCGACATTGAACTGGACAACGGCGAGGTCATTACCGCCCATTGCCCCAATACCGGCCCCATGACCGGGATTTACCAGCCCGGAGCGCGGGTTTATGTCTCCCACAGCGACAATCCCAAGCGGAAGCTAGCCTATACCTGGGAGTTAATTCAAGTTCACGACAACGAGCCGACTTGGGTTGGGGTCAATACTAGTTTGCCCAACCGAGTGGTTCAGGTCGCCCTAGAACAGCGAATTTGGCCCCAGTTAGGGGATTACCAGCAAATCCGGCGGGAAGTCCCCTACGGGCAGGAAAAAAGTCGCGTTGACTTTTGCTTAGACTATGCCAACCCCCAAGGCGATCGCAGTTCCCTCTACCTTGAAGTTAAAAACACCACCTGGGTCAAAGGCCGCCTCGCCCTCTTTCCGGATACCGTCACAACACGGGGACAGAAGCACCTCCGGGAACTGATCGCCGCCTTACCCCAGTCCCGCGCCGCCATGCTCTACTTCATCAACCGCGATGACTGCCCCCAATTTGCCCCCGGTGACACAGCCGACCCCACCTACGGGCAACTGCTGCGATCGGCGATCGGCCACGGCCTCGAAGTCCTACCCTGCCGCTTTCGAGTCACCCCAGCGGGCATTAATTACATCGGCTTGGCAGAATTAGTGCTATAACCCAGAGCGCCATCAGGTCCAAGCCCGCTGAATCCATAGAAATGTAAACGAACCCGATCGAAATATAAAGAGATTCTAAAATTAGACCATTGGACCACCGGACCCCTAGACCACCCAACCCTTGAAACCTTCCCCAGCCTCAAGACCCGCAATGTAACCAGCCCCTTTCCAGGAGATTGCTATGAACCCTTTCCTCACCCATGCTGACCCGTCCTCTAACCTCGCTGGAGCAGCAGGCAAGTCGAACCTGAACTCTCCCTACAAGCGCCTGGGCGAGCGGCTGCTAGCAGCGGGTCTCATTACCCGGTTTCAACTGGAAATGGCCCTGCAAGAGCAACTCTCCACCCGCAAGCGCCTAGGAGAAATTGTCGTGGCTAAGGGTTGGGTTGAGCTGGAAACCGTAGAAGGCATTGCCGCCGATCGTCTGAGCATCCTATCCCGTAAATCCGTGCGATCGCAGCACAAAACCAAACTCTAGCAGCCCCTAACCGGACTCAAAAGGCTCGTAGTGCGGACTTTAGTCCGCCCCTTGGCAAACGTGAAATGCACCCCCCAAAACAGCCAGGATCGGGCACTCTGTCGTAGAATTCAGACAGAGAACCCCAGCGTCGCGCCGACCTCCCTATGAATCAATTTGCCAGCGCCTTTACCCTCTTTATGAGCCTGTTGGTGGAGGCCTTTCCCTTTTTGCTCATCGGGGTGTTTTTTTCCAGTGCGCTGCTTTTCTTTATTAACGAGCGGCGTTTAGCCCGATTAATGCCCAAAAACCCCTTTCTAGGGGCAATTGTCGGCAGTCTGTTTGGCTTTCTATTCCCCGCCTGTGAATGTGGCAACGTCCCCGTTGCGCGGCGCTTACTCCTCCAGGGAGTTCCCTCCCCCGTGGCGATCGGCTTCCTCCTAGCAGCCCCCACCGTCAACCCGATCGTCGTTTGGGCCACCTGGACTGCCTTCCGGGACCAACCGGAAATCGTCGTCCTGCGCGTGCTCTGCTCCCTAGCCATTGCCATTATTCTCGCCTGCGTCTTCAGCGTCCAAAAAGATGTCCGGCCCCTACTCCACCCCAACCTCGCCAAAGCCCTACCCCAACCCAGCGACCAAGCACGGGAGAAAACCCTCCTCGACGGGGGCACCTTTTTGCTGGGCAACCCAATGACCTTTGAAGCCGCCGCCTACCAAGCCACCCTTGCCGCAGAGCCAGTTTTGCCCACAGCCCCCCTCGATCGCCTGCGGCTCTTTTTAGACAATACCTTCCAAGAATTGCGGGATTTAGGCGGTGTTTTGGTTCTGGGCAGCGCGATCGCCGCCTGCATACAAGTTTTTGTCCCCCGCGAAATTATCCTCAACCTCGGCCAAGATTCCGTCACCTCCATCATCGCCATGATGACCCTAGCGGGGGTTGTCTCCATCTGCTCCACGGTGGACTCCTTTTTTGCCCTCTCCTTTGCCGGAACCTTTACCAGTGGCTCCCTCCTCGCCTTTTTGGTCTATGGCCCCATGATTGACCTTAAGGCCGTGGGAATGATGCTGTCGGTGTTTAAGCCCCGTGTCATTCTGTATATGTTTCTGCTCATTACCCAATTGACGTTTTTAGCGGCTCTCATTGTTAATTTCAACTGGAGTTAACCGGTTATTCCATGGTTTCACCCCGTCGTCGATCGCGCCCTAGCGGTAATCCCAACAACCTCCCCGCCAACCGCCCCAACTCACGCCTTGGGGCAGCCTTACTACCCCTCCTCGACAGCCTCACCCTAGGCACCTGGGGAGTCCTCCTGCTGCGCTACTGGCAGAACGGTGACCTAAACCTGCTAATTAACCCCGCCTACACCTGGTTAACCATCTCCACAGGCTTTTTACTGGTCATCTTGGCAACTCTGCGGGTTGTGCTCTGGGTGGGGCGACGATCGGAAAGCCTCCAACACCTCAGCAGCATCCCCCGCACCGGCGGCGCACTATTACTGCTAGGGGTTGCTTTAGCGGGCTTTTGGGTGCCGCCCAGGGTTTTTGCCAGTGAGTTGGCCGTCGATCGGGAAGTTGCGGACTTTATGACCCTAGCCCGTCCCCAACCCCAAAGTTTCCGCCTCGCCGCTAAGCCAGAGGATCGATCGATCGTGGACTGGGTGCGCACCCTCAACGTCTACCCCGAACCCGATGCCTACCAAGGCCAACCCGCCCAAGTCCAAGGTTTCGTCATCCACCCCCCCGAACTGCCAGACAACTACATCGTCCTTGCCCGCTTTGTCATTACCTGCTGTGCCGCCGATGTCTACCCCGTCGGTCTACCGGTGCAACTCTCCAGCAGCCGCAAGGATTTTAGCCCCGACACTTGGCTAGACATTAAGGGCACCATGGGCAGCGCCGAGTTTGAGGGCAATCGCAAACTGGTCATCTTGGCAGAGGAAGTTACACCCATTGAAGAACCCGACAATCCCTATGCCTTTTAAGCCAAGCAACGGGGCAAGCACGGGGTGTTTGCCTCTACCACCAGGGCAACCACGGGGTCGCAACCCCTACCCGATGTCGAGGGTTCCCCAGGGAAATGTACCCCTTTGATCCGGTTCTAACCGGCGATCGGCGGGCTGAAACCCTACTAACTTCGTCCTGCCCTGAATAGTTACCCCGCTGGGGGGTTGTGACCCGCCCTAATTTATAGTATTCTTGTACTAAACGGGCATATTCCTCACTCGAAGTTAGTACCTATGTACAATTTCCAGAATAGCACCTTAAGCACCCCCGCCAGTCTCACCCCACATCATCCCGCCCCGCAACCCCCAACCCTCGCCACTCCCCAACCCCAGCCCGATCGCTGGTCTACCCTCCGCTTTCGACGGGCTAAAGACTCACGCGGCTGGGCCTTACTGGGTATCCCAAGCCCGCTGTATCCCCTCGTTCTGCGGCGTTTATTTGAAGAAAAAGCCAAATTCATTGCCAAGCACGCAGAAGGCGGCTTTGTCAGCCTCCTGTTTGAAGCTCCACCCCCCCTCGCCGCCACCCTAGCACTCACCTTCCCAGCCCCCCCCGGTTGTGATCCCTTGGTCATTAATGAAAGTGGGAGCCGTATCTTGGCTGGACAAGCCGCCAAGTCCAGCAAAGCGCAATACCAAACCCGCTGCGAGGAAATTACGGCGCTCTAGCCTCCACTAAAACCCTAATACCAAATCCGACTCATCTTGATTCGTTTTGGTAGGGGCAATCCCCCCGTGGTTGCCCCTGTATTTGGCTGGTCGAGGGTCGGCACAGGGGCACGACCCCTACCCGTTTATTCTGTAAACCCGCCCTCTTTTAGATCGATCGCCAAGGGGGCGGGTTTAGTCTGATCACTGTGACATCATGGAATTTTCAGATAAAACCTGCCCCTACGGGGATGGGGCTAGTTTTTTGGAGATTTATCCTCGGTTTTAGCCTCCAGAGCTTCTAGACGACTGCGCAGGTCTTGGTTTTGCTGCTTGAGTTGCTTAACCTCATCCTGAAGCCCCTTAACGGCCTGACGATCGCCCAGGCGACCTTCCACCGCCGCGATCGCCTCCTCCGCCGATCGCTTCGATCGACCATCCAAAGTCTGCTCCATCATCGTGGACAGCAACCCGATCGCCCCTGGGGTTTCCATTTGCCGCAACGCCCCAATCACCGCCATTTGCGTCAGAAAAAAGTCCTCCTGGGCCAAAACCGCCAGCCGCTCTAGGATGCGCTCCACCGCAGGGGGTTCCTGCCCCGTAGAGATCGCCCCCAATGCCCGAATGGCTGCCAGTCGCAACGCCTGGGGTACCCCTGATTCTGTATAGTTCAGCACCAGATCCAGCGCTTCCGGCATTGTCTTAAGGTGACTCAGCCCCCGCATTGCCCCAGAACGCACCGTTTCATTCCAACCCGTCCGCGTTTCCAGCACCGATCGCAGCAATTCTAGAATTTCCTGGTCCTTCGTCTTTCCCTCCAAGGGGGTATCCGCAAAGGTCGCCAAGGTCGCGATCGCCGCTGCCTCCGTGCCATAACTGGCATCCCCCACCGCTGCCACCTCATAAACCGCCTGGTACGCTTCTAGGGTTTTGAAGTGACCGAGGGCTGAGACCACCGCCGATCGCACCCAAGGATTACTGTCCTGAAGCCCCGCCAAAAGGGCCGTTTGAGCTTGGTTCAGCTTAATCCGACCGAGGCAACTGGCCACTTCCCGACGTACACCCCAGAATGGTTGCTCTTTTAGGGCTGTTTCTAAGATTTTCACAGCTTCTAAGCCCCCTTTCTTGGCGATCGCTTCTGCCGCAAAAATACGGCCAACGGGATCCGGGTCGAGATGAAGCTGAGCCTTCAAGAGGGGAAGGGGATAATCGAGGCTAACGGTTTTGGGGATAGCATTACCGGGATCAAAACTCACAAAGTCCGGCTTAGCAGCCAGGGGAAAATAGAAGTTCTGTTCCGCTTCATGGATTCGCACCGTAAAGGTCTGTAACTGGGGCTGTTCCGCTGTATTTTTAGACGGATTTCGACTCAAATCCTGGGCGGGTTTCACCGCAGCGCCCAGCTTAGACAGGCTGGCCTTGGCGGTAGTCTTGGGGGCCGATTTCGAGGCCGACTTGGATTCAGAACCCCAACCAAAGGCAATAGACACCGTTAAGTCAAATAGATCCTTACCCTTATTCTCAGCCTTGGCCTGGGTCTGCTTAACGGTCACTTTCGCCAAATTACTCCCCTTATCCCAGCTATAGCTCACCTTATAGTCAGGATGTCCTCCCCGAAACACATACTGATCGAAAATGGGCAGCAGATTACGCCCCGTCGCCTGCTCGATCGCCCGCAATAAATCCACTGTTTCTACGGTTTTATGGGCATTATCCTGTACAAACGTCTGAATCGCGGCCCAAAACTCCTCTTCCCCTAAAATATGGCGCAGCAGGTGGTAAACACAGCCCCCTTTCTCATAGAGGTGCCGATCGTATAGTTCGATCGGCTCCCGATAGACATGGGTGACAATGGGGCGGCGGTAGCGCGATCGGTCCTCATCTAAATAGCTCCGGAGAATATTAAGCTGGTAATAAGCCGCAGTATCCGCGCCATACTCCTCATTAATCCACAACGTCTCAGAATAGGTCGCCATTCCTTCCTTCAGCCACGCATGGGACCAGTGACGAATCACCAGTAAGTCCCCAAACCACTGATGCGCCAACTCATGGGCCACTAGGGTTTCCGATCGCAGGTTATCCAAGGTCGCCCGCTCATCCAACAAACAGCGATCGGTCAGCAGCGTGGTGGAGGTGTTTTCCATTCCTCCAAAAATAAAGTCATCCACACAAACCTGGGCATATTTGGGGAACGGATAGTCGTAGCCAAAGGTTTTGCTAAAAAACTCAATCATAGCCGGAGTCTTACCCATGCTGCGGCGGGCATTCTCCTCCTGGCCCGCTTCCACATAATAGGTCACAGGCCGATCGCGCCAGCTATCCCGCAACTCCACAAAGCGACCCACCGCCAACGTCATTAAATAGGTCGGATGAACCTGGGTTTGGGACCAGTGGTAAAGGACGCGATCGCCCTCGGTCACGGTTTCCAGCAACTCACCATTGGACACCGCCAGAAACCCCTGGGGAACTGCTACCCGAATCTCTGAGGTTGCCAACTGCCCCGGATAATCAAAACAAGGGAACCAGTAGCGGGAATCTTCATCTTCCCCCTGGGTCCAGGCTTGGACTGGTTTTTCGGGGTAATCCGGGCTGGGTTGGATAAAATACAGTCCTCGACGCGGGCGATCGAGGCGGTAGGCAATCACTAGCTCCAGGACTTGACCGCGCTCCGTGGGTTGGCTTAGCTCAATCTCCAGCCGCTCCCCATCATAGTCAAAGCTCTGGGCAACTCCCTCGATCGTCACGGCCTCGATCGTCTGATTAACCGCATCCAAGCAAATCTGCTCAATCCCGCTCCGCACCGGCGTTAAATGTAGGGTACAGGTGCCTTCACAGGTACAGGCTTCTAGATCCAAGCTTAGATCAAGGCGGATATGGTTAACCTGCCCCGGACGATCGGGACTGTAGTGGGGACGGGCACCGGGTAGCTCAAAGCCTCTGCTGCTACTGTCGTCACGACGACCCCAACCCTGGACCATGGCTGTCCCTTCGGCTTGAGTATCTTGAGACAGTTCCCGATCGAACTGCTGGTCTATCCGTTGCTCAGCAAGAGACTGATCGAAAAAAGCGTGGTCCAATTGGTCAAAAAGAGAGTAGTCAAAGATCTGCTGGTAAAAACTGCGGCGATAGTCTTGCATAAGAGATAGCGAGGATGAGTCAGCGATAAACGGGGAAGGGACCGATCGGCAAGGTTGACAGGGGGGCAATCAGTCCAGTGGGGGCAATCCCCCCGTTGTGACCTAGCTCCGCGATCGTTCCCTAACCCTAGAATGACATATTACAAAATGTAACGCTCTGATAATCTCTACTATTTTGCCGACTCTTGTACCCTTTCACTCGCCCCACCGGAAAAAATAAGCATAAAGCGCTAGGAACCTGCCCTTTCTGTTGTCCTCAATCGCCCTCAATCCTCCTTTCTACAGGGGAAGAAGATTTCTTGGCGGCAGCACCGTGAGCAAGCTCCTTATGACCCTGGTCTTTTCCCCCCCAACCCAAGCAGAAAGACCAGGTATCCCGTTCAATGGCTCAATCTCGCTCCCATACCCCCTAAACGACCGGTCCCCGGCCCTGACCCGGTAGCGCTTCTGTCGTAATCAGTTGGGCAATTTCACTGGTCTTAAACCCAAGGGCCATCGGTCGCT
>JAYKJG010000176.1:0-3809 GCA_035286285.1 Prochlorothrix sp.
CAATCTCCACCTGATCCGGGTGGCCAAAAACCTCCCCCGTTTCATCAAAATCATTGAGATTGAGAACTTCCACCTGAAAAGACTCTTCCAAAATCGCCTTCAAGCCATTGCGAAAACTCGCCTCAGAATAGAGACCCCAGCGGGATCCCAAAGCCCCGATCGTACTTTCAAACTTGCGATCGAGCCGCCGAATTTCCGCCAACTGCTCATCCCACTTGCGGTCCTGTTCTGCCCACTGGCGGGCTTGTTCATCCCACTTGCGGGACTGCTCTTCGCGATCGCGCCGCATTTCCGCCAACTGCTGATCCCATTTTTGATCCTGCTCCTCCCACTTGCGGGACTGCTCCTCCCACTTGCGGGACTGCTCCTCCCACTTACGAGCCTGCTCCTCACGATCGCGTTGTAACTCACCGAGGACGCGATCGAACTTGCTCTCCGTTTCCGGTTTGCCCGCGTAATACTCTGAAACCGTCCGCAGAATAAAATCCCGAACTTGGGGATCCTGGGCTATCAGTTGGGGGAGTTCTTGGTGTAAGAGAGCAATAACTTCGGTTTGGTTCATGGCGTGTGGGGCTGTAATCCCCTAGCTTCTGATTGCATAGGACCAGTTAAACCCTTGGCTTAGCCGCTGTGGTGTTCCAGTAGTCTCCGCTGGGCTGGGTTTGAAAGGTTTGTTTTGATTTTAGGCACTAAAATTCCTGCTACCGTCGAGATCCGTTAAAGACCCCGATGGGGAGATAGAGGCTGAGATCAAATGGACCGTCGAAGCCCGCTACCTATCTTGACCCGTTGTTGGTCAAAGCAAAATTGAATTGTGGGGGGGTTGGTCTGATTTTAGGCAATAAAATCCCTGCTACCGTCGGTTCTTGGATAGCAACCGATCGGGAGATAGAGGCTGAGATCAAATGGACCGTCGAAGCCTGCTACCTATCCTAGGAGAGGGATTGAATTTGGGTGTAACTTAGCACATCTCAGCCAGGGCTGAGAACCCCCCAAAGCCAGAACTGAGGAAATTCTTTACAAAGCAGCAGGCCCAGAACCAGGGCAACTGCACAGCGGAACCGAAGCCCCTATTCACCTGCCGCAGCAGGGGCTGGCTCTTCATTGACAACGGGAGCCGGGGGAGGGGGCGGCGGCGGAGCCGCAGGGGAATCGACATTGCCCCCACCAGACCCAAAGTCCTGGGGATCGAGGGGCACAGCAGGGCTGCTGGCCGGTTGGGAAGAGGGTTCGGAATCTGCGCCACTGGTCCCCTCTGCCGCAGCACCGTCTACGCTTCCAGGGTCTGGGGCACGATCGTAAAAATTGGTATCTGCGGGTTCCGCTGCGGGGGAGTAGTCCGTTTCAGCCTCATAGCCATCGTCATAGCTGTAGTCGTAGCTGTCTTCATAGCTAGAGCTACCTTCATAGCTGGCTTCGGTGTCACTGGCTTGACCCTCTGAAACTTTGCGCGGCTTGACGGGCTGCGCCTTGAGGGATGGTTTGCGCTGGTCGGGGTCTGGGGGTTCGGGGAAGGTTTGGGGTTCGATCGATCGGGTCAACTCCGCCATAATATTGCCCCACAGCAGAGCAGCGGTACTGCTTGCGCCCCGTGTGGGGCTGTTGTCGTCGTTGCCCAGCCAGACCCCCGCCGCCAGTTGGGGAATATAACCAATGAACCACAGATCACGGGCAGATTCTGAGGTGCCGGTTTTGCCAGCTACGGGGCGATCGGGCAAGCTAGCATTGCCCCCCGTGCCTCGACTGACCACCTGCTGGAGCATCCAGGTCACAATATTGGCGGTCCCTGCATCCACGGCCCGCTCGCTGGGTTCCTGGGAGACATCATAGAGAACCCGCCCGTCGTTGGTGAGGATGCGGGCAATGCCGTGGGGAGCAACGTGGACTCCTTCGTTAGCCAAGGTGCCGTAGGCACTGGTCATTTCTAAAAGGTTCATTTCCCAAGCTCCCAGGGCCAGGGAATAGGTGTCCTTCATCTCCGACTCTAGACCCATTTTGTGGGCCGTTTCAATCACGGGTTCAAAGCCAACATCCAGAAGGGTTTTGAGGGAGACAATATTAATGGAGGAGACAAGGGCATCGACGATCGAAACGGTGCCGCGAAAGGTGCCGCCATAGTTTTTGGGTTTGTAGCCCTCGATCGTGAAGGGGGCATCCACATAGGTTTTGTCAGGGGAAAAGCCAGCGGCGATCGCCGCCGTATAGACAAAGGTTTTAAAGGTCGAACCGGGCTGACGCTGGGCCTGGGTAACACGGTTAAACTGGCTAGATTCAAAGTCGGCCCCGCCCACCATGACTTTGATGGCTCCGGTTTGGGGTTCGATCACCGTGAAAGCAGCCTGATCAAAATATTGGTAATAGCCCTGATTGTTGACCAGGTTGCGGAGGCTTTCCTCAGCAAAGCGCTGCCACTCCAGATCGATCGTCGTTTCCAGCACCAAGCCCCCTTGGGCAATGCGCTCCGCCGAGAGATAGCGGGACAATTCTTTTTTAACAAACGTTGTGAAATAGGGGGACAGACTATCAAAATGGGGCGGAGGGCTGGGGTTAACGGCGATCGGCTCCGCCATGGCTGCATCGGCTTCCCGCTGGCTAATAAACTCCTCCCGCACCATCCAGGTCAGCACCTTATCCCGGCGCTGCTGGGCAAACTCTGGGTTAATCAGCGGGGAGTAGACACTGGGGGCGGGGGGCAGTCCGGCCAAGGTGGCCATTTCCGAGAGGGTGAGTTCGTCCAGGCTCTTGCTGTAGTAAATCCAGGCCGCATCCCCAACCCCATAGGCTCCCGATCCCAGGTACACCAGGTTTAGGTAGCGCTCTAGGACTTCCCCCTTGGTTAGGATTTGTTCGATTTTTTGGGCCAAGAGGGCCTCGCGGACTTTACGATCGAGGTTGGGGTCTTGATCCAAAAAAACAATGCGGGCTAGCTGCTGGGTAATCGTACTGCCCCCTTCCACCACTTCACCCGCATTGATGTTTGCTTTAAGGGCGCGGGCGATCGCCTGGTAGTCTACGCCCGTATGTTGGTAATAGCGACGATCCTCCGCTGCCAGAAAAGCCTGTTGGAGGGTGAGCGGAATTTCGCTGAGCTTTTCGTAGTTCCGAGTCGCAGGGCCAAGGGTTTGGAGGATGGTGCCGTCCTGGGTTTTGATGGTGAGGGTTTCAGGACGGGCAAAGCTGAGGATTTCCTCAGGGTTTGGCAAATCTGCAATGATGGCCTGCCGTTCTTGTGCAAGGCGCAAGCCCCCCCAGGTTAGACCCGCTCCCACGGCCACCAGACTTAAAAACCAAATGCGCAAAAAAAAGGGGCGGCGACCCTTGGGTTGAGACTGCTTCGCATCCGTTGCCTCAGCCTCCCTTGCTCGATCTGCCTCCACTGCCCCTGGGTCCGCTGAAGCAGATGCCAGTGCCTGTAGCTCCAAAGGGGAGGCTTCTTCTTGAAGCGGTTCTTTGTCCGGAACAGACTTGGCCACTATGACTCCTTAACAACTCCTGCGAACAAATGGTTGCGAGATCTTCCCTAGGATAGCGTGAAAATTGGGCAAGACCAAGGGCCACCTCAGGACTGCGGTCACGGATCCTGCGGGGCAACGGGATCTTTATCCTGGGGACTAAGAGGAAGAGGCCGGTCCATTGGCCCTAGGGGGAACTGGCTGGAACCCGTTGTGGATGCGTGCTCACAGCCCGCCCTCAATTGCCCATCGCTACCCTTCCGCAGGGAGATTAGCGGGTCAGGAGAATCAGGGACTGGAGCAAACCAATGATGAAACCGAGAACGCCCCCCAGGTTGACGATCGCCTGAAGTTCGT
>JAYKJG010000177.1:0-10556 GCA_035286285.1 Prochlorothrix sp.
TGCCGAAGCAAGCCCTAGCAGTAGCGGAGGTTTAGCCGAACTTGCTGGCCGTGGAGGCGATCAAGAAGGCTGCGTAGGTGAGGATGTAACCCACAGAGAAGTGAGCCAGACCCACAACACGCGCTTGAACGATGGACAGTGCAACCGGCTTGTCCTTCCAGCCAACCAAGTTAGCCAGGGGAGTGCGCTGGTGTGCCCAGACGATCGTCTCGATCAACTCCTGCCAGTAACCACGCCAGGAGATCAAGAACATGAAGCCCGTTGCCCAGACCAGGTGGCCGAACAGGAACATCCACGCCCAGACCGCCAGGTTGCTGGTCCCGAAGGGGTTGTAACCATTGATCAACTGAGCCGAGTTCAGCCACAGGTAATCGCGGAACCAACCCATCAGGTAGGTGGAGGACTCAGTGAACTGAGCCACGTTGCCCTGCCAAATGGACAGGTGCTTCCAGTGCCAGTAGAAGGTTAACCAACCGGCAGTATTCAAAGCCCAGAACACAGCCAGGTAGAAAGCGTCCCATGCAGAGATATCGCAGGTACCGCCACGACCGGGGCCGTCACAGGGGAAGCTGTAGCCGAAATCTTTCTTATCGGGCATCAGCTTGGAACCACGGGCATCCAACGCACCCTTGACCAAGATCAAAGTGGTGGTGTGGAGACCCAGGGCGATCGCGTGGTGAACCAGGAAGTCCCCAGGGCCAATGGTCAGGAACAGGGAGTTCGCGCCAGAGTTAATGGCATCGAGCCAGAAGTGGGGGCCAGCAATGTTAGCGCTCGCGATCGAGGCCGCACTGTCGGGGTTAGCCAGCAGCACATTGAAGCCATAGAGAGCTTTCCCAGAGGCGGCTTGCACAAACTGAGCAAAGACCGGCTCCACCAGGATTTGCTTTTCGGGGGTACCGAAAGCGACAACCACGTCGTTGTGGACGTAGAGACCTAAGGTGTGGAAGCCCAAGAACAGGGACACCCAGCTTAGGTGAGAAATGATCGCTTCTTTGTGGTCTAGGATCCGGCCCAGAACGTTGTCCTTGTTGGCTTCGTGATCGTAGTCGCGGACAAAGAAGATAGCACCGTGGGCAAAGGCACCGCACATCAGGAAGATGGCGATGTATTGGTGGTGCGTGTACAGCGCCGCTTGGGTGGTGAAATCCTTGGCGATGAACGCATAGGACGGCATCGAGTACATGTGCTGGGCCACCAGAGAGGTGATCACACCCAGGGATGCCAGAGCCAGACCCAATTGGAAGTGCAGGGAGTTGTTGATGGTGTCGTACAGACCGTCATGGCCAGCGCCCAACATGCCGCCAAAGGGGGTGCCTTCGGGGGAGCGGTGGGTCTTCAGGATTTCCTTGATGCTGTGGCCAATCCCGAAGTTGGTCTTGTACATGTGACCGGCGACGATGAAGATCACGGCGATCGCCAAGTGGTGATGGGCGATATCCGTTAGCCACAACGATTCGGTCTGGGGGTGGAACCCGCCTAAGAAGGTGAGGATGGCAGAGCCAGCGCCTTCCGCCGTGCCAAAGACATGGCCGGTGGTGTCGGGGTTCTGAGCATACACAGCCCAGTTACCGCTAAAGAAGGGGGCTAAACCAGCCGGGTGGGGCGGGGTGCTCATGAAGTTCCCCCAGTTCACGGTTTCCCCACGGGAAGCGGGAATTGCAACGTGAATCAGGTGACCAGCCCAGGCTAAGGAGCTAACGCCGAACAGACCAGCCAGGTGGTGGTTGAGGCGAGACTCGGCGTTCTTGAACCAGGCGAGGCTGGGGCGGAACTTGGGCTGGAGGTGTAACCAACCTGCAAAGAGCATCAGTGCAGCCAGGACCATCAGGAAGATGGAGCCAGCGTACAGATCGCCAACGGTGCGCATCCCGATGGTGTACCACCAGTGGTAAACCCCGGAGTACGCGATGTTCACCGCATAGGAGGCATCGGACTGGGTGAAGGCTTCGATCGCGGCTTCACCGAAGTGGGGATCCCAAATCGCGTGGGCGATGGGACGGGTATTGAGGGGATCAGCAACCCACTGGGGGAAGTTACCCTGCCATGCGACATGGAAGAGATTGCCGGAAGTCCACAGAAAGATGATGGCGAGATGGCCAAAGTGGGAGGCGAAGATCTTTTGGTAAAGATTCTCCTCCGTCATGCCATCGTGCATCTCGAAGTCGTGGGCCGTGGCAATCCCATACCAAATCCGACGTGTCGTCGGATCTTGAGCCAGATCCTGGCTGAATTTTGGGAATTTTGTTGCCATAAGTCCTACTTTTCGCCCTTATCCAACAGAAATGATTCGCGCGAGGAAGAATGCCCAGGTCGTTGCAATACCGCCCAGGAGGTAGTGAGCGACACCCACGGCACGGCCTTGGGTAATGCTCAGGGCGCGAGGTTGAATCGCAGGAGCGACCTTAAGCTTATTGTGTGCCCAAACAATGGACTCAATCAATTCTTGCCAGTAACCACGGCCACTGAACAGGAACATGAGACTGAAGGCCCAGATGAAGTGAGCACCGAGGAACATCAAACCATAAGCAGACAGGGCACTGCCGTAGGAGTTGATGACGGTGGCAGCTTGTGCCCAGAGGAAGTCCCGTAGCCAACCATTAATGGTGAGGGCGCTCTGTGCAAAGTTACCGGCACTGAGGTTAATCACGGTGCCATCGGGGAAGACACTGCCCCAGACATCGGATTGCATCTTCCAGCTAAAGTGGAAAATCACGATGGAGAGGGAGTTGTACATCCAGAACAGACCCAAGAAAACGTGGTCCCAAGCCGAAACTTGGCAGGTACCACCCCGACCGGGGCCGTCGCAAGGGAATGCAAAACCCAGTTCCGACTTGTCGGGGACCAGGCGGGAGTTGCGGGCGTAGAGAACACCCTTGAGGAGAATCAACACCGTCACGTGGATGGTGAAGGCGTGGATGTGGTGAACCATGAAGTCAGCGGTTCCCAGGGGGATCGCAGACATGGCCACTTTGCCGCCGACGGCGATCGTTTCGCCACCCCAGACCGGGCTGGTCGCTGCTTCAACCCAGGGAGCCTGAGCAGAGCCTGCAACCGCAGCTTGGAGGGACTGAATGCCTTGGGCAAAGATGGGCTGGAGTTGAATCGCCGTATCCGAGAACATGTCTTGGGGGCGACCCAGGGCACGCATGGTGTCGTTGTGGATGTAGAGACCGAAGCTATGGAAGCCCAGCCAAATACAAACCCAGTTGAGATGAGAGATGATGGCATCCCGATGGCGCAGAACGCGATCGAGGAGGTTGTCCACGTTCTTAGCCGGGTCGTAATCCCGAACCATGAAGATGGCAGCGTGGGCACCAGCCCCAACGATCAGGAATCCACCAATCCACATGTGGTGCGTGAATAGGGATAACTGAGTGGGGTAGTCGATGGCCAGGTAGGGGTAGGGGGGCATCGCATACATGTGGTGGGCCACAATGATGGTCAGCGAACCCAGCAGAGCCAGGTTGACAGCCAGTTGCGCGTGCCAGGAGGTGGTCAGAATCTCATAGAGACCCTTGTGACCGTTGCCAACTTCGCCAGTGGGGCCGTTGTGGCCGTCCAGGAGCGCCTTCATGTCATGACCAATGCCCCAGTTTGTCCGGTACATGTGGCCAGCGATGATGAAGAGAACCGCAATGGCTAAGTGGTGGTGGGCGATGTCGGTGAGCCACAGACTGCCAGTTTGGGGATTCAGACCGCCTTTGAAGGTGAGGAAGTCGGAATATACGCCCCAGTTAAAGGTGAAGAAGGGGTTTAAGCCCTCTGCAAAGCTGGGGAAAAACTGGGTCATGTAGCCTGCATCCAGCACATAGTCCTTGGCCAACGGGATGTCTGCGGGGGCTACACCGGAGTCCAGCAGAGCGTTGACGGGTAAGGAAATGTGGATCAGGTGACCAGTCCAACCTAAGGAACCGCAGCCCAGTAGGACGGCGAGGTGGTGGTTCAGCATGGATTCCACGTTCTGGAACCACTCCAGCTTGGGAGCGGCCTTGTGGTAGTGGAACCAACCCGCGAACAGCATCAACCCGGCCATAACCAGGGCACCGAAGGCGGTGGCGTACAGTTCAGAGGTGTGGGTGATCCCAGCGGCCCGCCAGAGGTGGAATAAGCCGGAGGTAATTTGAATCCCCCGGAAACCACCGCCAACGTCGCCGTTGAGGATTTCCTGGCCAAAGATGGGCCAAACTACTTGGGCGCTGGGCTTGATCCCGGTGGGATCGGATAACCAAGCGGTGTAGTTGGAAAAACGAGCGCCATGGAAATAAGCGCCACTTAACCAAACAAAGACGACAGCCAAGTGACCAAAGTGAGCGCTGAAGATCTTCCGGGAAATATCCTCTAGATCGCTCGTGTGGCTATCAAAGTCGTGAACACGGGAATGAAGGTTCCAAATCCAAGTTGTAGTCTTGGGACCCCGCTTGAGGGCACGGTCAAAGTGACCGGGCTGCGCCCACTTCTCGAAAGAAGTGGCTACTGGGTCTTTGTCTACCACAACTTTCACCTTCGCTTTCTGCTCTGGTGAGCTGGTTGTCATCGAGACTCTCCTCTCTGTAGACGGAAACGAGGCCTCCTCCACCTAGGCATGTCTCCAGGAATCGGGATCCCCTGAGACACACCGCACTTAAGGCCCTGTTACAGGAGCGAGGAGCTACCTGTAACGTGGTTTGAGATTGTTAACTTTTCGGTCTATAGGGCGTTTTCAGTTCAGCGATTTCATTACGACACAATACGTTTTGTAGAGCATCGTAATGAGATTAAGCGGGGGTGGAGTTCTTTTTGAGCATTATAGGGGTCTGGACAAAAACGCCTTGGAGGCGGTTAACAATAATTCAAACTCAAGCAATTGTGCCACCTCCGTGCAACAGATGGGGGTCCGGACCTCTGAAAACCCGGTTTTGGTCAGTTTTGTTTACAAAACGCAATCTTCCCAAGCCTGTGTCCTGTCTGGGTTTGGTGCCTTGATTCGGGGGAGACGGAGGCTGGAATCGGCTTGCTGTGGGGGGTTCCCGTTTATGGTGTTTTGGGCCGATCGATCGCCTGAAGCAAATGTTTACTTATGTTTCTAATTGCTGAATTCAATGAAGCTAGCGGGGCCAAGGGGTTCCGATCGGGGGCTGGGGGGGAGGCGGCTGACCTGGGGTTAAGCGTTCATTTGATCTCCTTTTGAGTGATCGGGGCTGGCTCTAGAGAAAGTCCAGCGGGAGACAGTCCAGCGGCGAATCCCGTGGAGGGTTCATGGGGAGGGCTAGCTCCAACTCCAAGGGCAGGTCGCTGTAAGATTCCCTAGGTAAACAACCGGTGAGTGGGGAGCAACTGTGGTGATGATGGGACTGGTTAACTGGGAGGAACTGGCGCTGCTGGGGCTGGGGGGGTGGCTGGGGCCGATCGTCCTGCAAGGTCTAGGTTATCTGGGGTCTTTGGGACTGAGTTTGGGCTGGCAGGTGGTGGGCCTACAGATGCTGCACCTGGTTGGCTTGCCAGTTGATTTGCCAGTTGATTTGCCGGTTGATTTGCCGGTTGATCTGCCGGTCCTGGTGGCTAGTTCTGGGGCTAAGCCAGAATTTGTGGGCCGATCGCCGTTGGTCACGGTGCCGGGGTTGGGGCCGTTGGGGCGATCGTTGGGGGAGGTGAGTTCGATCGGGTTCGATCGGGCAATGCCAGAAATTGCCGTGGCAGACGTTACGGCAGCAGGAGTTACAGCGGCAGAGGCTACGGCGGCAGAAGCTCAAGCGAAGGCAGCAGAAGACATTAAGGTCGCAGCGGCAGAGATTGCGGCGACAGACGTTACGGCCATTACGGCGGCGGAAGAGGCAGGGGCGATCGAGATCCAAGCAGCAGACGTTACGGCAGCAGTCCAAGCAGCAGACGTTACGGCAGCAGTCCAAGCGGCAGACGTTACGGCAGCAGTCCAAGCAGCAGAAGTCCAAGCGGCAGCAGACGCAGAAATTGAGACCGCAGCAGACGTTACGGCAGAGGTCCAAGCGGCAGCAGACGCAGCAATCGAGACCGCAGCCGCCGAAGTCCAAGCAGCAGAAATCCAAGCGGCAGAGGTCCAAGCGGCAGCGGCAGCAGAAATCGAGACCACAGAACTGGGGGAAGATAGGGATTCAGTGCAGGATGGGGGTGAGTCTTCCGATGGGCTTGACCGGGCAGACCCCCCCAAGAGTCCGTCCCAGGTGTTGAGGTGGGCCGATCGCCTGGGGGTCGATCGCCTGAACCTCGATCGCTTCTCCAGCTTTCAGCTACCGGATTTGCAGCTACCGGATTTGCAGCTACCGGATTTAAATCCGCTCCGCCTCCGACTGCCTTGGCTCGATCGTGGGGATGCTAAATCCCTAGGAGAACCCCTAGGAGAACCGCCATCTGAACCTCGGCTTGACCCCCCTCCTGCGATCTTGCAACCCCCTTCAGCAGCCTCCGCTGCCGGTGATGCCCTATCCCCCTCCCCTGGGCTGTTGTTGCCCTCCAGCGCCCCAGCAGACCGCCGGGACTCCCCAGCCCTTGAAGCTTCGCCCCAAGCCCTCGAAGCTGCACTGGAAACCCAGGGGCAGGCGATCCGGGATTCCCAGGGAACACAGGCGCAAGCTTGGCGCGATCGGGTTACGTTTCGGGATTTACTGCTGCGCTGGGGGCAGGAAACCTTTACAGGGCGATCGTTGCCTCGTGCTTTGGGAGCATTGGCTAGCGATGCTCAGCCTGCGACGGGTGAGCCGGAAGAACAGGGAGAGGCGGGCACGATCGGGTTTGATTCCCAGGGGACTCGTCTCCAGGAGGTTTTGCCGCCGGTTCAGGTGCAGCAGCTACAGGCGTACTACGATCGCTTTATGCCCCAGGTTCAAATTCTTCAGCCCCAACCGGATGGGGTGCTAGAAACCTCCAGGGTAGAGGTGGAGTTGTCGGTACAGGGCTATGACCTGTTTCAAGATCCGGAATTGGGGTTAGGGCCACACTTGGCGCTGGTGGTGGACGATCGATCGGCCCAGCCAATCTACGACCTCAGCCAACCCCTGATCCTGACCGATTTGGCTCCGGGAAGCCACACCCTGCGCGTCTTTGCGGTGCGGCCCTGGGGGGAGAGCTACCAAAATTGGGGGGCTTTTGCCCAGGTGACCTTTCACCTCTATGCCCCAACTCCCCAGCGGGTGCCCGCTGCCGATCGGCCCCTGCTGACCCCCCACCTCCCGGATGGCGCGTATGGGGCAGAGCCGATTTTGTTAGATTTTGTTCTGACCCAAGCCCCTTTACGACTCTTGGCCCAAGAAGACGACCCGCTGAGCACCTGGGAGATCCGTTGTGTCCTCAACGGGGAAACGTTTACCCTACCCGCTTGGGAGTCAATTTATCTGGAGGGGCTGCGGGAAGGGACCAACTGGCTCCAGTGGACACTGTTGGACGGGGCGGGGCAGCCTTGGGAGAATGCGGGGCTGAATGGGGCGGTGCAGGTGTTCACCTACCAGCCCGGTGGGGAAGATGGCCGATCGCGGCTGATGCGGGGGGAGTTATCGGCGCAAGAGTTAGAGTTCCTGCGCCAGCCGCGACCCTCCTAGGGGAGGGTTCCTAGAACGTGAGGCTTGCGCCCGGTGCGCCGATGCCAAACTTGCTAGCGAGGGCCGGGGTGAAGGGCAAAAGAATCAGCAGCATCACCAAGAGCGCCGCTAATCCCCAGAGGGCGCGGGTGTCATCGGGTTCGGTGATTTCCTCTAGGTTGGGGCGTTCCTGCTGGCGTTGGAGGAAAACCGCCAGAATGGCCCAGTAGAGGGAAATGGGGTTAAAAAATGAGGCGACGATCAAGAAGACAATGGCGACGATCGTGGTGCGACCGGCAACCTTGCGGCCATAGATGGCCTGGACAATGCGACCCCCATCTAACTGACCGAGGGGCACCAAATTCAGGGCGGTAATCACCAAGCCCAGCCAACCGGCGACAAAGAGGGGATGGAGGTTGACGAAATTGTCTTGGAGTTGGGTACCCAGGATGAGGCGGGCGATCGTGCCCACCAGCAGCGACCCTTGGAAAAAGGGCGTAGGGAGGGCAATGGCTAGATCTCCGGCAGGAAGAACCATCCCCGCCAGCAAGCAGAGCAGGGCCAAGACCCCCCCCACTGCCGGACCCGCTGCGGCGATATCAAACAGCACCGTGCGATTGGGCAGCACCGACTCAAAGCGGGTAATGGCTCCAAAGGATCCCAACTGCCAGGAGGGGATAAAGAAAGGAAAGCCGAGGCGGATCTGGTAGCGGCGGGCCATAAGCCAGTGGCCCAGTTCATGGCCGATCAAGCTGGTGAGCAGTCCTAGGCCAATGGGGAGGGCTTCGGGGAGGCGATCGGGAGCCTGAAGAATATCAAAGCCGTACTGGAGTCCCCCCCGCTCCAGGGCTGTAAAGACGGTGATCAGCAAGATGGCAAAGCCGAGCAATTGCTGCGATCGGGTCAGGGGACGTTGGGCGTTGTTGCTGGGGAGCACAATGGCCGTGGGGCGATCGTTGGGGTCGGCCACCAGATACAGGCGATAGCGATCGCCCAGCCCCTGCTCCAACTTCTGCGCCATCCGTTGGTAAGCCTCTTGGGGTTCACCCCGCAAATTACCCTTAAAAATCACCCCATCTTGGTAGGGCACCGTTTCCGTGGCAAAAAAGGTATCAATGCCAAAGATGCCCTTCATCTGTTGCAGATCCTCCGGCGGCACGGGCTTGAAGGGGGACAGGGGAAGGGGGGGCAACGTGCGGTCATTGGGTTGACCCACATTGCGGGCATCTCCCGCCCAAGGGTCTCCAGCCTCTGGCCGGGAGGATTCAGAACCCGCTGCCTCAGCGCGGCCCTCCGGACCCTCCGCTTTGTCCGCTGCGTCGCCGTTTTTGCGGTTCGCTGCCTTGGCCCTGGCCTCTTCTTCCGCCAGTAGCTGTGCCACTCGGTTGCGGATCATCTCCTCTTGCCCCATTTCCCGGAGCCGTCGCCCCAGGTAAATGTAAATACCGACAGCAATCAGAAAAAGAAACAGAATCAAGGCAAAGTTGACGTAGATCCCCAGGGAAAAGAGGCCAAAGAAAAGCAACCAGGGGGCCAGGAGGATGATGGACTGGAGCCAGGTGAGGATCCCTAGCTTTCCATAGGGACGGGCACGGATAAACCCCCACACAATGGTTCCCACAGCCACGAAGGCAAAGAAGAGAGTTGTGGCGTTGTCTGCCGTCATAGCGTTTATTCCAGGCAAAGTACAGGCGATTCCCCTGGTGCAAAGGGGGTAAGCGTCTCCTTACCTAATCTACCGGAGTTTCTGCACCCGCTCTAGAGGAGGCTCCGGCGGAGGGCGGGTTGAATCACGAGCAGTGAAACGGTGCTAAAGCCCAGTAGCACAGCAACAGCGCCCCCTAGGGTCACATCACCAAAAGGTGCGGTCATTACGACACTGGTCCAACTCCAATCACTGTGGAGGTAAAGGTAGCGCACGGGTTCGATCGCGTAGCTGAGGGGGTTCAGGCTGGCAACCCACTGGAGCCAAGGGGGCATAAAGGACAGGGGCGCAAGGGCGGTGCTGGCAAAGAGCAGGGGCAGGTTGGTGACAAAAATGACGGCAATTAGCTCAATGTGTCCCGGCAGGCTAAAGGCCAAGCCCAAACTCAGGGCCGTTACGCCCAGCACTAAAACCATAACCATCAGGGTCACCAACAGTAAGCCTGCTAAATTGGGCAGACCTGCACCCAGCACGGCACTGGTGGCGATGATGGCGAGGGTTTGGATCAGGCTGAGGGCCATGATGTAGAGAGCAGAGGCGAGGACGATCGAGAACCGCGAGGCCAAGGGAGCCACCAAAAGACGGTTCAGAAAGCCAAACTCCCGATCGAACATCACGGGCAGCCCCGCATTGAGGGCACCACTAAACGCCGTAAACACAATCACCCCCGCGCCTAAAAACTGACCATAGGTCACATCCGTGCCAAACAGCCCCTGGGGCGCATTTTGGAACAGGGCACCGAAGAGAATCAGCCACATTAAGGGCTGGATTACACCCGCAATCAAAGTGCTAGGGCGGCGTTGGAGTTGGATAAAGAGGCGACGGTTCAGGGCTAAGGTCTCTTGCCAAAACTCCGGTGAAAGCAAACCCGGAGCCGCAGGAGTGGATAGGCTCTGGGGTGGGGTCGATAGGGTCGTACTCATAGCAGCTTAAACAGACTGAATAGGTTTTAGGACATCACGTTACCTGTCTTCATCCTACAACCCGTTCCTAAACCTGCATCTCTTCGGTCTACCCGTAATGAGGACTTCAGTCCTCACGGTAATCTGCCCGTAATGAGGACTTTAGTCCTCACGGTTAGGACGTGATCATGCCAAATTTTGGCTACATCTCAGGGGACTAAGAGGGGACTAAAGTCCCCACTACTAGCCTGGAGGGGACTAAAGTCCCCACTACTAGCCTGGAGGGGACTAATACCAAATCCGTTGAGCCTGAAACAGAATAAACGGGTAGGGGTCGTGCCCCTGTGCCGACCCTCTGACCGCCAAATACAGGGGCAACCACGGGGGGATTGCCCCTACCAAAACGGATCGAGATTAGTC
>JAYKJG010000178.1:0-10436 GCA_035286285.1 Prochlorothrix sp.
TTCCAGGTTCCCGATGCTGCCCTGGCCTACTATCAAGAGGCCGATCGCCTTGCCTTAGCCTATTTAGCAGCAAAGGAAGTGAATTTAGGTGATCCCGACCTACGATCGCAGCTTGAATCGTCCGATCTAGCCCTAGCGCTACTCACCTCCAGCCAAGCCCGCCTGAACCAGTTTAGTCTCATCGTTGCCAGTTCCGATCGGCCCGATCGCTCTCTCCAAAACCAATCCCTCAGCACCTTTATTCAAACGCTCTGGTCTGATTTACAAGCCCTAAGCCTAGATAATCCCGCTAATTCCACGGATCAAACAACCCTCGCTGCGATCGCCACAGTAGCGGCCCTGAACCTTAGCTCTAGCTTAAAGGCCATGGACACCATGGCTCTCCCCGATCAGGCTCAGCTTCAAGGTGAAATCTTGGCAACGATTGCGCAGTGGGCTGAAACCCAGGGCGATCGGCGCAGTTTAGCCCAGGTTTTCCTACAACAGGGCCAGTTACTGGACCCAGAAGACCCCCGCCTCGATCGGGCCATCGCCGCCACCCGCCGCAGCCTAGACCTTGCCCAACAACTCCAGCAGCCCGATCTTGTTGCCCGTGCTGCCACCCAACTGGGGCAACTCTACCTTAAACAGGCTACTATACCCGCTCAAGCTGTCTCTACTGGTGCTAATCCAGCTTCTCAGTCGGTTAATCCCAACCCTGCCGCTCTCCAAGCTTACCAGGTCGCCTATACGGCTCTCCAAACCCTGCGCAGTGATCTAGTGGCCATGAACCCAGATTTGCAATTTTCCTTTCGGGACAGCGTAGAGCCAGTGTATCGGCAGTTGGTGGGGTTGCTGTTGGCCGCAGCGGCGAAAGCCCCCAGCCTAGAGCAGGCCCAAGGCGATCGCCAGCGGGCACTGGCGGTGATTGAAAGCTTGCAATTGGCAGAATTAGATAATTTTTTCCGGGATGCCTGCCTGACGGTCCGTCCCACGGATTTGCAAGCCATTGATCCCGCTGCAACGGTGATTTATCCCATTTTGCTAGACGATCGCCTTGAAGTGATCACCACCTCCCCCCAGCGCCCCCTCCAGCACCACACCGTCTATCTGCCCCGCACCGAGGTTGAAGCCACCCTTCAGGAACTCCACTCCTCTCTCCACCCCGCCTATCCCAGGGATCTCCATCTCAAGCTGGCCCAGCAGGTCTATGACTGGCTGATCCGGCCCCTTGAGCCAGAATTGGCCCAAACCCAACCCCAAACTTTGGTTTTTGTGCTAGATGGTGTCCTGAAAAATATTCCCATGGCTGTATTACAGGATGGACAGCAGTATTTGATCGAGCGCTATGCCCTTGCCCTTAGCCCCGGTCTCCAACTCTTGCCCCCCGCTGGCCAAGGTCGCGATCGCCAGGTTCTGGCCGCCGGTTTAACCGAAGCCCGCCAAGGCTTTGCGCCCCTGCCCGCCGTCGCCGGAGAATTGGCCGATATCACCACAACCCTACCGGGAACGGTGCTATTAAACCAAAACTTCACCCGATCGACCCTAACCCAGACTCTCCGCCAAACCCAAGCCCCGATCGTTCACCTGGCGACCCATGGCCAATTTAGTGCTGATCCCAACCAGACCTTTTTGCTGACCTGGGCCGACACCTTGGGCTTGGGGGAACTGGGGCAGTTGTTCCAACCCACCCAGGTGGGGCTAGGGGAGCCGATCGATCTGCTGGTGCTGAGTGCCTGTCAAACGGCAAAAGGCGACGATCGCGCTGGATTGGGCCTTGCGGGGTTTGCGCTCCAGTCCGGTGCCCGCAGCACGATCGCCAGCCTTTGGTCTGTCAGTGATGCTTCCACAGCCCGCTTGATGGCGGAACTTTACCGCTCCCTCAGTCCGGCTCCCCAGGCCCATGCTACGATCGCAGACCCTAAGCCCGCCGCCAACCCCCTAAACTCGGCTTCCCCAACGTTACCGCGCTCCAAAGCAGAAGCCCTTCGCCAAGCCCAACTCACCCTGCTCCACGATCCCCAGTATCGTCACCCCTATTTTTGGTCTGCCTTTGTCCTTGTGGGAAACTGGCTCTAACGGCGTTGTATCCCCCCCGTGGCGAGTTCTGCCTTATTTCTGCCGATCACTCAGGAAATTACCAAAACATGGAATTACGTACCCCCTCTTCTATTCCGGTCAAAACCGTAGCGGTTCCAGGCAGTTTAAGCCTCATTTCTAGGGTTCACGCCAACTTCTGCCACCATCCTCCCCTGGAGTCTTTCTCCTTCGCCCAACGATCGATCGCCACACTCTGCACAACCCTGCCCTTGGGGTTATTTTCAGCAGCCATGGTCCTGGGCACCGGGGCAGCGGCCACGGCCACAACCTTTAAGGCACCCGAAGAAGCAGCCCCCCAGCACAGTTTGGGTGGCGGGGTGCGGGGACAAGCCCAATTTACAGCCCCTGGCAGCGTCGCTCCGGCCAATAGCCTTGGCGGTGGCACTCGTGGCACGGTGCAGTTTGCCATTCCCGGTCAGTTGGCCCCCAGCAACAGCCAAGGCGGTGGCACTCGCGGCACGGCTCAGTTTTCCGCACCGGGGCAAGTTGCGCCCCAAAATAGCTTGGGCGGCGGCAGTCGCGGTGTGGTGCAGTTTGCCGTGCCCGGTCAGGCTGCGCCGCGCAACAGTACCAGTGGTGGCACCCGCACGGCTGAGGTCGTGGATTTAGCCGCTAGCGCAACGGACTCTAACCCAGACGCGCCGATCGCCCTGGCTTGGAACCTTCCCCAAGATTCTGCCCTTCCCCTCGCCCTAGTGCCCGATCCCCAGCAAATCAGCTATACGCTGGAAACTCACCCGACCTTTTTCGTGTATTTGCCGCCCCTGGGTGCTGAGCAGGTCTTTTTTAGCCTTCAGGATGAAGCCGGGGAGCCGGTCTACCATACCCTGTTGACGGTGCCCGTTGAGGGCGGGATCATTCGCTTTACGTTGCCGGAGGATGCGCCAGAATTGGCCTTGAATCAGAATTATGTCTGGTTTTTTGTGCCGATCGAACCCGGAGCCAGTCTGCGCCCCGATAGCCCCGCCGCTGTGGCCTGGATTAAGCGGGTTGATGGGGCAGTGGCAGCGTCTGCGGTAGAAACGGCGGGGACTGCTGCGGATGGTGTGCCGACGATCGATCGGGCCGTTGCCCTTGCTGAAGCTGGAATTTGGCACGATACCCTAGCGGTCATTAGTGCCGGGATTGAGCAGGAACATCAGCAGGAAAATCTGACGTTGCCCCCGGTCTTAACGGCGGAGCAGACCCCAGACTCTTCCCTGTGGGTCAAAGAATGGCAGGATTTACTGCAATCGGTCGGCTTACTGAAACCAATGCCCTAGTTCCTGGAGTTTAGTAACAAAATAACCCCACAGCCCTACAAAAAAGGGGAGGTTTCCCTCCCCTAGTCTTAACCTCATAAACCGTGTCGTGCCCCAACAGGAGCACGGCTAGAGCTTGTCCCAGGTGCGCCTAGGCTGCGTCGTCGTCGTGGGCAAAACGGTTGTAGAGGAAGTCGAGGGCATAGTTGCGGAGGTTGTAGTAAACGGGATCTTCCATGATCAGGACTCGGTCGCGGGGGCGTGGGAAAGGAATCTCTAGGATTTCGCCCACATTGGCTGAGGGGCCATTGGTCATCATCACGAGCCGATCGCTGAGAAATAGCGCCTCATCGATATCATGGGTGATCATCAGCACGGTACAGCGATGCTCGTTCCAAATTTTGAGTAATTCTTCCTGTAATTCCTCTTTGGTAATTGCATCTAGTGCCCCAAAGGGTTCATCCAAAATCAGTACTTGGGGTCGAATCGATAGGGCACGGGCGATCGCCACCCGCTGTTTCATCCCCCCCGAAATCTGACCGGGACGCTTGTGCATGGCATCTCCCAGACCGACCAATTCTAGATGCTCACGGACGATCGATCGCTTTTTTCCCTCCAACATCTGGGGGTGGGCTGCATCCACTGCTAAATAGACGTTTTCAAAAACAGTCAGCCATGGCAGCAAGGCATAGTTTTGGAACACCACCATGCGATCGGGACCGGGTTCCTTGATGGGTTGCCCCTTGAGCAGCACCACACCATCCGTAGGGTGGGCAAAGCCTGAGACCATATTCAAGAGTGTAGACTTGCCACAGCCTGAGTGGCCAATGACACAGATAAACTCTCCCTGATTAACCTGTAAGTTGACGTTTTCTAGGACAGTATAGGGTCCGTTGCGGGTGGGATAGACCTTAGAAACGCCCTCAATGTGGAGGAAGGCTTCGGGTTGGTGGGTAGACGATCGAACTAAAGAAGGTGCCATAGGGGTAGACCGCTGGGGGGTGTATTGGTAAGCGGGAGGACGGGAAGAGGAATTGGGGGAGGATTCTAGGCTGGGGGCTGACGGTACGTTGGAATTTTTCGGGAAACTGGTTTTCACTGTTGACCTACACAAATCTAAACGAGGGTTGGGTTCAGCTTCAGGGGAAGGGGTTGGGTAACGGACAGTCAGCAAATGGTCCTGTTAATACGGGGTAGGTAGGGGGGCGGCAACTTAGGGTCTGCTGTTGTTCCTGAGTTGCCGCAGCGGTGATGCTCAGCTACCCCTAAGCGGCGATCGAGAGACCATGCTGGGGTAAAGGCACTTCTGCAACACTGAAGTTGCACTTAATCGCCACGTGGTTGAGGTAATCGATCGGATCCTCTGCCTCAAAGGACTGTCCATCAAACAGTTGGATCGGACCTCGGCGGTATTTGACATCCACCACCCCTAACTCCCGCGCCGCAGTGCTGAACACCCCAACTCGGCAGACCCGCTCCAAAATTTCCACCCAGTTGCGGGGGAAGGGAATATCGCCCCAGCGGGCCATTTGGGTCATCATCCATAGATGCTCTGTGCGGCTGGGCCGGTTCATGCCTTCCCCAAAGAAGTAGTGGTGGGCATACTCCCGGTGGGGATGGTCGAGGCTGCAACTGTACTGATGGGGGTCGCCCAGTTGGATATAGTCCACGCTGGTGCTGAGATAGTCCCGCTGGGCCAAAATTGTGCGGATTTCCTCTCCGTTGGCCGGATCAGCACAGTATTGGCAGGCTTCCAGGAGGGCTTTCACGAGGGCAACATGGGTGTTGGGATAGGTATTGGCCCAATCTTCCCGCACCCCTAGCACCTTGCCGGGGTGACCGGGCCAAATTTCCAGGTCTGTCGCCACTGTAACCCCAACTTCCTCCAGCATTGCCCGCAGGTTCCAGGGTTCCCCAACGCAGTAGCCATCAATGGTTTGGGCTTTGAGGTCAGCCACCATCTGGGCTGGGGGAATGGTTTTGAGGCTAACATCGCGATCGGGATTGATGTCCCCTGCTGCCAGCCAGTAGCGCAGTAACAGGTTATGCATGGAGGAGGGGTGAACCATACCGAGGGTATGGCGTTGATCGGGGGTAGACCGGAGGGCTTCCCGGAAGGTGTCGAGGGAGTTAATGCCCCGATCGCAGAGGGCTTTGGATAGGGTAATGGCGTTGCCGTTGCGGGTCATGGTCAGGGCTGTCACCATGGGCAAGGGCTGGTCCTGGTAGCCCCCCGCTGTTAGCCAAGTCGGCATTCCCGCAGGCATCTGGGCTGCATCCAAGTATCCGCCCACAATGCCATCCACAACGCCCCGCCAACTGGTTTCCCGCACTAAGCTGACTTCATCTAGTCCATGCTTCTGAAAGAAGCCTTTTTCTTTGGCAACCACTAGGGGAGCCGCCGCAGTGAGGGGTATAAAGCCCAGTTCGAGATTGATCTTTTCCAGTCCGTGGCGACTCACGGCCCCGGTCGTCTTCCTGGCTCGTAATTTTTTGATTCGCTTTTGCTGGTTGAGGAAATAAATGATTTCCGATCGCAGGCTGTAGTAGCTGGGATGATTGACCACATCCATACGCTTCCGGGGGCGGGGAATATCCACATTCAGAATGCCGCCAATTTTGGAGTTGGGGCCGTTGGTCAGCATGACAATGCGATCGGACAGCAAGACCGCTTCATCCACATCATGGGTCACCATTACGGCTGTAACCTTGTTATCTTGGCAAATTTGCATTAGTTGCTCCTGTAGATTCCCCCGTGTGAGGGCATCTAAGGCTCCAAAGGGTTCATCTAGGAGGAGTACTTTAGGGCGAATGGCGAGGGCGCGGGCGATGGAAACCCGCTGCTTCATCCCACCAGAAAGCTGGGCGGGGGGCTTGTCTGCTGCATGACGAAGACCCACCAGATCAATGTGCTCTTCCACTACCTGCAACCGTTCTTGGCGTGACAGGGAGGTCAGCACCTCATCCACTGCCAGGGCGATGTTTTCCCGCACCGTGAGCCAGGGCAGTAGGGAGTAATTTTGAAACACCACCATCCGCTCCGGTCCGGGCTGCCGCACCAAACGCCCTTCTAGGGAGACAATGCCATCGGTGGGTAAATCTAAGCCTGCAATCAGATTTAAGAGGGTGGATTTGCCACAACCGGAGTGGCCAATGAGGGAGATAAATTCACCCTGGGCAATTTCTAAATCAATGCCTTTTAGGGCTACATAGGTGTTGCCGTTATCGAGGGGAAAGGACTTCTCAATTTTTTCGGCAATTACAAAGGCAGACATGGCAAAGTCCTCAAGGATTAGATTGTGATTAGGTCTATAGCTGCTTGACGGACAAAAGTGAGTCAAACTGAGGTGTCAAGGGCGATTCAGGAAACCCAACCCCTACGATTCCCAACGTCTTGTAGGGGTGTGATTTTCGTGCTTTCGGCAGGGTTACCCTGGGGTTGGGGCTGGGGGAAGAGAGAGTTAGGGTGAGGGCTTCTAAGTTGGGATACAGCCCATGACACCCGCTAGGGGCAATGGGAAAAACCCTAACGTTCTAGGGGGGCAATCCATTTCTGGAGGAAGGCCATGCCGCGATCCAAAATTAAGCCTGCTGCACCGATGTAAACCACGGCTAGGAGAATATCGCTGACATAGTTTTGCTGATAGGCATCCCAGATAAAGAAGCCAATGCCGACAATCCCAGACATGACGATTTCTGCGGCAATAATCGCTAGCCAAGCTAGACCGATCGCAATTCGTAGTCCCGTAAAGATATAGGGCAGGGCTGAGGGAATCAAAATCTTAAAGAAGAATTTACCGCTGGAAAGTCGCAACACTCGCCGCACATTGATATAGTCTTGGGGAATCTGGCGCACTCCTTCAGCGGTGTTGATTAAAATGGGCCAGACGGAGGTAATGAAGATCACAAAGATGGCGGCGGGCTGGTTTTGTTGGAGGGCAATGAGGGCGATCGGAACCCAAGCCAAGGGTGCAACCATGCGCAGGAACTGGAAGAGGGGATCTAAAGCACGGTTGAGTAGGGGACTGAGGCCCACCATAATTCCGGTGCTAATGCCTACTACTGCTGCAATGGTATAGCCTTGGGCAACCCGGCCTAAGCTGGCCAGGGTTTGCCAAAATAAGCCTTTATCTAGACCCCCCCGATCGTAGAAGGGATACAGCAATAACTCGCGGGTGCGCTGTTCTGTCCACACACTGAGTGGCCCTGGTAAGCGGGTGAAGCCCATGCCTGAACAAAATTGCCAAATGCTTAGGAACACAAGTAAGCCAACAATGGGCGGAATAATGTTTTTACCCTGCTTCTCCCAAAAGATTTGCAGGAATTGGGGAACAGATGATTTGGATTGACGGCTCCGAACACGAACAGATGTAGTCATGACAAGATGAAGGATAAAGAGGTTTTCAAGTGTTGGGACAGAGGGAAAAGCACCGACTTTCAGGGACTAAACTGATGTACGGTTATAGGTTCTATGCTGTTAGCATTAGGTTGTGAGGATGGGCTATAGCTCAAGCCTAGGGCACCCACTATTAACGATTTAGGGGTAAGTCAGAAGTCAGGGAATTGCATGACTTAGGACTTAGGATTGGGTGCATTTACTTTTGCTAATGGACGGACTAAAGTCCGTACTACGAGCCTTCTGAGTCAGGTTAGAGGCTGGGCTACTCCAAGATGAAATGTACCCTTAGGATTCGGCTTGAATATCTGAATTTTCTGGCATTAAAACCATACTATTGAGGCTTCAGATCCAGCATAAATTACTCGGTTTTGACTCCTTAGAGTTGAGTGTTTTAGTCGGATAAGTTTGACTCTTATACCCGCTTAATCTTCAGGCTATCGAGGTAAGCTTGGGGATTTTCTGGGTCAAAGGTCACTCCATCAAAGAAGGTTTCAACCCCCCGTGAAGTACCGCTGGGAATGGCAGCAGTAAACCCTGCTTCTTGGGCTGCTTCCCGCCAAATATCCTCACGGTTTACCCGATCGATCAGATCCTTGATGGTATCGAAGCCATCAATTTTTCCCTTGTGGAAGCCCCAGCGGATACTCTCGGTGAGGAACCATAAGTCATGGCTCTTGTAGGGGTAGGAAACACTGCCCCGATCGTCGCTCCAGTAGAGCGGTCCCACCTTAATGTCATTAAATGCCGGTTGGCCATCCCCCATTTCATAGGTGCCCTTATAGGGAGGAGTGAGCACTTCCACTGGGATATTGAAGTAATTGCGACCTGCGCAAATGCTGACTAGTTCCGCTCGGTTAGCGGGATCATCACACCACTGCTGAGCCGCCATTAAGCCCTTCAAAATAGCCTTGGTTGCCTTGGGATTTGCATCCACCCAATCCGCCCGGATCGCCAAATATTCCTCCGGGTGGCAGGCCCAAATTTGCTGGGTCAGCGTGGCCATAAAGCCAATCTCATCGCTGACAATCCGGTACGGCCAAGGGTCGCCAGTACTGAAGGCATCCATGGTCCCGTTGCGCATCCCCTGTACTGTTTCTGCTGGAGGAACTGCCAGTAAATCGATGTCATTGTCCGGATCAATGCCTCCGGCAGCAAACCAGTAGCGAATCCAGAAGTCCTGATTGACATTGGGGAAAGTATGGGCTGCTTTGAACTTCCGTCCCTGGGTGCTGGGGAAACTTTTGATGTACTCCGCAGCGCCGGAAATATCCAGGTGCAGCCCTTTCCCTGTGTGGAGACTGGCCACTGCCACTCCATTCCCCTGGGTCACCAACTGCGCCAGCACATACATGGGCACTTTATTGCCGTTGGTAATAATCCCCTCGGTGATGAGGTGGGGCATGGGCATTTGCCACTGGCCCCCATCAATGCCACCCCCCGCTGAGCCGATCGTCACGTTGTCCCGTGCTGAAGCCCAGTTGGCTTGCTTGGATAGCTCCACTTCTGTCATGCCATATTGGGCGAAAAAGCCCTTTTCCTGGGCAATAATCAGCCCTGCTGCTTCTACGATCGGAATATAGCCCAGTTTCACCTTCGGAGTTTCGGGCATTTGTTCCGTCGTTAGAGGAGCCGCAGCCGGGGTAGTTGGGGCAGTGGTCGATCCGCTGGTCGGTCCAGGGGGATTCCCCAAACAGCCCTTCAGTAGGATTGAAACCGCAGCCGTTGTTCCAGCAGTCTTAAGAAATCGCCGCCGCGACAGGGGAGTTAGTGAGTCCATCGTTGTGTGCTCCTAAGTGTCTAAGGTTAAGCGTTTAAAGTTAAGTGCCTAGGGTTAAGTGCTTAAGGGGATGAGCTAAGGGATTGGTGCTCAGTGCTAGGTGTAGCGCTGGCTTAGAAGTCCCTAGGACTAGGCTCCTAAGGTAAGAAGCGGTTTCCCCGTTAGTTCCAGGGAAATAGCCGCTTCTGAACCCAATACACTTGAAAATCGCATCCAAGGACGATCGCTGGGGGTCATTACACAGCGGTCGCCTGTCGCAATTCCCTTATATAGAAAAGTACATTGATTCCTGAATATTTGATAGATTTCAGTCTATAGTCTTTCCGATTTTATAGATAATCTTTAATTATGTAAGAAAGACTGAATGGATGATAATGCTTATCTTATAAGAGGTCTGGGTTGTAGGGTTACCCCAAGAAGGCAAGGCGATCGCCAAGCCGCCAACATCACCACCGCTGCTATTCCCGATACCTCCGATGCAAGGCCATCTAGGCCATCCATCTAGTTCATGGCCTGGGCCATGCCCGCCCGTCACAGTAGCCTTGACCCCAGGCTCGGCTACCTGGTTGACGGATAAAAATTCTGCCGAGGGCGCGGTTTTCGCTCCCCTACAAAGGATTAAGGGCCGTAGGGGGTCAGGTTCTCTGACCCGTCCCCTCGGCCTAGATTTAAACTCGTCCTGCACGGTGGAAATACACGGACCCCTTTCCCTGGACAGCCAACCCATCCCTAACCCTTCAGAGGGGAAGGAGTCGCATCCAGGAGAGGTACCCAAACTTCCGCCCTAGAGTACTAGGTTTGTTAGTTATCCCTAGAGGACTTTTAGCAGGGATCCTGCGATCGGGCTTGTTTACGCGCTTGCCAGCCCATATAACCCAACAGAGCCGTAGCCCCCGCCGCATAGGCATAGCCACTGGGCACCCCAGAAAACGCGATCGCC
>JAYKJG010000179.1:0-6612 GCA_035286285.1 Prochlorothrix sp.
CCCTCTCCAAGCTGCTGGACCAACCCGAACCCCTCCAGGAAGACATCTTCACCCAACTCTTCACCGCCGCCGAAGTGGCCCAGTTTGACCCCCTCGAACAGGTCGCCTACCGGGAAAGCTTGAAGCACTATTGGGATATGAACAATGTGGTTGAAACGGCGCGGGAAGAGGGGCTGGCAGAAGGGCGAGAAGTGGGGCTAGCAGAAGGGCGAGAAATGGGACTGGCAGAAGGGCGGGCAGAGGCGATCGCCGCCGTGATCCAATCCATGACCGCCGCAGGATTTTCCCAAGGCGAGATCGATCGGGCGATCGGTAACCTTGAACCCCCCACCTCAGACCCATAACCCTTGGGCAACGGTCTCCCCGCCCCCATCCCACCCCTGGCCCATCGCCGGACGAGAATTTAGGTTTAATTTCTTAGAACTTAGAAACAAGTTGTAACATTGGGGAGGGGTTTGCCTACACGGTAGCGCCAAACCCTGGCAACGCGATCCCTGTTACGCCCCTCTTTCACGCCTCTCCCTATGCACCTTTCAGAGTTCTCTGTTCGTAACCCTGTCCCGATCCTGGTGGGCTTTTTGGTGCTCCTGTTCGGTGGGCTGCTGGCCTTTGGCCAACTGGGCATTGATGACACCCCTAATATTGATGTGCCCCTCGTCAGCGTCACCGTGACCCAACCGGGCGCTGGCCCCACGGAACTGGAAACCCAGATTACCAAAAAAATTGAAGATGCCGTGGCCCCCCTCGACAACGTGGATGAGATTAGCTCCACGGTGCAGGATGGGGTCTCCCGCACCACGATCGCCTTTGTGCTCAAAACCGACACCGATCGGGCCACCAACGATGTGCGCAATGCCATCGCCCAAATTCGCCAAACCCTGCCCCAGGATGCCAATGATCCCATCGTGCAGCGGCTGGAGTTTGCGGGGGGGGCCGTGGTCAGCTATGTGGTTAAGTCGGAGCAGCGATCGATCGCAGAACTGAGTAACTTGGTCGATCGGGACATTAGCCGTGCATTGCTGGCGGTGCAGGGGGTGGCGCGGGTACAGCGCACCGGTGGCCTCGATCGCGAAGTGCGGGTAGATTTGAACCCCGATCGACTGCTGGCCCTGGGCATTACCGCCACCCAGGTCAATGACCAAATTCGGGCTTTTAATACCGATGTGCCCGCTGGAGCAGCCCAAGTGGCGGGCCTCGATCGCAACCTCCGCACCCTAGGCAGCACCGACAGCATCCCCCAACTGGCCCAACTGCCGATCCAGTTACCCAGCGGCGCAACGGTGCCCCTGGGGGATTTAGGCAAGGTCTGGGATGGTTACAAAGAGCCAGAGCAAGTTGTGCGCTTCCAAAACCGGGACAATGCGGCAACCTTACCGCCCCCTGCCGTCGGTTTTTCGGTGTTTCGCAGTACGGGCACCCCGGTGGTGACGGTGGAAGAGGGGGTACAGCAGGCCGTAGCGGCGTTGGCGGAGACCCTCCCGGCGGATGTCAAGCTGGAACTGGTTTTTACCAGCGCGACGGATTCGCGGGAGTCCTATCAGGCCACGATCGACTCCCTCTTGCAGGGATCGGTGCTGACGGTGTTGGTGGTGTCCTTGTTTTTGCGGGATTGGCGGCCCACCTTGGTCACCGCGACGGCCCTGCCCCTGTCGATCATCCCCACCTTCATGACCATGGATCTGCTGGACTACACCCTCAACGGCATGACCCTGCTGGCCTTGGCCTTGGCCATGGGGAACCTGGTGGATGATGCCATCTGTATGATCGAGAATATCGACAGCCATTTGCAGCAGGGGAAATCCCCGTTCCAGGCGGCGATCGACGGGGCGCGGGAAATTGGTTTAGCAGTGGTAGCCACCACGGCCACGATCGTCGGTATTTTTCTACCCGTGGCCTTTATGGGGGGTATTTCGGGCCAATTTTTCCAACCCTTCGGCTTTACGGTCTCCATTGCGACCCTGTTCTCCACCTTGGTCGCCGTCACCATGACCCCCCTCATGGCCGCCCGTCTCCTCCGGCCCTACCGTACAACCTCCCCAACCTCCAGCCCCCACAACCTAACCCAGCCTGCGCCCCAAACTTCCCCAACGTCCGGCCCCTACCGCCGCCTGCTGACCCTGGCCCTGCGCCATCGGATCTTGACCTTGGTGGTGGCGGTGCTGCTGTTTTGGGGCAGCTTGCAACTGGTGCCGCTGATTCCCCAGGGGCTGTTTGGGGGCAGCGATCAGGGGCTGAGTCGGCTGTCGGTGGAACTGCCCCCCGGTTCCACCCTAGAGAAAACCGACGCAGTGACCCAGCGGGTAACCCAGCAGTTGTTTGAGAATCCCAGTGTGGTGTCTGTCTTTAGTGAGGTGGGCGATCGCGGCGGCGATCCCAACCGGGCCAGCCTGACCATTAACCTCAAACCCAAGACTGAGCGGGATCAGACCCTGTGGGAGTTTGAAGCGGCGATGCGGCCCCAGTTCCAACAGATTCCCGGTGCCCGCATTAGCTTTAGCAGCCAAGGACCGGGGGGCAGTAGCAAAGATCTCAGCGTGACCCTGCGCAGCGATAACCCGGAAGCCCTAAATCAGGCGGCTTTGGCGTTGGAGGCACAAATGCAGGGAATTCCGGGCTTGGTGGAGCTAAGTTCCAGCGCCAGCCTGGTACAGCCGGAGATCTTGGTGACACCGGATCCCCAGCGGGCAACGGATCTGGGGGTTTCGGTCCAGACCATTGGTCGCACCTTGTCTTTGGCGGCGATCGGCGACGGAGACGATCGGCTGGCTAAGTTTGACCTACCCGATCGCCAAATCCCGATTCGGGTCCAAATCGACCCCGATCGACGCGATGACCTCAACACCCTTAAAAATCTGCGGGTTCCGAGCCAAAACGGCAGTTTGGTGCCCCTGATGGCGGTGGCCGAGGTGAGCTTGGGCAGTGGTCCAGCGGAAATTACCCGCGCCGATCGATCGCGCCAAGTCAGCGTTGGCGCTAACCTGGATGGGGTCTCCCTGGGGGATGCCTATGCCCAGGTTAAAGCCCTGCCGGTTCTGCAAAATTTGCCCCCTGGGGTCACGGAGCAGCCCGATGGCGACACCGAAATTATGCGGGATGTCTTTACGGGCTTTTTGAGCGCTTTGGCGATCGGCGTGCTTTGTATCTATGGCGTGTTGGTTTTGCTCTACAGTAGCTTCCTGACTCCCCTGGCGATTCTAGCAGCGCTGCCCCTGTCCTTGGGCGGGGCACTCTTGGCCTTAATGATCACCCAAACCGAGCTAGGTCTCTTTGCCCTGATTGGCATTGTGCTGCTGATGGGATTGGTGACCAAGAATGCGATTCTGCTCGTCGATTGTGCCCTGGCCAACCAGGCGGCAGGGATGCCCCAGTTCCGGGCGGTGGTGGAGTCGGGGGTGTCGCGGTTACGCCCCATTTTGATGACCACCTTTTCCACCATGGCGGGGATGGTGCCCATTGCCCTGGGGTTGGGGGCGGGGGGCGAAGTGCGCAGCCCCATGGCGATCGCCGTGATTGGAGGGTTCACCACCTCCACCCTCCTGACCCTGATTGTTGTCCCAGTACTGTTTACCTATATCGACAGTTTCCAGTATCGTCTTCTCCACGGCTTCCGAGGTCGGCCCCAGCCCCCTCAGCCTGCTGCCAACGCTGGCTCTGGTTTCCCCCCAACCGGCGACCCGGATCCAGAAGCCGCCCAGGCCAAAACTCCCGTTGCTTTCTGATCTCCTAGCTCTTTATCGCAAGATTAATCCCAACCCTATGGCACTGCCCCCCCCTGACACCCCCCTCTACAACCATCCCCTGCCCGCCATTGAAACCTGGCTCCAGAACCGGGGCTGTGAACCCCATGAATCGGAACGAAACCTGTGGTGCCTTGCCCATGAAGATTGGCAAGCGACCATTGAACTGGACGTGACGGAGGTGGTGGTTTGCTACCGCAAAGCCGGGGCCGATGGCCGTGACATTCAGCGGGCCTTCCCCTACTCCCTGTCTCGGACCGATGTGGAGGCGGCGATTTTTGCTGGACCTTAGGGCTGCACGGGGAGCGGGCCAGTCGAGTCTGCTCCCGGTGGGGCGGCGGGGGCTGGGATTGGAGTGCGGGAGGCGCGGGACGCGGAGGGCGCGATCGATCGCCTCTATCCTGATCACCCCCATGGCGATCGCCCTCACCCTGTTGCTGCTGCTGGGGACTGTACCCAGCCTGGGCCAGACTGCCCCCGGTACCGGGGCCGGAGCCTTGCAGCAGTATCAGCAACAACTGGAGCAGTACCGCCAAGGCTTGGGGCTGGAGCAGCAGCGCCTTGCGGCCCTGGAGCAGATCTCCCAGGCGGCGATCGCCAACCTCCAACGCAGCATCCAAGCCACGGGCAGCAACCTAGACGCAATCGATCGCCAGTGGCAAACGGCCCAAACCGCCCTCAACACCCTCCAGCAAACTCTCAGTCAGGCCCAACAAACCTATACCCTGCAACAAAGCCAAGTGGCGGCGCGGCTGCGGTGGCTTCAGCAACAACCCCAAACCCTAGGGTTAGCAGTGCTCCTCCACAGCAATGACCTCAGTGAACTCTTGGCCCAAACCCAGCGCCTCAAGCGCTTATACGAAGCCGATCGCCACAGCCTCCAGGGGCTGCAACTCCAGTACCAAAGCCTGCTCCAGCAGCGCAGCACCCTAGAAACCCAGCGCAATAACCTCGCCCTGGTCCGCCAGCAACTACTGGCCCAGCGCTCCCAAACGGAACTCCAGGTCCAGGCCCAAGAAACCCTCACCGCCCGTCTTCGCAGCGATCGCCTTGCCCTGGAAGCCGCCCAAGCCCAACTAGAGCGCGACTCCGCCGCCATTACCCAACTGATCCTGTCCCGTCTGCCCCAAGGGCGATCGGCCCCCGGCTTTGTCCCCAGTCCCGCCCGTGGGGGTCGGCTCCGTTACCCGGTCAATGGTCCCATTAGCAGCGAATTTGGCTGGCGGGAGCATCCGATCTTGGGCACACGCCGCCTCCATGCCGGGATGGACTTTGCGGTGGATTATAATACGCCGATCGGGGCAGCAGCCCCCGGTACAGTCATCGCCGCCGGTTGGCAGGGGGGCTACGGCAATGCCGTGATTCTGGACCATGGCCAGGGCATAACCACCCTCTATGCCCACGCCAGTGAGTTGAATGTTAACGAAGGCGATCGGGTCCAAGGGGGGCAAATTGTGGCCTGGGTTGGCTCCACGGGCCTCTCCACCGGCCCCCACCTGCACTTTGAAGTGCGCGAAAATGGCGAACCCGTCGATCCCCGTAGCTACCTCTAAGCCCCCCGCCCGTAGTAAGGACTTTAGTCCTCCCCGATCGTAGTAAGGACTTTAGTCCTTATTTCCCGCCCGTAGTAAGGACTTTAGTCCTTATTTCCACCATGTATCGCCCCCCCAATCCTGGGCTTAACCCCATGGTCACCTCCCGCAACCCATGGTAAAAGGATGAAGACCCTGACTCGATCGTTTTTCCCCCAACCCTACCCCTCCCTGTGCCCTACCCCCACCCCCACTGACCCTAACCCATGAGCCTTGAATCCTTCCAGATCTATCACTTCATTGCCTTTGGTCTCTCAGCCCTCGTGGTTTTGGGGACTACCCCCCTGGTGCGTCGCCTCGGCCTCAAAAGTGGTCGCGTTGACGTGCCCAATGCCCGCAAAATGCACAAGTCCCCCATGGTGCGCTTTGGGGGGGTATCGATTTTCCTCGGTAACTTGATTGCGTTGCTGGTGGTGTGGTGGACCGGGGGCTTTGGTTGGCTCCCCATGGATAAGGAGTATGAAATTTGGGGCGTGACCATTGGCGGCCTCGCCTTTTTCCTCATTGGCTTGGCGGACGATTTCTTTAACCTCTCTCCCTTTATGCGTCTTTTTGCCCAAACCCTAGTGGCGATGGCGGCGTGGAATGTGGGGGTACAAATTGAATTTTTGACCATTCCCTTTGTGGGGCTGGTGTCCCTGCCGGTGTGGTTAAGCTTGGTCCTAACGCTGCTGTGGCTGGTGGGCATGGCCAATGCCATTAACTGGATTGATGGGTTAGACGGCCTCGCGTCGGGGGTGTCGGGGATTGCGGCGGTGGTGATGTTAATGGTGAGCCTGTCGATGGATCAACCGGCAGCGGCCCTGATTGCGGCGGCGTTGGCCGGGGGAACCCTGGGCTTTTTGCGCTACAACTTCAACCCGGCCCAGATCTTTATGGGGGATGGCGGAGCCTATTATTTGGGCTTTACCCTGGCGGGGGTGGGGGTCGTTGGCTTAGTCAAGAGTGTGACGACGGTGGCGGTGTTGTTGCCCTATTTAATTCTGGCGGTGCCGTTGCTGGATATGTCGGCGGTGATCCTCGATCGCCTGCGCCACGGTAAATCTCCCTTCACTGCCGATAACCGCCATTTGCACCACCGTCTGCTCAAGGCAGGGCTTTCCCACCGGGCGACGGTGCTGTTTATCTATTGCTTAACGCTGTGGGTGGGCAGTTTGGCGATCGCGTTTTCTGGGGTGCCCAGTGGCTATGCCTATGCGGCGGGGGCTACGGCTCTGTTGGGTTATATGGGCTGGCAAGCGCGTAAACAAGCCCGATCGCAGGATCCCTGCTAAAAGTCCTCT
>JAYKJG010000180.1:0-19392 GCA_035286285.1 Prochlorothrix sp.
AGCGTTCCGAACATAGCTGCCTTCATCTCCCGCACGGCCCGCTCCAGGCCCACCAAAATCGCCCGACTCATGATGCTATGGCCAATGTTGAGTTCTTCCATCCCCGCTAGACAGGCCACGGGGTAAACATTCCAGTAGGTGAGGCCATGGCCTGCGTTGACCCGCAAATCGAGGGATAGGGCCAGGTCGCAGCCGTCTTTGAGGGCGAGTAATTCCTGGGCTTGGCCTTGGGGGGTGGCGGCTTCGGCGTAGCGGCCTGTGTGCAGTTCAATGAATTGACTCCCAATTTGGGCAGCGGCTTGGATTTGGCTGGGGTCGGGGTCAATAAAGAGGCTGACGGGAATTCCGGCGCTTTGGAGGGCTTCGACGACGTGGCCCATGCGATCGATCTGGCCTGCGACATTCAAGCCGCCCTCGGTGGTGACTTCTTCTCGCCGCTCCGGGACCAGGGTTACATAGTCGGGGCCAAGATCGAGGGCGATCGCCACCATTTCATCGGTTGCGGCCATTTCAAGGTTGAGGTGGGTTCGCACGGTTTGGCGCAGAATGCGCACATCGCGATCTTGAATATGGCGGCGGTCTTCCCGCAGGTGTACGGTGATGCCGTCGGCTCCGGCTAGTTCCACGAGGACGGCTGCACCAACGGGATCGGGTTCGACGGTGCGACGGGCTTGGCGCAGGGTGGCTACATGGTCAATGTTGACCCCAAGGGTAAGCAAGATGGTTCTCCTGAATCGTGGACAAATGTTTGAGGGCGGGGTTGCGCCCCGGTGGCTCCCCGCCCAATAGCTCAAGATGGGACAACCCTGGGGGGATTCTCTTTGGTTTTATCGCCATGCTCCGGGAATCGACGCGGGAGCGTCGGGGGAGGCATTCCCACGGGGGAGCGTGGGAACGAGGGGTACCCGCTTGGCGACCCATAACCGGGGCAACCACGGGGGGATTGCCCCTACCAAAATCGGTGAATCTGCCCAAGGGAAATCGACCCTGGCAATCGGCTTTAGGCGGGGACGGGGTAGGGTGGCCCTAGGAGTAAGGCTTCGGCTTCGGCAGCGCTGAGGGGGGCTGAAAACCAGTAGCCTTGACCGTCCTCGTACCCCAGTTGTCGCAATTGTTGAAGCTGCTCCCAGCTTTCGATTCCTTCGGCGATCGCGTGCAGATCCAACTGACGGCTGAGGGTGAAGATTGTCTCGATAATCTTATAGTTTTTGTGATCCTCCTGCATGGTTTGGACAAAGGAGCGATCGAGCTTGAGGTTATCCAGGGGCAGGCGGTGGAGGTAATTCAGGGAGGAGTAGCCCGTGCCGAAGTCATCCAAGCTGATCTGAATGCCCCGCGCCTTAAAGGCTTGGAAGAGATCGATCGTCGTTTCAATATCCTCAATCAGCATACTTTCCGTAATTTCTAGGGTGAGGCTACCGGCGAGATCTAGCCCCTCTGCCCGCCCTTGGGCCAAGACCATATCCAGCAAGGGTAAAAGATTCTGCTGTTGCAGATCCTGGGCTGAAAGATTGACGCTGAGTTTGAGGGTTTGGGCCTGGGGGAAGCGTCTACGCCACTGGCGCAACTGTTGGCAGGCCGTGGCGATCGCCCAGAAGTCAATATTAGAAATGAGGCGGGTTTCTTCGGCGAGGGGAATAAAAACACCGGGGGGCAGCAGACCCCGCTGGGGGTGTTGCCAGCGCACCAGGGTTTCAAAGGCGGTGATCTGGCCGGTGCGCAGGGAGACGATCGGCTGGTAGTACAGCACTAACTCCGAAGACTGGGCCTCTAAGGTGCGGCGTAGATCATGCTCTAAATGGAGTTGATCTACGGCCTCTTGGTGCATGACAGGGCTAAACAGTTCATAGCGGGCTTTTCCCTGGTTTTTAGCCTGATACATGGCAATATCCGCATCCCGGAGCAGGTGACCGGCCTGTTCATAGCTCCCATCGCCCCAGACAATGCCAATGCTGGGGGTGATATGGATGGCGCGATCGTCGATGATGAAAGGATGGTGAAATCCCTCTAGAATGCTTTCGGTACAGTGCAAAACCTCGGCAATATCGGCCATTTCCTCCAGCACAATCACAAATTCATCTCCCCCCCACCGGGCCACCACATCTAAGGGCTGGGTTAAGGTTTGCAGTTTGTGGGCCACGCTGATGAGGAGTTGATCGCCGACAATATGGCCAAGGCTGTCGTTAATGACCTTAAAGCGGTCTAAATCCAGAAATAGGACTGCAAAGTGATAACTGGGTTGCTTTTTCTGCCGTTGGAGGGCAGTGGTAAGCCGTTCCTTGAGGAGAGTGCGGTTGGGGAGATGGGTTAAGGCATCATGGAGGGCTTGGTGTTGTAACTGCTGTTGGGTTTGGATGCGCTCCGTGACTTCCCGCGAACTGGTTTGCAGCCGGTAAATGGTGCCAGAATCGTCATAAATGGGCCGTGTTAGGGTTTCTAGCCAGATATAATCCCCAGTTTGGCGTTGAATACGGTAGGTGACAGATTGGGAATTGCCCTGGAGCACCTTCAGGTGACATTCAAAGCGGACCCGTTCTCGATCGTCAGGATGAAACAGATTGTAGGGACTTTTGCCCAGGAGTTCTGCGGGTCGATAGCCGAGAATATGCTCAACGGAAGGGCTAATATAGAGATATTCGCCTCCGGGGCTGTGGAGTGCCACTAAATCGCTCATATTCTCCGCTAGAAGCCGGTAACGCTCTTCACTTTCTTGTTTTTCTAGTTTGGCTTCTTGGATGGCACTGACATCCAAAATCATTGAGTCCCAGACAACAGAGCCGTTTGCTTCCCCATGGGGTTGACCAGCAGCTTGGAGCCACTTGAGTTGGCCGGAGGGAGTGATAATGCGCCATTCATGGCTCCAGGGCTGGAGCGATCGGGCTGATTCAAGGACAGACGCGACCATGGCCGATCGATCGTCGGGATGGACCATCTCCCAAAGGGCTTGGGGACTGCTTTCAACCTGACTGGCTTCCACCTCCCACACCTTGGTACAACCGGGACTCATATAGAGTATGGAATCCGTCCCGTCAGCATAGAGCACATAACGGAAGATAGCACCGGGAATATTGGCGGCTAGGTTCTGAAAGCGCTGCTCACTGGTCCGTAGGGCTGCTTCTGTCCGCCGTCGCTCCTCCAGTTCCTGCTGGGCTTGGGCATAGAGATTGGCTTGGTAAATGGCCACTTCCAACTGATCGACCACGGACTGTACCAGTTGCAGATCCACGTTGTGCCATGCAAAGGAGGCAGTCTGGGCGATGAGCGTCAGGCATCCCCAAACCTGTTGATTGATGACAATGGGGACCAGAAGCCAGCCCCCCGGAAAGCGGCGGGCCAAGGTTTGGTTGACGGTATCCTTAATTTGCTCGGTATTGGGGACTAAAACCCGTTTTAGCTGTTTAAGCTGGGCGGCAAAGGCATTATCTGCATCGGGAATTTCAAGGCCCACACTGCTGGGAGGGGGGACTTGGGTGAGGGGGTCGGGGTGGCGAAATTCGGCGCAGTGTTCCCATACACCCCGATCGGCCTGGTATTGAACAATAATACAGTCTAAAGGGGCTAGTAATTGGGAAATTTCAGCCGTTGCAGTCTCAAAAATCACATTTAACTCTAAAGACTCATGGATGGACTGAAATAATCGGCTTAAGAGTCGCTCTTGGCGGAGTTTTCGGGCTGCGAACTCCTCAAGCTGGCGGTAGCGGCTGATATCCGTCACGGTGCCCACATAGCCCGTAATGCTCCCGTTGGTATTGTATTGGGCGACCGCTTGACCCAAAACCCAGGTGATATTGCCCTGGGTATCCTGGAGTCGATATTCCTCTTGAAAGGGCTGCTGGTTCTGGACACTTTGGCCCCAGGTCTCAACAATGCGGGTGCGATCGTCGGGGTGCAGTGCCCGCACCCAGCTTTGTCCCAACACCTCCTGGGAAGAAAGGCCGCTAATCTGGCTCCAGCGTCCGTTGACATAGCAGCAATTGCCCACTGCGTCGGTGTGGAAAATGCCGACGGGGGCGGCTTCGGCGAGGGAGCGGTATTGTTCCTGGCCACTGTGGGCCGCCTGTTCTAGGGTTTTGCGATCGGTAATCTCCTGGACCCACAGCAGCATTGCCTCGCGATCGGGCTGAAGCTGCACCGCAAACCAGCGCCGATCGGGGGTGACTAGCTCATGGTGGAGGGGACGGTTCTGGGTTTGGGCTTGGTGGTAGAGGGGGGTAAACGAGGGGCCAAAGAGGGTTGACAGTTCCGGCCCCCAGGGTTGCCCCAGGAGATCCGCCGCCGATCGCTGCACCAGGGTTTGGGCGGCATGGTTAACGTAGCAGTAGCAGCCCTGGCGGTCTAGGACAAATAGGCTGTCCTGGAGGCCATGGAGCAGATTTTGCCAGGGAATGGGAGGATCGGGGCGATTCTGGGGAGCCATAACTGGGGGAGTCGCTGCATCGGGTCACGGGCAAGGGACAGGCAGGGAATGGCGCTCACGGTTGCGCCCCCCTCAGCCAAGCGTTGGCTCCCTGTTCTCGCTCTGGGATAGGGGCCAGGGGCTAGGGCCAAGGTGAGGGATCCCACGATTTTTATTTGACCCTAGTCTAATTTGACGGGTCCATTTCACTTTGGCAGATTCACCCAGTCGGTAGGGGCAATCCCCCCGTGGTTGCCCCGGTTTTTGGCCGCCAAGAGGGTCGGCACGGGGGCGCGACCCCTACCCTAGGCCGAGGGTTCCAAAGTGAAATGCACCCAATTTGACCCTAGTCTAATTTGACCCTAGCCTAGCCGACTCCTTGGAGGATTTGGGCATCGGTGGAGAAGTCGATCGCCGCTTCGGGCTGGGCCGTCAGTCGGTAGTCCCGCTCGAAGGAGTCCCGCAGACCGGGCACGAGGTCAAATTGGGGAGTCCAGTTGAGGTCGCGCTTGGCTTTTTCGATCGAGGCGAAAAAGTGCTGGGGCCGGAGGGGGAAGGCTTTGCGCTTGCCAAAATCAAAGGCTTTGGGGTCGTAGTGGATGATGTCTAGGGTTTTGGGATCGCGACCGGTGGCTTCGGCACAGGCTTGGGCAAGGCCATCAAAACTGACAAAGCGTTCCCCAGAAATATTGTAGATTTGGCCGATCGCCGCTGAGTTCCCCACCATGGCGACCATGGCAGCGGCTAGGTCTTGGCAGTGGCCCAATTGGGTGAGGTGTTGGCCATGGCTGGGAATGGGGACGGGGCGATCGTGGACGATGCGATCGAAGAACCACGCCTCTAGGGGGTTGTAGTTCTGGGGGCCGTAGATATAGACCGGGCGCACCGAAGTGAAGGGAATGCCCTGGGCCGCGAGGTAGTCTTCCGTGGCAAATTTGCCCTTATGGCGGCTGTTGGGATCGACGGCATCGCCTTCAATGTGGGGCATTTGGGCAGATTTTTGATACACCCCCGCCGAACTGACATAGATGAACTGTTGGATCTTGCCTTTGAAGATCTCCACCAAGGGCTGGGTATCGCTTAATTCCCGCCCGTTATTGTCAAAAACAACATCAAATTGCTCGTGGCCTAGTTGTGCCCTGAGTTGGGCGGCATCGGTGCGATCGCCGTGGATTTGGGTCACGCCTTCCACGGGGCTGGGGCGGTTACCCCGGTTAAAGAGCACGACTTCATGGCCCTGACGGACTAGGGCGCGGGTGAGGTAGACCCCAATAAAGCGGGTGCCCCCCATCACTAAAATTCTCATAATGTTTTACCTTTGGCTAACTGCGATCGTGAATGACCGTCAAACACTAACGTCTCATTCTCTTGTCTTAACGCTACCGCTTTAAGGGTGATCTCCCAATCCCAAATCTTGCCCTCGTCCACCAGGGCAGAAATTCCCCACCGTTGTCGCCCAGGTATCTTGCCTGGGGTCCATATCACTTTGGCTGCGCCAGGGGCTGATTCCGCCCAAAAGGTTCTTATACCAAATCCGTTGAGCCTGAAACCGAATAAACGGGTAGGGGTCGTGCCCCTGTGCCGACCCTCGACCAGCCCAATACAGGGGCAACCACGGGGGGATTGTCCCTACCAAAATGAATCGAGATTTAGTCGAATTTGGTATTAAGGTTCTTGGGGGATGGCCGTCCCGGCTGTCCATTGGCGAAAGTGGGATACACCCGACGCGATGGGCATTGGGTTGGTAACGTTTTTGCGGCCAGGGGCGGCATGGGGCTGGGGAGTGGGTTCGATCGCGCCTAAAGGGCCGGACTCTTGTAAACTTATGTTAAAGATTTTAAGATTCTGACCTGCTCCCGATCCTATTCCGTTTACTCACTCTGCCCATGCGTCTCACCCTCAGCAATGTTGCCGTCAGTGTTGGTTCTGTTTTAGTGGTTGTCGGATTTTGGGCCTATGCCTCCGGGAATGCCACCCTGAACTTGGCGGGCTTTTTCTATGGCTTTCCCGTTCTGCTGATTGGGATTGCGCTCAAAGCCGTTGAACTCAAGCCCGTTCCCTTAACCCAGCCCACCTCCCCTGAAGTCCTGGCCCTGCGGGAAAAACAGGCTACCCCCACCCAAACCCAAGTGCGCAAGGACATTAGCCGCAACCGCTACGGCCAGTATGTCCACCTTGAACCGGCCCTTAAAGCCCTGAAATTGTTCCTGAGCAACGAAGAACACCCTGATTTGGAGGGAATGCGGGAAGAGAGCCGGGATGGAGCCTATACGTTGGTGCTGGAGTTTTCCTCCCCTGCGATTCCCTTCAGTAAGTGGCAGGAAAAAGAAGAGAAAATGACTCGCTTTTTTGGGCCAAATATTGCCATTGCCTTAGCCCAGCCCAAGGCCGATCGCGTCGAGCTAGCCCTGATTGCCGTGCCTGGGGACGGTGCTAAGTAGGGATTTTTTCCCCCATTAGCGCTGCCCCCAGGGTGCCGAATTGCCGAATCTTTGTTAAAACCTGCCTTAATCGCTGTTTTGACCCTTTTGCTTAATTGCTGGGATAGCTGCCAGGGGTCTGCTTCCTACAGTGCATTGTGATCTTCTTCTTGGGTGCGGATGCGAATGGTCTTCTCGATGGGGGAGACAAAAATTTTGCCATCGCCAATGACCCCGGTTTGGGCTGCGGTTACGATCGTGCTAATGGTGTATTGGGTTTGCTCTGCGGTGACGACTACCTCTAGCCGCACTTTGGGGTGAAACTCAACGGCGTGCTTGGCTCCTCGGTAGGAGGCGGTATGGCCGCGCTGCCGCCCGTAGCCCTGGACATCAATGGCCGTCATGCCCACGATACCGCTTTTAATCAAAGCAGTTTGGACTTCTTTGAGTTTATCGAGGCGGATCACGGCGGTAACTTTATTCATGGTTTAGGTTGAACTCGCTCAGAAAATCTGTATCTTAAGATACTTTAACTGCCTAAATTGCCATAGGACATTAAGGTTTCATAACCTTCAGGGCTTGATAACCTGAAGCCATCCCCAGTTGAGCTATTCCAGTTGAGTTATTCCAGTTGAGCTACCCCAGTTGAGCCACTTGCCCCTATGACCGATCTTCATGCTCCCTTTAGCCGTTTGCATAGCGCCCTCGATCGCCTGCTGGTGGGCCAAAGTATCTTGGTGCAGCAACTGCTGGTTGCCCTGCTCAGTGGTGGCCATGTCATCCTTGAAGGGGTGCCGGGAACGGGGAAAACCTTGCTGGTGAAGCTGCTGGCGCGGCTGGTTCAGGCAGATTTTCGGCGAATTCAGCTTACGCCGGATGTTTTGCCGTCGGATATTTTAGGCACCAATATTTTTGACCTGAATACAAAGGAATTCAGCCTTAAGCAAGGGCCAGTCTTTACCCAGATTTTGCTGGCGGATGAGGTTAACCGCACCCCACCCAAAACCCAGTCGGCCCTTTTGGAGGCGATGCAGGAGCAGCAGGTGACGCTGGATGGCACGAGTTGGCCGTTGCCGGATTTGTTTTGGGTGGTGGCGACGCAGAACCCCTTGGAGTTTGAGGGGACTTATCCTTTGCCGGAGGCTCAGCTCGATCGCTTTTTGTTTAAGCTAGAGGTCAATTATCCCGATAAAGCGGCGGAAAAACAGATGCTGCTCAATAATCAGTCGGGTTTTCGGGCACAACGATCGGATTTAGAGCGCCTGAAGCCGGTGGCAACGGTGCAGCATATCCTGGCGGCACGGCGGCAGGTGCAGGAGGTTGAGGTGGCGGATAATCTGCTGGAGTATTTATTGGCTTTGGTGGAGCGCACCCGCAACCATGGGGATTTGTTTTTGGGGGCTTCGCCCCGATCGACGGTGGCTTGGCTAATGGCGGCAAAGGCAGCGGCTTGGCTGTCCCAGCGCACCTTTGTCACGCCCGATGATTTAAAGATGGTCGCCCAGCCTTTATTACGGCATCGCTTGATTTTGCGCCCGGAAGCCCAGTTGGACGGAATCAGTCCCGATCGGGTGATTGCGGGTCTTCTGGGCCAGGTGCCGGTGCCCCGTTAGGTCTGCCCGTTAGGTCTGGAATGGAGACGCAATGAATGGAAATACGCCTCTGGATATGCCTGTAGATGTACCTGTAGATGCACCTGTAGATGCGCCTGTAGACGCACTGGAAACGCTAGTGGACTGTGAGGATGGCCCAGAGATCCTAACCTTTGTGGTCACGGAGGGGGGCGATCGCCTCGATCGGTGGGTGGCCCAGGCCGTGCCAGAGGCGGCAGGTTTGTCGCGATCGCGGTTACAAAAACTCATTGAGCAGGGGCAAGTTTGGCTCAATGGCCAGCCGGAAACCCATAAAAAAGCCAAGCTCAAGGCGGGGGACTGCCTGAAAATTCAGCTACCGGAGCCAGAACCCCTCGATTTGCAACCGGAGCCAATGGATCTAGAGATTCTCTATGAAGATAGTCACTTAATTTTGCTCAATAAGCCGAAGGGTTTGGTGGTGCATCCCGCTCCGGGCCATGGCCAAGGTACGCTCGTCCATGGCTTACTGGCCCACTGCCCCGACTTACCCGGCATTGGTGGGGTGCAGCGACCGGGAATTGTCCATCGTTTAGATAAGGATACGAGCGGGGTGATGGTGGTGGCGAAGACAGACCTTGCTTTGTTGGATCTTCAGCGGCAAATCCGCCAAAAAACAGCACAACGGCAGTATTTAGGCATTATTCACGGAGTCCCGAAGACCGAAACCGGACGCATTGAGCAACCCGTGGGGCGGCACCCGATCGATCGCAAAAAAATGGCGATCGTCCCCGAAGACAAAGGCGGACGTTGGGCCGCAACCCGCTGGCAGGTTCAGGAACGGTTGGGAAACTATAGCCTGCTGCGTTTTGACCTAGAAACGGGCCGAACCCACCAAATTCGCGTCCATTGCGCCGATTTAGGCCATCCTATCCTAGGGGATGCTCTCTACAGTTCTGGCCGCGCCCCCGGTCTGAAGCTCCAGGGCCAAGCTCTCCATGCCCATAGGCTGTGCCTGGTGCATCCGGTGACGGGGAAATCCCTCACGGCGATCGCGCCGCCGCCGCCGGAGTTCGTCAAACTCTTGGACCTGCTGCGTCGCCGGAGCTAGGGGCTGTCATCCTTTAATTTGAGAATGCCCTGAGGGTCAGACTTACAGCCCCTAGCCGATCAAAACCCCTGCCGCTGTTTGTGGGTTTTTGTGGGGTCGATCGGGAAATTGTAACGAAACCTATCCGGTCTCTGTGGGGCAATGGGGGAATTTGGGGCCGGAGGGATGCCAAGGGTCAGTGGGGTTGTTATAACCAGAAGCAAGAACAAGCTGTTGCAGCCCAGATTGCGGGCCGCAAAAATCCCTAGAACCCTCATCCCTAGGACGCAAACCCCTCAAACCCCCATCAGAACCGTGAAATCTCTGCTCAATACGTCTTCTTATCTGATTTTCTGGCTCTGGAACTTGATGTTCCTCGGTTGGGCCTATTTACTGCTCCTACCCCTGCTGGCCGGACCCTTGATTGTGGCGACGATCGACGGTGCCATTCCCCTGGGGTTTTCCCTCAGTTTAGTGGGTCTGCTGGCGATTCCCACGGGGGCGAGTGTGGTGGGGGCAACGGCCCGCTTCCGCAAGTGGCCAGGATTATTGATGCGCTTTTTCTATGGAGTGGAGTTGCCCCTATTTGGCTTTTGTCTGCTGCGAATGTTTATTATACGGGAGCTAAACCCTGTTTCCGCTGGATTTCTTCTGGTTCTGCTCTTGGGTATCACCAGTTTTGCCCTAGAAGTTGGCTTTGGCTATGGGGCTTCCCGTCGGGCGGTGGCCAGTGCCCAACTGGTGAGCCAAAGTGTGGTGCTGATGTTGGGGCTGTACGGCGGAACATTACTGCTGCTGTATGTGATTCCCAGCCTTTGCGGCCTAGGCTACTGGATTTTGCGCTCTATTCCCGAATTTTTCAGTTTCCGCTGGCTGGGTTCTTTCCTCTGGGACTTGGTTCGCTATCCTGCGTCAGTCCTAGGGCTGGCCGTGGGTCTTGCGCTCTTTATTTTTAGCGCTAGCCTCTTTTTTGCCAGTCCGTTCGCCTTCTGCCATCTCTATGTGCGGTCTTGGTGGCGTATTGCCTCAGCCTATGGTAAACAGTGGGGCCAACGGGGGGCTGTGGGCCTGACTGCGGCGGTGGCGATCGGGCTACTTCTGGCCTTCCACGCCAGCACTCAGCTTCCCCAGCCCCAGGCCCAAGCCTTTGCCCTGCTGGGCCTTGATCCCCAGAACTTAGAGACGATCGCGGTGGAAAATGGGGCAGAGCCGGGAGGGATGGCTAGCGGTGGCGATCGGGGCGGCGGCGATCTTGACGGTAGCACTCCTGGTGATCTGGAAGGCACAACGACGGAAAGCTTTGACCTCAAGGGCGATCGGGCCGCAATCCTCGCTAATTTGCCCCAAATCCGCCAAGGCTTACTCAACGCCCACCTCCACCGCTACCGCTACCTCAGCGCTAACCATAATGTTGATGCCCTGACCAATTTCTATGAAAGCACGACTGTTTTGCGGCCCAGCATCATTTCAGCCCTCCAAAGCTTCCATAACTACCTAATATCGCCCTTTCTCTACCAGGGATTTGACTGGGAAAAGGAACTAGCCCCCAAACTCTATGCCCAAATCTTTGATACGCCCATTCAGCGGGGAGAGCGGGAGGCAATCCAAGCGGCCCTCCAGGCGACTTGGAACCGAGAAGAGGCCAAAGCCGGTTTAATTAACATTAATCAGCAGGTCATTCCCCTCACTCGTCAGGCAGTCACCGTCACGGAATACGGCGATTGGGGGCAGGTGGAGATTCAGGAGCGCTATGAAAACCCCACAGGACAAGACGAAGAGATCTTTTACAGCTTTTCTCTGCCAGAAACAGCCGTAATCACTGGCCTATGGCTGGGAGATGATGACAATCCCCAACGGTATCCGGCGGTGGTGGCAACCCGTGGAGCAGCCCAGGAGGTCTATAACCAGGAGGTGCAGCGGCAGGTCGATCCGGCGCTCTTGGAGCAGGTGGGGCCGCGTCAGTATCGGCTGCGGGTGTTTCCGATTCCGGCCCAGGGCGAAGCTGGACAACTGGGCCATGCTCAAATTGTTCTGCGCTACCAAGTCCTGCGCACCGAAGCGGGCTGGTCCTTACCCCAACTGACGGAGCGCCGTAATGTCTACTGGAACCGGCAGACCCAACGGGAGCGCCAAGGCGAAATCCTAAAACAGCGCGACTGGGATGCAGATTGGGGCTGGTTTGAAGCATCAATTCCCGCACAATCCCCCTCCAGTCCCCAAACTCATCAACTTCAGCTTCAGGACTATGGCATTACAGCCACTCCGCTGCAACCCCAGGAACAGGGCAGCTTACCGCAGCGGTTAGCCGTGGTTCTGGATAGCTCCTACAGCATGACGGCGGTTCTTGCGCCTTTGGTCGATAACCTGGCCAAAATCCAGGAAAAACTGCCCCAAACCCAGATAGACTATTACCTCACCGCTGCCCCCGGTGCTGACCCCCAGCGCCTCGATCGCCCCACTGCGGAGACTATCCGTCAATTCCCCTTCTTTGGCTCGTTATCCCTCGCCCAGATGCTCCACCAGTTTGAAACTCTGCAACGGGGCGCTAATTCTGCTGATTACGACGGGATTCTGCTGCTAACAGATGCCGGGAGCTATGAGCTAGAGGCGGATATTGCTGCCTTGCAAACGCCAGCGGCTCCCCTGTGGCTGGTGCATTTGGGGCCAAGTTTGCCGATCGCCTACGAAGACGCGGTGCTGACGGCGATCGAAGCCAGTCGGGGCGGAGTGACTACGGACGCGGAAACGGCATTGCAACGGCTGAGTTTGGAGCGGCTAGCAGGGCCAGAAACTCGGATTGCCGATGGGTATCGCTGGCAGGTGCGATCGGTGGCCCCTGCCCCCCCTGTCCCCTCTGCTGCACCGCCTACTGGACCGGCTCCGGCGGCGATCGCGGCTGCCCCTGTACCCCCAACAACCGATCGGCCCGATCCCTTTGCGCCCCTAGCCGCCCGTCAGTTAATTCTCTACCGCAGCCGCACCACGGATATGACGGAATTGGCGAACCTAGACGCAGTGAATGCCCTGGCTAAGGATTATCACCTGATTAGCCCCTATTCCTCGATGATTGCCTTAGTGAACGATCGCCAGCGAGAAAATTTAGCGGCAGCGGAGCAGCGGGACGATCGCTTCGATCGCGAGGTGGAAGATGGCAGCGAAAACCTGACGGAACCCAGCAGTGTGATGGCAACGCCGGTCCCAGAAACGGGCATGGTGGTTGGGATTGTGCTGGCTTCGGGACTGTTGCTGGGGGCACTGCGGCGACGCTACCCCGCTAACCTGCGGTATTAGGACTTTAAGCCTGAGGGGCAGGGAAAATAGGGTTAATGCTCTGGTTTTCCCTGCCCTGGTGCTATTTTCCCAGGATTTGAGATTTTTTTGGTCTTCTGTTTTATGACTTCAATGCGTACTGTACAATCTGGATTTCATAGACCTATAGGACAATGCGTCTAATTCCATTTTTAATCAGAGGCACATTGAAATTGATGAGTAACCCCAGTCGATGATTCGAGAGTTTGAGGTAGGTAATGACTTGGGCGGTGTGAACCGGTAGCAGGGTTTCCACAGATTTGAGTTCGATAATGACACATTCATTAACCAGCAGATCAAGCCGAAAACCTGCCCTAAGCTGAATGTTGTCGTAAATGACGGGTAGAGTAACCTGACGATCGACCTTGAACCCCCTTTTCGTCAGTTCATACTCTAAGCAGACCTCATAGACGCTTTCTAACAAACCCGGGCCTAGGGCAGAATGGACCGTAAAAGCGGCATCAACGCTTTGTTTGGCTATGTGATTCGTGAATTCAGGGATTGGTTCCATTCTTAGCGTCTTTGTGTCTGGGGAGATGGCAACCACAAAGTCACGAAGCCACGAAGGATGCTTAGTGCCTTAGTGCCTTAGTGCCTTAGTGCCTTAGTGCCTTAGTGCATGAGAACCACAAAGTCACGAAGCCACGAAGGATGCTCAGTGCCTTGGTGTCTTTGTGGTTACTTAACCTATCCTTAGGGTGAATAAACGCACCTCTGCGGTGAAGAGTAACAGGCTCAGCCTACTCCTGTACAGCAAACTTCACGATCGGTCATAACCCCCGCCCCCGCTATGGCCACCAAGGGGGCGATCGGCCAAGGAACTCTCCGCAATGTCAGCAGTCCCGTTGTGTAGGTGCCCACCATCATGACGGCACCATAGCCAAAGTTCAGCAGTCCCGCATAGCCCCACTGCACATTTAGCCCCAATCCGAGGAGGCTATAGATCCCCATGAAGAGACCGAGTAGAATAAGATAGCTGATCATTTTATATACAGAACGTTCGGTTAAAATCCGTAAAGCCTCGGAAGCCTATTTTCTACTTTCAGACCAGAATAGTGGAATCTTTCAGAGTTTAGGCAAAGTTCAGGGTGTCCTACGCTGGTGTGTCAGGAGAAGTCTACAGGTGGCTGCGTGGGCGAAGCTCAAACCAATGCCAAGCTCCAAGGTGAGCAGATCCGAAAAACGAAGCTGACCTGTGTGTGACCTGTGTTCTGTATTCGTGTTCCTTTGCGTGTTGCTGGACAACGCCAGGTTGCTAGACAACACCGTTGCTGGACAACACCGTGTTCCTGTAGGCATGGAGTTTGCGACAATGCCGTACTTCACTACCCCTCCCGCTTCTCAGTCCTTAATTGCCCAGGTGTCAACGCCCAGCGCGGAAAACACCCCCGCCTCTCCTACTAATGTCACCCTATGGCAGGGAGGAGCGGGTCTACTGTTGGCCGCAGTGGTGGGTGGCACGATCTTTTTTCAGTGGCAGATCCAAAAACTGCAAAAAGATGTGCGGTTCCAAAAGTTTAAAAACCAAGAGTTAGAGAAAAAACTCAAGCTAGCGCTCCGAACCATTACCAAAATGGAGACCAATCCCGATTTGGTTCACTCCCGCGAGTTTAACCTGGATTATCTCCGGATGCGCATGGATGAGAAGGGCTTTAACAACGCGATTCTCAACCAGATTAAGGCTAAGGTCAACACCAAAATTGCCGCTGCGCTGCGGGCGACCCCCACTGGTCCTGTCGGGGTTGCGAACACCAGTGGCCGTCACATTATGGAAGTTATTGAGGTGGAATATGCGACGGATCCCCGCAGTGACAAAAAGCGGGTGCTCTTCCGGATTCAAATTCGTTTGGTGAAGCTGCCCTCCCAAAAAACCTCCGAAATTGTGCGGGAGGTGTGTGAGTGTATGGCCGCGTACCTGAGTCCGGAGGCGGAGGAAGAGTTCTGGCAGCCGACCATTCAGGGGCACTTGGCAACGCTGCAATGGGATCAAAAGGCCAAGCCGACCCCCATGCTGGTGTTGGAGCAAACCGCCGAGGGCCAAAATGTGACCCTACGATCGCGCATGGGCACTAAGAAAAAGTATCAATCCAAGGCGGATCAGGCTCCAGATCAGCCGTCACAGTCTCCGGCGCGGGTTTAGTTTGGGGGGCTTCCCGTGATGCCTCGCTCTTGCCTTGCCTAGTCCCTAGGGGCAGCGCTGCCGCCTTGCTTTCTAGGGCGGACCTTTGCCCCCTTGGTGCCGAACTGTTTTTTGTTTTTGCCGTCTCAGCCCTATCCTTAGCCCAGCCATGGCCCTTTCCCAGCGGGCACGGGAAATTCAAACTCTCGTGCAGTCTTTTCACCCTCTGATTGCTATTGAAACCGTTGAAGAAGAGCGGGTTCAAGCCCTCTTACAGGAATCCACCCAGGACATGAATATGACCCTGTTTGAGTGGAGTGCGCCCCAGGGTTTGGCTCGATCGCCGGGGGGGAATGTGCCCTGGACCAATGACTACGCCCCAGCGGGAACCCTGCAAGCGATCGACGATAAAACGCGGGATCCCCTGGAAATGCTGCGTTATATCCAAAATATGAATCTACGGGCCGTTTTTTGGCTCAAGGATTTGGTGCAGCACTTGGATGAGCCGGTGATTATGCGTCTGTTTCGAGAAGTGGTGCAAATGTTTGCCCACCATCGATCGGCCATTGTCCTCACGGGCAACAGCGTAGAGCTACCACCAGAAATTGCCTCAACTCTGGTTTATTTTGACCTTAAGCTGCCGGGACGGGACGAACTGGAGCGCATTACCCGCAAAACCCTAGGGGTGCTGAAACTGAAGCACCGCATCCCAATCCAACTCCAAGACGAGGAGCAGACCCGTCTCGTCCAAGCCCTAACGGGCATGACCCTACAGCAGGCCCAGCAGGTCCTGGCCTTTGCGGCCTTTGAGGATGGTTGCTTGGATGCCAGCGATATCCAAAATATTCTCAACCGCAAGGCCCAGGTGATTCGGGAAGAAAGCCTGCTGCAATACTTTCCGACCAGCACCCTCACAGCGGAGTTGGGTGGATTTGGGGGGCTGAAGCGTTGGCTGGATCAAGCGCGGGTGGGCTTTAGCGATGCGGCGAAGCAGCTCCATCTTCCGGCTCCCAAGGGCATTTTAATTGTGGGCATCCAAGGCTGTGGCAAGTCTTTGGCGGCCAAGGCGATCGCCCGCTTTTGGCAAATGCCGCTGCTGAAGCTAGAAGCCGGTCGCATCTATGACAAATACGTGGGGGAGTCCGAAAAAAACTTTCGCCAAGCCATCACCCTCGCGGAGTCCATGGCCCCGGCTATTTTGTGGATTGATGAGCTAGAAAAGGGCTTTAGTATCCACAAGGGCGATGGCGACGGAGGGCTAAGCCAGCGGCTGTTTGGCTTTTTCCTAACCTGGCTCCAGGAAAAGTCCCAGGAGGTCTTTGTGGTGGCAACGGCCAATGATATTAGCCAAATTCCGCCGGAATTGCTGCGTAAGGGCCGGTTTGACGAAATTTTTTTCGTTGACTTGCCGGACCCTGCCGAACGGGCCAGCATTCTGAAAATTCACCTTAAACTTCATCAGCAGTCCAGCCAAACCCTTGATTTAGAAGCCTTGGTGCAGGCTATGGTTGGCTTTAGTGGCGCTGAAATTGAGCAGACGGTCATCTCTGCCCTGTATCGTGCCCTCTACCTCCAAAAACCGCTGGATACGGCTCTCCTCCTCGATCAAATTCAAGCGACCATTCCCCTGTCTGTTTCCCGTCGGGAGGATTTGGAGTCCCTCCGTCAGTTGGCTAAGGATCGCTTTGTCAGCGTCCGTTAAGTCGATCGGGGATGGGATCTGGTCCAAACCCAGCGGTTGAATACGCGCTTGAATACGCCGAGGGGTTTACAGAGCAGAGGGGTCTCTTTTTATGTGGCATTCAGAACCTTCTACCATTCCAGACATTCTTCAACTGGCCCACCCGGTGGAACCCCAGGCGAGGTTGTCCCCGCTGGTGCAGCATTCCTACCACTCTACGCACTGGGATGGACTCCATGTGCCAGACGGGTTAGGGTCGTTTGTGAGCTATGAGGGGGCGGCGGCGTTGATGCCGTTGCGGGGGCGGGACCGGGAGGCGCTGCGGGAGTTGTTCGATCGATCGGATATTGCCCAAATTGAGGCGAATATTGAGGCCAATGTGGGCCAGTGGAGCGCAGGTCAGGACTGGGATGATGCGAGTCGGTGGCTGTAGTGGGGCGGAGAGGCTGAGCTGGTTGACTGACACATCTTTATTTGTAGGTTGGGTTGAACAACGTGAAACCCAACACTAGCCTTGACTTTGTTGGGTTACGCTATCGCTAACCCAACCTACGCAAGATCAGGGTTTCGAGGGTTGTGTCAGTCAATCAGGAGGCTGAGAGTAGCCGGTAGTGGTCGGTGTTGTTGAATTGGGCGATGTGCCAAAGGGTGGTGTTGTGGCGGGTGTTGCTAGGGCGGGTGATGGACTGCCAGCGATCGCCGTCCCAGCAGAGTTCAAAGCAGGCCGTATGGGCTGCGGTAAAGCCCCAGGTGCGATCGCACCCCAGTATTGCGGCCCATAAATAGGGCAAAATGCCGCCATGGGTCACCGCCCAAATCTGGGAGCCGGAGGGCAGTTGTGTCACGGTTTGGATCCAAGCCTGGGCGCGATCGTGGCACTGCTGGGGCGTTTCAGCCTGGGGAATGGGTACCCAGTCGGGGGTGTTCAGGAGTTGCTGGCACAGGCCGGGGTATTGCTGCTGGGCTTGGGTCCAGGTGAGGCCGCAAAAAATACCGTTGTTGATTTCTTGGAGGCGATCGTCAAGCTGGAACTGCTCTAGGGGGCGATCGTGATCGGGGCGATCGTGATCGGGGCGATCGTCAGCATTCAACGCCAAGAAGTCTAGGCAGTCCTGGTCAGTGAGGCGATGGGCAGCGAACCTGACCCCCTCATCCCCCGGCCCCAAGCCCCAGAGGGCTAGCAGGGGAACAAGCGGGTTCAAAGTCCCTCGCCCGCGCTGGGAGCGGGATTGAGGGGGAAGGGCTTGGGAAAAACTGCCCCTTGCGTCCGTTGACTGAGCTAGCCCTTGCCATTGGCGCTGTAGGTCAGTCCAGGTGGCTCCACGTAACGTTAACCGGTAGGCCCAGAGCAGGGCGGAGAGGGTTTGTTGGGTACGGCGGGCGGGGCTGCTGTAGAGGTGAGTTGGCGGTGCAGTTTGCCCTGAGGCTTGCTGTGAAGGTTGGGCCAGGTGGTGGCCGAGGGCAAGGGCTTGGTGGTGGCCCTGGGGGGTGAGGCGATCGTAGGGGGCCGCTTTAGCCCTTGCCCCAGGGCCGGATCCCTGCATAATGCCCTGCACGTTACCCACGGATTCCCCATGGCGAATCAAAATCAAGCGAGTTAGGCTAGACATTGCATCGCGTCTAGGGTGAATCAAGGCTTTGGGTTTTTAAACTCCCCAGGCAGGATTCGAACCTGCGACCAATCGGTTAACAGCCGACCGCTCTACCACTGAGCTACTGAGGATTGAAGCTTTATCACTATAACTTTGGGGTTTTGCCGTGTCAATCCCTTACTGAAAAAAAACTGAGGGATGGGGGACGGCGCTGCGATCGGGGTGCGCGGCTGTGTTAGCGGCCTTCTTGCAGAAGGGATTGGCGTAGATCAGCAAGCTTAGCGCGGGAGCTAGCATCGATCGAGCTAGACAGGAAGCGCCGGTTAGAGGGCTTGGTGGGCTGGTGGTGTTGCCGTGCGGCGACTTGGGTTAGGCCGGTATCTTGGGCTAAACGCAGGGCAGACATCCATTCAGCACCGTAACCCACCGCAGTGAGCCACTGGGCACGATCGGACGTTGCGACAATGAGGCGCTTCTGGAACCGCCGCAAATCTTCTCGGAAGAAGAGGGCGCAACTGCGCTCAATGTAACTGTCGGCGGTTTGGCCATACTCGGTGTAGGACACTTGGAGGTGGGTGGTGACCCGTTCTTGGCTGCCCCAGGTGTTTTGGTAGTGGGAGTCAAAGACGATTTCGGTTTCGTGGCCATGGAAGGCGCTGTAGTTGGCGAGAGCCTCAATCAGTTGGCGACGGGCTTCTTCCAGTCCTTTGCGATCGCGGACTTTTTGGAGTTTGGGACAAATTCCAATGATGTTATAGCCGTCCACCAAAAGGACAGCAGGCTTTACAGCAGACATGGCATAGGGGGCAACCTTGCAAAAACAACTTTTTTAAGCAGAAATTGAGCCGCAGCAATAAAGTTGCAGGAAAGTCAAAGGAAAAATTAAAAAATCTTAAGTTAATTTTATGGTTAATTTCCGATCGCGGCAACCTCTCGATCGCGTCCGGCGCGATCGGCCTGACAAAAGTAGGTCAAACCTAAGCGCAGCGGGTGGGTCAGAGAACCTGACCCCTACGATCCCCTAGGTCTTGTAGGGGCGCGGTTTTCGCGCTCCCAGCAGAATTTTTTGTCAGTCAATCAGGCGGGCGGGTCAGGAAACCTGACCCCTACGATCCCCTAGGTCTTGTAGGGGCGCGGTTTTCGCGCTCCCAGCAGAATTTTTTGTCAGTCAATCAGGCGGGCGGGTCAGGAAACCTGACCCCTACGATCCCCTA